>NZ_CP036267.1:2476540-2811540 GCF_007744255.1 Thalassoglobus polymorphus | reverse complement strand
TAGGAGAATTTTTTTTCTGTCGCATCGTCACCGTCAGCTTATTCACGATGGAGTGCTTCATGAATGCGTTCGATGGGTGTAACGACGATGGGGCAGCGGTCTTCGTCTGAGTGGCATGCGAAGATGCCGTTTGGATACTTGTCTCCCAAGGGAGTCATTGTGAGGTCGATGCCATCTGTTTCCTTCACTCCGTCAATGGTGAATCGCTTGGTGGTCGTACTGCCGTCCAGTGGAAGTACGTGCATCGTACTTGCTCCCTGATCGGAAAAAACAAGGAATCTGTCACCTTCATTCGGTGCGGTCAAAGTGACACCTTCCAGGTCTCCTTGAATTCCGTCTTGGCCAACGGTCACAACAAGTTCGCCTGTTGTGGAATCACCAGGTTCTGCTCCGACCTTCCAAATTCCTTTTTCTTCTTCGGCAATGTAGACGATCCCTGATTGATCGTCTGCAACAGCACCTTCAGACTTTCCCAGCGGCAAGGTGCGAACCTTTGTGCTGATGACTTGTCCGTCACCATCGTCTTTGAGTTCGAATTGCACTGTTCCAGCTTCTTCTGAAGTGCTGAAGAAATAAAAGCGGTCTGTTTTCAAAGAGTGGTACAGGCAGCCACCGTAATTCGGTCCGGTCATCAGGTCACCGCGATCAACGCGGACGAGTTCACGCGTTTTCGGATCAACACGAAACGCTACTAACCTTTCTCCGTCATCACGTTGGTTAGCAACTACTAAATCCACACGATTTCCGGCTAATGGAAAGTTGCCTCGGATATCAATGTTGCCCGGTTTCGCGACTTCATGAGAACTCAACAGCTTGCCTTCAAGATCGTAAACAAAGATCCGATTGGCGGATTTATCTGAGGTGATGATAGTGCTGAGAGCTGGGTCGACAGGATGCCTCCAGATGCACAAGTCGTCTTGGTCAACAGCTTCTGGATTCAGTAACCGCATTGACGGCTCCACCACTGGGACACCATTGGACTTCAACATGCTCTGCTTGGTCTCGTCGTTTGGTGCTGGCTTTTCTGGGACTCGTCGACGTTCGGGAGTCTCTGGAATTTGATCGATGAGTTCGTTGATCTCACCTTCTTTCTTGTGAAGTGTAAACGCATCGTAGAGTTTCCCGACGGCAGTACGGGCTTCGTATCGGAGTTCGTTGCCGTCGATGGTGATGATCTGGTACAGCTGTGTGTCCTCCGCAGTTCGCACCATAAACGGGTGTGGCTGCAGAGAATACATTTTAGGACCACTGACAGAGACCACGTAAACTGTTCCAGTTGCTTCATCCTGTTTGCTGACACCTGTTGGTACGTTGGAGATGGTCTGTGGCAACCCGCGAGGTGTTTTCAGTCCGGTGCGACCATACGTGTGATCGTGTCCTTGCAACACCAGATCGACCTGATGTTCGTCAAGGACCGGCTTCCAGAGTGCTCGCAACTCAGAGTTGTCTCGATCCTTTCCGGTGGAGTGCATCGGATGGTGGAACGTGCAGACGACCCACTGACATTCGTTTTCACTAAGGACTTTATCCAGCCAAACAGCCTGGTCTTCCTGTTGATGATTGCTGTTGAGCCCAATAATTCGGACACCTTGATAGACCAGTGTGTAGCAAGATTCTTCAAGTCCTGGGGGGCCATTCTCTGGAAAAGCGAATGTCGGACGCCAGTGGTGTGACAAACGTCGTGAGCCATCTGGTAACTTGGCTTGTTCGTGATTGCCTGGAACCGCGATGCTTGGCACCATGGCATTCACCCAGTTTCCGGCTCCAAACCACTCTCCCCATTCGTGATCAGCTTCAGCACGGTTGACGAGGTCGCCCGCATGCAGCATGAACGCGGCCTCAGGAGCATCTCCGTAGGCTTCCCGAATTACCCTTGACCACATAGAACGCACGTCGTTCTGGGCATCTCCAAAGTAGATAAAAGAGAACGGCTCTGGCTGGGAACTCGCTGTTGTGAAGTGAAACCACTCACTCCAATTCACACCATCACCCACGCGGTACGCGTATTTGGTTTTGGGTTGCAAATCCTGAAACTCGACCGTGTGATAGTGAGCAGTACTTAAATTCGTGAGCAATGCTTGCGATGTCGCATTGACCCTCACCGCCTTGGCAGGAAAACCAGGACCAGCTTCCGCTTTCGCGATTTCCGCAATCCCTTGAGTGATCTGCGTTGAAGTACGCCAGGTGACCGCTTGTGAGGTCGCCGGGTCTCCAGTCCACGTTAAAACAATACGGTCCGGGAGCAGTGTTGGTTTGTAGACTTCACGAACCTCCGCAGTTGGTGGCTGGTGCTCGTGTTCGTGTTCCTCATCGCCATCATGAGCGAAAACAAGTTGCGTCAAACCCATCGCCGGCAACGCAAATGCAACGATGGTGACCGGGAGAATCTTTCGAAGCGGATTGGATTTCATGGGGAAATACTTGCGGTTGAAGGGTAATGAAATATGAGAAGGTCGAGTTGAGACACGAAGCGTAAATTCATGCTCATCATCACAGAGTTTTGCTACCTGTAGTTAACCTTTGGCAAACACCCTGTGAACTTCATTAAATCAGATAGAAGAACCTTTTCACCTTTATAAAAGATCAGTGCCCCATGGCCCTGTGATTGCAAAGGTGATTCCAGGTTTTTGAAGATTCACGAACAACCATTTTCCATCAGCACTGAACGTTGCCCCCGCCCATTCTGATCCTCGAAAATCCCCTTTGAACCCATTGTGTTCGCCCTGCAATTGAACAATGTTCTTTGCAAACGTGAACAGTTCACCTTGTGAGGTTAAACCGTGAAGACGTTGTGGGATCAGATCACCATCTTCACACAGGATGATGCCTCCGCGAGGACTTACAGCTAAGTTGTCTGGAGAATCCAGTATTTCTTTCGCGGGTGAAGCAAACAGCAAGGTTAAAGTTTGAGTCCGGGGATCAAATTTCCAGATTTGCCCAGAACCGACAGGGCCGCCAGATGTTGCATCGAAATAAATCGAGTCATTCCCGAACCAACATCCTTCCAGGCGAGCAAATGTGGTCGCGCCATGTTGTTTTCCTTGAGTATAGCACCCTAATTCATCTTGTTTTTTTTCATCAGCATGTGCTTTTTCAGGATCATCAATAGGAACCCAGATGCAATCGAATGTTGCACCAACACGCCCGAATTTCCTTAGATCCTCCTGGCCTTTGACACATAGCATTTCAAGTTTTCCGCCTTCTGCAAGCGCTCCAGCTTTGTTTGGGATAAAGCGATAAAAACCAGCTGTCCCTCGATCTTCTGTCTCGTACACAATTCCTGTGTCAGGATCGATGGCGATTGCTTCATGAACGAAACGTCCCATGCTGTGAATCGGTTTCGCACTTGCATCACCATCAGCTGGGACTTCAAACACCCAGCCATGGTGCTCATGAAAGTCAAAGACTTCGTCGTCATCAACTCCGCCTGGTCCTAAAACACTTTCTTCGCAGGAGAGCCAAGTGTTCCATGGTGTTGGTCCTCCAGCACAATTTTTGACTGTTCCAGAGAGACTTGGCCATGCATTAAGCCATTCGCCACTATTGGCGTCAAATCGCAGGTTAGTGCAGCCCCCTCCTGCATTTGCATCGTAAGTAATTTCAGGCTTACCCCAGGGTGAACTCGCTCGTTTAATTTCATGGTTTCGGCATAGCGTAATAATTCCATCCTGTTCGTCGATAACGCCCATTCCATCATGCACACCCGGTGTGATTGCTCCTCCATCCATTTGATCGCCGGTCCAGCCAAATGAGCGATATGAAAAACCTTCCGGAAGTTCTAACAGCTTCAGACCAGTCGACTTATCAACTGTTGGTCGCAGTTTTCCGTAGCCAGAGCTTTTGCGGTGATTGTCTTCGCTTGCCAGCAGGTTTTGGAATGCAGGGCCGATTGCTCCGCTACCAAGGCTGAAGGCGGTTGCTTTCAAGAAAGAACGGCGAGGAATCGAATGAACCATGACTTTTGAACTCCAGGTTGCAGGGAGGTGACTTAAGTGATGGCGATAGTTATCCAATAATTTTGGTGTGATGCAACCACACAAAAAGGCTTTAACTTGCATTTCACATTTGCTTAATTGGAAGTTCATAACGCTGAGTCATACTCCCCTCAGTTTTGACAAAGCAGCTCAGGGGGAATCTCGAAATGCTGGCTGTTTAACTACCAGATCGCATTTTTCTTCGAGCCTGAGACCATCAGGTGACTTGCTGTCGAAACTGTATTGCAGACGCCACTTTTCCCGCGCTCCCCAACGTTCACAAGCTCACAGGTGTATCATGACAACAAGAAAACGAATCGGCTTTACTCTTATTGAACTCTTGGTAGTGATTGCGATCATAGCCATCTTAGTCGCACTGTTACTGCCAGCTGTTCAGCAAGCACGAGAAGCTGCTCGCCGAACCCAGTGCAAGAACAACCTGAAGCAAATTGGTCTGGCCCTTCATAATTACAACGACACTTTCGGTCGGCTCCCTCCTGGCATGATGGCAGACATTGATGACAGCAATGGTTGCGATGATGACGGCTTTGGTTTTATGTACGCAATTCTTCCGTACATTGATCAAGCACCGCTTTACAACCAAATGGAGGGATACTTGAACAGCACAGCGATCACCACGTCGCATCCCAACAACAATCGGTTTTGTGTGCTAAAAGGGCATGAGAGTACTTATGGCGGGATTATTCCTGGTGGGGATACAGTCATCAGTGGGTATCGTTGTCCCTCTTCGACGCTTCCTTCCGTCGTGCCTGCAACATTTTCAGTTTCGGGAAGTGGTGCTGGCGCGTTGCCTCCCGAGGAAGATGCCATGATCGGATACGCGTTGTCTGATTACAAAGGGTCAGGCGGAGGTCCACGCGATGGCTCTGGGATGCTTCCAAAACAAGCAGACGTTCCTGGAGGACGATTGTTCCGGGATATCACAGATGGATTGACCAACACGATGCTCGTTGGTGAAAGCTCGTATGTGACGACAGATGGTTCTAATAGCGAAGTTGAGGATTGGCCAACCTGGATTGGTGGCGTTGATACAGACGAGCCGATTCGCTTCGAAGCTGAAGCTGAAGATCCTATCAATGGACGCGTCTCGCCGAATGATATGTTCAATGCTGTGAGCGATGATTGTGCCTTCAGTTTTCATGTCGGAGGGGCACAATTCCTCTTTGGCGATGGATCAGTTCATTTTCTCAGCGAGAACATTGATCTCGTGACCTATGGGAATCTTGGTGACATCGCAGACGGAAATGTTGTTGGCGAATTTTAATCCGAATCTATCTTTAGCAACACGCGAATCAACATGGATTGGTTCGCGTGTTCTTTTTAGTTTGAGGTCATAATGTACAAATTGAAACTGTTGATACCTGTACTGATCTGTTTGGTTTCAGGGTGTGGAGGCGGTGGACTGAAAGAATTTCCCACCGCTGAGGTGACAGGTGTTGTCACGTGTGATGGAAGCCCGGTTGCGAATGTTCGGGTCTATTTCTCCCCCACTGCATCCGGCAAGGACGCGAATGTCGGGAAATCTGGATGGGGAACAACGAAAGAGAATGGTGAGTTTACGATCTCAACATATGGGTCGGAAGATGGTGCTGTGGTTGGAAATCACAATGTGAGTGTTGACGCACCTCACCCAGAACGATTCCCAGACTTTGAGTGTAACTGTGACACAGACAGCAACAGAGTCCTCATGGAAGTCTCGATCTCCACTGAAAAAGAAAATCGATTCATGATTGACTTACCGGAAAAACCAAAAAGACGGCGGAATACGAAGTTGAGTGATGACGATCTGGATGACCTGGAAGATGACGATTAGAGAATCTTTCGAATTGGTTTGCAGGATCTGCCTCGTGACGAACAGCATTTTAATAGAACCAGTCCGAAAACTACTGGAATGGTCGCTTTCCTCAACGTTTGAGAGAGCAATTTCAAGCTTCAGGATCAGTTCTAGAGAAATGCGTTCTTCACGGGCACACGGTAGAGCAAACTGTTCTAGATCGTTGACAGACTCTATTGTATTCTTCAATTCTTGATGCGACTTCATGTTGAACAACTCCTCGGAACCGTTCGATCTTACAGAACGCCTGCACCGCCCCGTAGCAATCGATTGGCTTGTCTTCTATCGCATCGCGTTTGGAAGCGTGATGTGCTGGTATGCATGCAAGTTTCTGTCATCAGGGACAGTGGAATTGTTCTATACAATTCCACTGATTCATTTCCCGTATGATGGATTTGAGTGGGTGCGTCCGGTGGACGTGAAATTTGTCTTCGATGAACAGACCTACGAATTCATTCACTTCCAATATCTGATCATGGCGTTGACAGCGTTCATGATTGCAGTCGGTCTGTTTTATCGCGTTGCAGCAATTCTCTTCGCGGTTTGCTTTGTGTATGGCTTCCTGATCGATAAGTCCTATTACCAGAATCACTATTATCTGGTTTCACTGTTATCGCTACAGCTTCCATTCCTCCCCGCGCATCGTGCATGTTCTGTTGATGCCTATTTCTTTCCATCTATCCGATCACAGCTTGTCCCAACATGGACGTTGTGGTTGATCAGGTTTCAGATTGGCGTCCCATACTTCTTTGGAGGGATTGCGAAGATTGATCCGGACTGGCTACGCGGACAGCCGATGAGAATGTCCATGGCTGCCAAGACAGACTTGCCACTCATCGGTGGTCCATGGATGGAGCAAGAGTGGGTTGTCATGACCCTGGTTTGGGGAGGGATGCTCTTCGATATTTTGATCGTCCCTGGTTTGCTCTATAAGAAAACTCGCCCTTTAGCATACATACTCGCGGTCGGCTTCCATCTCGCGAATTCCGTCATCTGGACAATCGGCATATTTCCCTGGTTCATGATTCTAACAACGACCGTTTTCTTTGAACCGGACTGGCCTCGACGATTGTTTGTCTGGATAAGGCGAAAATCCTATGTCTCCTCTTCAATCGATCACAAGGCTTGGAAGCCCGCCTCTGCCAGAATGCAGAACCTGACAACTTGCTTTTTTATACTTTATGTGAGTTGGCAGTGTCTCTTTCCGCTTCGCTCTTTCGTGTATCCCGGAAATTCAAATTGGGATGAATACACTCATCATTTTGCCTGGCACATGTTGTTGAGGGCAAAGGAATGTGGTCTTCGAATCTATGCGACCGATCCCAGTTCTGGGAGGTCGGGAACTGTCGATCTTCGGTCATACGTTACGGGACGACAATTAGGAGTGATCTCACGTGACCCCAGAATGATCCATCAACTTTGTCGATTCATTGCTGAAGATCTGGAGCAACGTGGTCACAGGGGAATTGAAATTCGTGCATTAGCACTTATTTCTCTCAACGGTCGAAAACCGCAAGTTGTGGTTGACCCATCAGTCGATTTGGGGCACCTCCCATTACCCAGTGGGTATCCGGATTATGTCATGCCGCTGACTGAACCGTTTCGACACGATGCCTGGGACTATCCTCTCTCTGAATGGGAGCATCGAATCGACCTGAAGTTGCCGCCTCAAATGCAGTTGTCATCCCGGTGATAATTTGCTCTTGTAGCATGCGCGAGACACTACGAATCGACATCAAGAACTCCGTCTTAAAGAAACTCATTTTCCGGTCTGTCATGCTTGCTGGCAGTGCTGAAATCGCTGGTGACGCTCCAGTCAGTAGACACCGGTCGGATAAGCGTGACGTTTGACGGTTGAAAAGTGTCGCACTGGTTTAGAATTGCCTCTGAAACATGAGATTTCTCTCTCAAGCGTTGGGAAAAATAGCGATTCCAGAGGTTTTCGGCCAGCTTCCAGATTACTCAACATCTCCGTATAGAACGAAGCTGGCCCAGTAGAACGGGTGAGCTGCATTGTTTTCTGCACGACGTTTCTCGATCTGTGTACGCTGAGCTTGGGAAATGGCTGAGCGTCGGTTGTGGCGAGCCGCTAACTCTTCGTAGAACGCACGAATAAGATCGCGAGTTTCACCGTCAGGGACTTCAAAGAGAGTTGTCAGTATCGAATGAGCACCAGCGTTCATGAATGCTCGTCGAATTCCGTGGACGCCTTGCCCTGAGGATACGTCACCTAACCCACTCTCGCATGCGCTGAGCACGACAAGTTCTGTATTTCGAAAATTCAGCCGAGCAATTTCCTGAGCGGTCACCCATCCGTCCTCGAGCTTTCGTTTTTCATTCGTGACTGACGAAGAGCGATTCGCCCCGGCGAGAACGATCCCCGAACGAAGAAGTGGATTGTCTGCAGCTCGCAGCCGCGAAAGATTGGAAGTCGATCGGACAGAACCGCGTTCGAATTCATCTTCTTCTGCCGAAGGGACATAAAAACCGTGGGTTGCCAGATGGACGATTCTAGCGGCGTGAACTGACTTGAAGACTTCTTCGACGGCAGCATCACCAACAAAAACATTGACTGGTTGATAAGCCGTCGAGCTCAGGATTGTCTGCACATCATCAGCTTCTAATTCTGCTCCCGGCAATCGTTTCCAGCGCAGTGATCGCAAGTCGATCCCGTTCGCTCCTCGCAACGCAACCAGATTTTGAGATTGCTCCTGTTGTTTTGCAACGACTTGCTCGCGAACTTCAACCTCGGCATCGAAGTTCGGATTTGAGATCACTAGAGTCCCCACTCCTGGCGGTTCGTGCTTGCGTGTCAGGTCACGGGCGGACGATACGTAGCTGATCTCTTTCGTCTCAACGAGATAGTGGTCTGAGTTGTCGACAAGTGCAGAGAACGGGACTCCAGAAATCCCCGCGTCGGGACTTATTGTCAGAATTGTCACCTGATCGAGGTGTTCTTCAAACGGCCCAAGCAGACGATGATACAAGTTCTGAGAAAGTTGTCGGTATCGTGTTTCCAGTTCTTCTTCCGTTGACAGACGCAGCATTCTCGGAAATCGACGAGTTTGCTCTCGCAACTCTTCTATCAAGTCGTCGATCTCTTCAGCGTTTCCCAAATCTGCAAATTGAATCTGGGTCTGTTCATTCTCCCTGCGAACGAAGAAGGCAATGTACCCAGACGCACCGGCTGCAAATCGGTTCACCTTCAGGAATTCGATGTAAGCAGTGTTGCTTTCGAGCTTCGATGAGAGTTGATCTGTGTCGAGTTGAAATTCGCTGTTGGCGGCAACCAGATTATGTAATCGCTCGTTCAGCTTCCCTTGTTCTTCGGAAATTTCCCTCTGTTTCTGTCGGCGTTGAGCTGCAAGTTCGCTTTCGGATCGTGTGCCGTCTTGACCGAGCGTCAAGTCTGCGAGTTCCTGATTAAGCACTCGCAGTTTTTCGATCAAATTGAGAGTTTCGGAATCGAACGATTGTGATTGTTCAAAAGTCTTCAAACGGCAATTCAAGTCGAGAGACAGCCCCTTTCGTTGCATCGTCCAGTCGAGAGCCATTCGAATATCAGAGGGAGCCGGTTGTTTCTTGTTGATGATCGAGATCAACAGGTCGAGTGGTCTCTCGTCTTGGTCGAGCAGACTTGTGAGCGAAGTGTCGCTGAGCAGTCGACCGATTTCGGAGAGTTGACGTTGCTGAAGTTGAAGAGAGTTCTCCACGTGCTTCAAAGCTGAGTGGTCCTCTCCAAGGACGTGCTCAACAATTGCAAGCTGGAAAAGTGTTTCTGTGATGACCCGTGATTCAGCCCCAAAGAGTTTCCGTTGAAGATTGAGGGCTTCCGTTAGATTGTCGCGTGCCTGTTCGAACTGGCCGTTTTTTCTTTGAGCGATACCAAGTTTTTGTTGAGCGGACTGTTGCAGCTTGTAGTGACTCTTACGATGAGCCAGTCCGATGACCGCTTGCTCAAACAGTTTTGTCGCTTTCTCGATGTCATCCCAACGCAATTGTGCGTCGCCATACTCAATGAGAAGTTCGAAGAATTCTGCAGACTCAGCACGATCGGCAACTTCGTATGCATTCAACACCTCTTCAAATCGTTCACGGGCTTCGATTTTACGAGAGTCGTCGGTTGCCGTTGAAACTGCAACGGTGGCTGCACTGCGAAGTCGGTCACGTTCGGTGACCTCCTTGAGTCTTTGAATGATTTCATGCGATCGGAGAATCTCGGCATGTGCCAATCTTGGTTCACCAATTCCGTAATAGATTTCGCCGAGCAGGCGAATCGCATTGGCATACTCTCGATTCTCCGTCCCCCAGAGTCGTCTGAAACCTTCGCTTGCCGAACGAGCCAACGGCAAAGCCGAGGAATAATCTTCGATCTCTGCATAAACCTGTGCGAGTTCGAATTGGGCAGCAAAAGTATCGATATCCTCGTCGCCCCGGGACTGCGCAGTATCAAAGACACTTTTTTTAGAAAAACTGAGTGCCTCTTGATACTGTCCCAGTGCTCGCATGAGACGTGAGTTTCGAGTCATAAAGGTGAGCGAATCTGGATGCCCGCTCCCCAGTTTAGAAGCCCCGCAAGTGTAAGCTAAAATGCTCATGGAGATCGCTTGCTGATAGTTTTCCTGCTCCTCAAAGTACGTAGCTGCTGCCTTTGCATAATTCATCATTGCAAGATTCAGCGGCCCCAGAGTTTCGGTAGACTTCTTGAGAATGCTTTCTGAACGACCAAGCAGTTGCGGGTCAATTCCCACATTATTGTGATCTTTCAACGTCTGGGTGTCTTTGAAGAGTTGTTCGTAGGCTGCGAGGTCCTCTCCTGTGAGCGCTGCAATCCGTCGGGCCAGTTCGAGTTCTTGTTCGAGCCTTCTGAGAACATCGGGAGCATCCGAGTAGAGAATTGCTTCTGAGTCCTGTGCAAACTCTCGCACTTCAGCGACGCGATCCCAGGCATGCAATTGTTCATAGTACTTCCTCAACCAGAGAAGATCGTTATCGAAGTACCCCCATTCGACACGATCAATTTTGTTCAGATCGTCAATCTTCTGATACTCAACCAATGCGAGATCGAGTTGCTGGAGTGCCTCACGTTTCCGATCAGCAAGCAATGCGGCGTGACCACTTTTCAGAAAGAATTTCCCTCGAACAAGAGGATCGGCATCGAAATGTTTTTCAACAATTCGTGACACTTTTTGCAATAGTTTCGTAGCCTCGTCATATCGGTCCTGTTGAGCGTAGACGATTGTGAGCGAGTAGAGTGCGCTGCGATAAGATTCGATCGGACTTTCGTCGGGGTAACGTGCGATCAATTTCTTGAGAACTTGCTCAGCATTCTCAAAGTCACCAGTCTCACTGTAATGCTCAGATGCGTTGTACAGGCACCACTGATAAGTTCCGGTGTAGTCATTGAGAGACTTTCCGAATCGCGCTGCTGTCAGATTCGAGGAGTTGTTTTCAAAAAGTGAAATCGCCTCTTCGTAATATTTGATCCCATCGAAGTAACGACCATAAACACCTGCGATATTTCCGAGATAGTTGAGTGTGACCGCAAGGTCATAATTCACGTTGTCGTTCTGGTTGTTGCGAAACAGGTCCACCGCTTTCGCCAAAAGGTGCCTCGCTTCGTACGGATCATCGAGGTTGTAGTACAGTCCTCCGAGCGAGGCGATTGCTAAGGAATGAGCATAGCATCCACGACTAGGGCGTGATTCCCAGAGTTCAATCGCCTTGCTCAAATGTTCGATTGCTTCTTCGTCCAGATGTTTAGCTAAGAGACAACCAAGAACTGTCAATGCTTCAATGTATTCATCTGAATTCTCAGAGAAGGCAGTTCGAAAACCGGTCACAGATTCACGCGTCAACTTGAACCTTTCTGGACTGCTTGAATCGAAGTGTTCAGCGAAGTCCATACAGGCGGTCGCATAGAAGGGATGAGTTTTTCCGAAGACATTCCCTGTCACTCTCAGAAATTCGTTGATCTGGCTGACGAGTATTGCATGGTCCTGCTCGCCAAGAATCTTGGGGTCCGTGAGTAAGTCCAGAACATCAAATCGGGCCCGCAACGTTTCAGAGTTCTTGCGGCCAAAGAGGTCCGCGAGCTTGGCATATCGCTGTTTCGCAATCTCAACGGCTTGCTGTTGTTCGCCAGCTTGGATGAGTGATTGCATTTGCTGGTGCAGTGACTGAATTTGCTGATACGTTTCTTTCTGTTCTTTTGTCCATGATTGCCTGTCAACAGTCATGACCGGATCAATTCGAATCTCGATCGTACGAAAGTTTTCTTCGCCCCACTGTTCTAAAGCAATTTCATAGGATTCCTTTGCCAGTTGCTCAGCTCTTTCCCAATTCTGCTCTTCCCATTCCGCACGAGCAGTCCTCTGGAGTGCGATGCAAAATTGATCCGCGATGATCTGTATATGACTTGGAAGCAATCCTTCGCGTTTTCCTGTCGAGTAAGCTTCTCGGAGAGGTGCAAGGGCATCGTGGTGCTGTCCTGTCGAGATGAGCAAATATCCTTTGAGCGCCTTTGCGGAAATACAAGTCCCCTGATACGAGGCTCCGGACTGCCTGAAATGTTCGATTGACTTATTGACGTAGTCGAGGCTGATTTCGGTCTTCCCCAGGTATGCTGAGTGCTCTGCGAGTAAATACATGAGAGCGGCGTGGTTCGGATGTTCTGGATGCTCGACCTGTTGCAGTTCAATGCGGAGTCTCTCGAGTTGAGTTCCGACTGTCTCGAGTCGCCCAAGTCGCAGTTGCGCGGATTGAACATGCATCATCGCCATGATCGCCAACGGGGCCCTTTCGCCGAAGATTTCTCGACTCAGGCGGGCGTAGTTCTCAGCAGCTTCGACTTGACGGTTCGGGTCATTTCCTTCCATCGTCAACTGAAGTTCCCGAGCCGAACCGAAGAGTTCCTGGCGGTCTGTCAGCGGAAGAGAGAGCAGTTTGTTGATGACCAATTCGAGATGTTCAGCTTCGGATTGCTGCCAACTCTTCTCAGGGGCGTTCTGGCGATATCGACGAATTGCTGAGTCCAAGAACCGCCGCGCCCGTTCCACTTGATTGAGTTCCAAGGCATAATTGCATAAGAGAACATATCTCTCAGCGATTCGAATGTTCTCTTCTTCTTTTCCGTTGAAGAGCTTCTGCTCGACCCCCAGCAGTTGAAGACCCATATCAAGCGCATCAGAAACATTTCCGTTCTTCCAGGTCTCCTGGACCTTTCGGTTCAATTCAATTCGCGCCTGATTGAGATCAGAATGTGCAGCCGTCGCTTCAAAATCAGCCTGTCCAAGACCTGTGGCTGGATTTATGGAGAAGAGCAGGGTGACGACTAAAAAGATTCGATTCATGGTCAAGCCGTGGCGTGTTTATGCACTGTCAGGAAATCATCATGTCTATAGCATGTTCTTAGATTGTATGTTGAGTAGATCACGTCACAAAATGAAGAACTGAAGAAGTCCACGTTATTTCAATTGATTGATCGCTCTGTCAAAAGGCGTTGGCTATCGAGTTTTCAGATCGGTGGCAATGACCTGATTAAAAAACGAAATCTCGTCTTTCTCATAGGCAGGGAAATCTTTCATCCCAATGGCGGCCGAATTGATTCTTAAGGAGATTGGACCGATTCAATCAGCTTCGATGACGACATGAAAACGCTTTGGTTTCAGGTCCTGACTACAAAAATGTGAGGTTCGTTGTACAATTGTCGCTGCCGCAAGTACACAGCCATCGAATCCGGGACCACTTTGATGACTCGAGCACTGACCCTGATTTTTTCAGTCTTGCTTTTTTCATGCAGTAACAAAGCAAGCTGTCAGGAACCCACGGGCGACCAACTTGATCAACAAGTTCACTGGATTCTGAAGAATAAATGCTCAGTCTGTCATGACGAACTGGGTGATGAAGCGGCATCTGGCGTCGGCGATCTGCTCGAGCTCGAAGGACTTTATGAGTACTATCTCGATCCAACCGATGAGGAGTTACTCAACGATTTGCTACTGGGCGACGATGCCCGCATGCCAAAACCCAAGTACGATGACGTTGCCTGGAACGGTCCGCTTACGAAAGCTGAAAAGGCAACTCTTCGCGAGTGGATTCATCGTGGAGGAGCGAGTGATGAGTATGCTTCAAGCCAGGAGGCTGAACCGCGTAAGATGATCTCGCTTCGTGAAATGATGGAGGCGATGGCAAGCGACCTGCAAACACTTTCAGGAACAAAATTAGAGAACGCACGCTATCTTACGCTGACGAATCTTCATAATCGAAACGACGTAAGCGAAGACGAACTGGAAATCTATCGGGCAGCGATCGTCAAAACATTGAACTCGCTTTCACAGTCGCCCGATGTTTTAGGCCTCGACACTTCGACTGCCGCTCAAAAGCTAGTCGCTGTTGATTCGGCTCGGACGATCTTTCGGTTTGACTTACGTCACATTGGCTGGGACCGGAAAAAATGGGATCGTGTTGCCCAGCACTATCCGTTTGCAATTGAAGTTCGCGAGGGGACAGGGAATGTCGTGTATGAACTGACTTCTTCAGAGCTACCATATCTACGAGCTGACTGGTTTGTCTTTGCAACACTTCAACCGCCGCTCTATCACGAAATGGTTGAGATTCCCCCGACGTTAGCCCAGCTTGAGCAATCGCTAGGGATTGAACGGTTTCGGGAAATTCGCAATCGCAATGTCGCCCGATCAGGAATGATTGAGTCAAAGGTCTCAGACTACAACCGTTTGCTGGAACGGATTCCATTTCGAGGAGGTGGCTACCACTTGAGTTACGACAACGGTTCCAATGATGGTGAATCGAATTTTATGGATTTCCCATTCGGCCCAAAGGGTGTTGGACTTACAAACAAATATGAATTCAAGCATGACGGCGGAGAGGCGATTTACAATCTCCCCAACGGTTATCAGGCGTATATGCTTGTCGACGCTGAAGGTCAGAGGCTCGATGTTGCCCCCTCTTCAATTGTGCAGGATGGAACGATGCCGAGAGATGCAATCATCAACGGTATCAGCTGTCTGAGCTGTCACTTTCAGGGAATGAAGCCGGAGAAGTACTCGCCGCGACTGGCTCAACTTGATGTGCTTCGCGAGGAGGTGTCTGGAAACTTCGTTCGATTCACTTCAGATGAACGAGAACTTGTGAAAGAGCTTTATCCCCCGCATGCCGAATTCGAACAACTGATTGAGAATGACCGAGAACGCTTTCTTCGAGCATTGGAAGAATCTGGAATTCCGCAACGTGGTGCGACGGAGCCAGCTCGTGAACTGTTCAACCGATTCAAGAGAGACCTTGATACGGAAGGGCTCGCAGCAGAGTTTGGAATGAACCCAGACGAATTTCGGGAAAGAATGTCGCGCGAAACCGAAACACGGCAGTTGTTGAGAGTTTCTGAACAGGGAATCTTCGATCGTCAGCGTGTCTTCTCTCAGTTCGCCAGAATTGCACGACTTGTGGGGCTCGCCGAAGTTCGTACATCCAAGCCGCTGCCGTTTCCCTACTTCGCAGAAGAAACGATGCAGTTTGCAAAAAACGATGCGGTTCAGGCCGCAGCAAACCCTACTGTGGGATCTACAGGGGTGTCTCTCGTTGATGCGGAGAATCGCGATGGACAGCTGCAAGTTCAATTATGGACAGCCGATCAGCGCCAATCCTATGAAGTCGGAGATCTCCTCGAAGTCAGAGTTAGGGCTAACGAAGACTGTTTTCTGACTCTCATCTCGGTCGACTCGGTTGGCGAGCTCACTCTGTTAATGCCCAATGCATTTCACGGGCAGTTTAGAATGAGAAAAAATCAAACCGTAACAATCCCAACACCTCAGATGGATTTTGAGTTCATTGCACAACCGCCAACAGGTCCCACGATCGTGAAGGCGATCGTCTGCAAACGACCACTTCCCCTGCGCGATATCACTATCGAGCGGCTCAACAAGGAGATCTTCCCATCACTCGGTCGCGCCAAAGGATTTAATGTTCGCAAGAGGGAACAACCGCCTGAACGCTCATCAGAGGAGATACTGTCGGCTCCACTGACCCTTGAGGAGATCGGAAATATTTTTTCACGAAACGAGTGGGCGACAGCCAGTATCAGTGTGGTAATCCGTCCCAAATAGATCAAGAATACAAGATGTTTACTTTTCAACCTTCAATGTGAAATGATTCTTCAGCTCCTAAGAGGGTTTTTGATTCAAGCACAAATCGAGTGAGGCTCATAACTCTCGAACAAATGTAAAATTTTTGTCAGGAGCAGGAAAATCTGAATGAAATTTGAAACGCATGTGATGCAGATCCGTCAGTTCACTAACGACGATATTCGATTCCGCTCCATCCAGGGCAGGTCCAATATTGGTCTTACCGTTCTGCCTCGTGGCGAGCAGTCTATGAAGTCATGAAAGTGACCTTCACGGGCACAACAAGTATTGATAATGCTCTAAAGGGAATACATCCAAATGATTCGAACTCCACACTTGCTGCAACTGACCGTGATATTTAGCGTCGCCGCCGGGCTGAGTTCAACTGCGTGGTCTCAATCGAATGGGCTTGTGAAAGAGCGATTTTTGCAACCGGAGACGTCGACAAAGTCGATGCAGCCAAACGACCTCGGCCTGGCTGGGAGGTCCGACAAACAGAACAAGAATGCGGCAATCGCCGCAGGCCTCGAAAGCACTGATGGAGAAAAGTCTCTTGCGCTCCGAAATGTGTTAGGACAAAAGAGTGCAAAACTTGGCGTTGGTCAGCTTCAGCCATTGAAAAACAAAGTGGCTAACAATCGGCATGCTGGAGAAGAATTTTGGTCGACGGCATTCGACGGGATTAAAATTAAACAGGGAGAGTCGAAAGGGGGGCTCCCGACCAGAGAGTCTCAGCTTCAAAGCGGTTCGTCAAAGAAAGAGGTTTTGAGCCTGGAAGGCTCGCATGGCATTACGAGCGAGACTCTGTCGAAACTGAACAAAAATGCTGAAGGGCTTAAGTAATGAACCTCTTTGTTACGCCCCGATCGGACAAGCTGCGAATCGCATTTGCGACGCTGGCGATCATTTTCGTCGCTGCGGACGCGAACGCAGAAGTGACGGAGAAACATCGGGAAGTTGCACAATCAACATTTGATCGACTGATTGAGGTCATCGAGCGCCCCGACGGTTGGGATGTTTGGCCTCCCAAACTCGACATCATTGATAGTCCCGAAGTCCAGGCGATTGCCTATCCGACTCAAACAGACGAGGGGCTCACACCGAATATCAAAGTGTATGTCGGATTAATCGAGAAAGTCGCTGACTATGATCCAGAAATTCTGGCATTCGTGGTCGGACATGAAATCGGTCATTTGGTCTACTTCCATTCGCAGGAAGGGCAGGAGTGGTATCAAAAATTCGGTAGCACCAAGATCTCAACAGCGGTCACTGCCGCCAATCGGGATCAAGAACTTGAAGCCGACTTCTTCGGAATGCAAGTCGCACTCAAAGCAGGCTTTTCACATCGTGGCGTGCGTCGAGCCCTTGTAGGGATGGCAAAAGCGATGGGGAAGAACGACTACTGTTCTTTTGAGGGCCTGCAGGCGTCGCATCCATCTTGGGATACGCGAGCGTCCTATCTGCAACAGGATAAAGTACAATTAGAATTATGGCGTTCGATGACCGCCTTCAATAACGGAGTGCTCTTTCTGGAAACTGAAAACTACGTTCATGCTGAATTCTGTTTTCGCAGAGTCGTCGAAGAGTTTCCTGAATGCTACGAAGGCTGGACCAATCTCGGATATGCACTCTTGATGCAATACGCCGATGCTTTCGACAAGGACGACCTCCGATCATTCGATATCGGTCACATCGTGGTTGGTGGTTTTTATCGCAGACCAGAGTCTTTAACTTCGCAACTGCGAGCGATTGACCCCGATCTTTGGTACGAAGCAGTTGGAGCTTTCCGTGAGGCCCTGCGACTCAAAGACCGTCTGGGCATCGAGGACGAGATGATTCTCGTGAAAGCGAATTTGGCGGTCGCCTATCTGATTCATCCCAATGGGAAGCAGGTTGGTGAAGCCGAAAAATACTTTGAAGAAATCTTTCAGCTATTCGAAGATCCAGCGAACACCAAACAGCTTGACCCGCTGGTTCGAGCAACAATCCTCATCAACGCAGGAGCAGGCCGCCCACTGAAAGAAGAACGAGTTGCGCAAGCCCTTGAGGATTTAAAGCAGGTTGCACAAGAAAGTCCTCAAAGCAAAACGCAGGTCAATACATTGACGGCTGCATTGGGGTATTCTCAAGCACTCCAACTTGCTGCGACGGGAAAGCCGAATGACAAGTCTTCAGCTGTGAAGTTGCTTGAAAAGTACCTCACCACTATCAGCCCTGCGAGTGCCTGGTGGCCGGTTGCATATGAGGAATATCAAAAACTTGTTGAATCCACGGGTGGCACACCGAAGTTGATCGATGATTTCAAGTCCCCTGGCGTCAAAGACTGGCGAACCGTCACCAGCGTGACGCTTTCGAATGGAACGACCATCGGTTTGTCACTTCCCGTCCGTGATTTAGAAAAAGAACTCGGAGTTGCAGATACTGTGATTCCCATCATCGAAGATACAAACCTTAAACGGCTTAGTTACAAAGAGCAGGGGATTTCAGTCCTGACCAGTCGGGATGTCCTCGCCATCTTTATGAAAAATGCCGATTCCCCCACGGTCAAACTCATCCGTCCAGGACTCGGAGGTGAGTCAGTACAACTGACAGTCGGCATGAAGCGCAGCCAACTCGAATCCTTACTCGGTGATGAGTGGGAAGTTGAGTTCGCCAGCATTGACGATCCTGATCAGGTGTATCACCTGTATCGAGATGTCGGAATCGCTGTGCAATTCGAAGACGGGCTGGTGAGTGAACTCGTTCTCGTAATGGTACCTCGAAGGTTAACTTAAAGGATTTAGTTCAGAACGGAATCGCTTTTACTTTTCTTATTGTGTGTCAACTCGATTTACCTTGATTTTCGCTAAAGGAATTCCCGCTGATGTTTTGCAACTCAACACGTATGGCCTCTTTTGTATTCGCACTCTTCGCTGGACTTGTCTTCACCTCGTCCGGTTTCGCCCAGGATGAAGATGCGGCCGCTTCTCTGGCAAAAGCTCACGAGCAACTGAGAGCGGTACTCGATAACACAGACAACCTCTTCTACAAGTCCGGCAAGGAGAACGATGGCAGCACGTTTTACACCGTGATCTGGGAGCATAATGATAACTCCGTCAAATTTATCGCCACGCTGAAGAAACTCGGTTTCTATGACGGAACAGATATCTATGGACTTTCACTCTGGACATATGTCGCAAATGAAGAGAATGCGGTCCCCCCAGCTGTCATCAAAGCGGTTGCGACAACGACAGATCGCTTGTCTCTCGGAAGTTTCAGTTGCTCACAAGATTTCACCAAAGTGTTTGCCAATGTCACGGCTTCGCTAGATGGGCTCACCCCTGCGTCGATGTGGTTTTATGCTGCCTATTTGCAAAGCAACAAAGAAGCGATGGAAGGGATCATCGAAGAGGCGATGTCTGCCTCGGGGCGATAATCGGTTTTCGGGCAAATTATCTTTTCAGATGAACGATTGGTCATTCCGGTTATCCATTCGACATGAAATTCATTCGCTTGAAACATTCTCTCTGGTTCGGTGGCATACTTTTTCTGATCCTTGGTTTCACGGTTCGGATACAAGCAGCCGATCCGATCCTTCGATTGGAAACGGGAGGCCATACGGCGAATTGCCTCTGGTTGGGCTTCACTCCAGATGGTCGCGAACTGGTGACTCTCGGTGCGGATAAAGTCATTCGTATCTGGGATGTCACCACTCCGTCCAAACCCCGATTGGACCGAACGCTTCGTATTCAAATCGGCGAAGGACAGTCAGGGATTCTGGTGGGTGGTGCGATTGCGCCTCAGGGAGATCTCTTGGCGGTCTGCGGACAGCTTGAGAATAATGTCTTTCTGTTGATCGACCTCAAGACTGGAAAGGTTTTCACAAGTGTTTCGGGCCATACAGGAACCGTTCGGTCGCTGGCGTTCTCTCAAGATGGACGATACCTGCTGAGCGGTGGAGACGGCATCACGATCGGGCTGTCCGACATTGATGCGTGGCGTCGAAGCGGAAACACCGAACTCCCCACGACGACTCTTGTCGGTCACCAGGGTGCAGTCTTCCATTGCACCTTCCTGGGGTCTGGACCAGGCATGAAAGTTCTTTCAACTTCCGCAGATCAGACGCTGCGCATCTGGAGTTATAATGGCGTTCAATGGGTCACCGAAAACAGACTTTCTTACGAAAATAGCTTTTACTATCAACCGGTCGCTGCTCCCAATGGAAAGCAGTTTGCTGCCACGGTCGTCAATCAGCCCGTTCGGCTGTTCAACTCAAACGGACGTCTTCTCCAATCGTACGGAAGCCTCACCTTTGATGATCCGCAAGGCATGATTCCAGTCGTCGACTTTTCTCCGGATTCGAGCAAGCTCATTTACGGAATGACCGGTCAGTTTAAACTTGGAGGGAGCGGCGTTTTCGATATTCAATCGGGCCGAATCGATTCTCGATTTGGCGAGCACAACAACACGGTCCAGACCATCGCAGCTCATCCTGATTATTCTAAAGGAAAACCACTCATCGCATCAGCAGGGGGAGACGCGAACGAGGTTTACATCTGGAATGGAACCACCGGAGAACGAGTTTCCAGGATCGTCGGTCGCGGTGCCGCCGTGTATGGGATCGCTGTGAGCGACGATGGAAAGCAGCTTGCTTTCGGTCAGAAGAATGGACGGTCAATCACCGTGAATGCCGATCATCCACTGACTCAGACTTTCGACTTTGATTCATTTTATCCTGGTGGACCAGCAACTGACAGCTGGACGAACTGGCGGCGGAGAAATGAAACTGCGAATGGCTGGTCCGCAACGACCCCGGAAAATCTTTTTGGTTCCATTGATCTCTTTCATCATGGACGACAGGTTTCGCGGATCGAGAACACCGCTGGGGGGAGAGTCATCTGCTACTCCTTCTCACCGGACGGTCGGAGAATTGTTGTCGGCTACGACTTCGCTCTGGCGATTTACGATACGGAAACGGGACGACTCCTCAAAGAGTTTGTCGGGCACGAGTCCACGATCTGGTCGCTCACGATCAGCCCAGATGGAAACACCTTGTACTCAAGCAGTGGTGACCAAACAATTCGAGCTTGGGATCTGAACGGTACGCCCGATCGAAATGGAGGAGTTTCTTCTCTGTTGAATTTCTTTGTCACGAGTGATGGTGAAGAGTGGATCGCCTGGACGAATGAAGGTTATTACACCGGTTCACCCGGAGCTGATGAATTCATTGGCTGGCACATCAATAAGGGGATCGAACATCAGGCCGACTTCGCAGCTGCCTGGCAATATTCGCGAGCCTTTCGGCGTCCCGAAATCGTTTCCCGCGTGCTTGAGGCTCGTTCAACATCCGAAGCGATTCGACTCGTCGCGAATCAACAGAATAAACCTGCTGCCCCGCAGCTTGATGTCGCACAAAATCAAGATGAACTTGCAGTACCTATTGTTCAGATTACGTCACCGAATGAGAATGCAAATACTGACGCGACGACGATCCGTGTTACAGGAACTGTGCAACCAACAGGAAGTTTGCCTATCGATGAGATTCGAGTTTTGGTCAATGGCCGCCCAGCGAGTGGAACTCGAGGATTTGTCGTTCAACTAAAGCCAAAGCCCAACGCCGGCAATGTCGCAGCTGCCAAACCGTTCGATGTTGAAGTCGGCTTGCTTGATGGAGAGAACCACATCGAAGTGATTGCGACAACAGCTTATGCCACAAGTCGTCCCGCGGCAGTTGTCGTCACTCGAAATGCGCCTGTCACGATTCGGCCAACACTTTACGTGCTGGGGATCGGGGTTTCGAAGTACGAACAATCAGATCTCAATCTCGCGTTTCCAGATGATGACGTGAACCAGTTGATTGAGGTCCTCAAGGAACAGTCTGGCGGACTCTATAAAGAAGTCGTTACGAACTCGCTCATCGATGAAGATGTCACCGACCGAAATATTCGGCGGGCACTTGTTGAACTTCAGAGGAGCGTCACCCAACATGATGTCGCGATAGTGCTCCTCTCTGGCCATGGTGACCTTGCTAACGGTCAATACTTCTATTGTCCTCACGATCATGACCCGACCGAAACTGCAATCTACGGAATTCGGTTTTCCGATCTCACAGAACCATTGAAGCAGATGCCCTGCAAAGTTTTACTCTGTCTCGATACATGCCATGCAGCAGGAGTGTTAGGACCGCAAGGGCAGCGGACAAGAGCGACAACTTCTGTTTTGAATCGTGCTGTTGCAGAGATGACCAGCCTTGAGTCAGGCATGGTAGTGATGGCGAGTTCCACCGGTCAGCAAGCGAGCATTGAGGACGATGCGTGGGGGCATGGTGCATTTGCATTGTCCTTGATCGAAGCGCTCTCAGGTAAGAGACACCCCAACGTGGAGAGCAGGCTCAAACTTCCCTGCGATCTCAACGGAGACGACGTGCTCGAGCTTGTCGAAATCGACGCCTACGTCACATCGAGAGTGAAAGAACTCACCGGAGGCAGACAGCAGCCGATTACAGAAAGAGGACGAATCCCATCTTTTCCGATTGCAGTCGTTCGGTAAGAAGCTAAAGCAGTTTGCTCCTCCATGTGCCCGTGAAGAACAGGTTTCACGAGTAAAAATGCTGTTCGCCACGAGGCAGATCCTGCAAATCAATTCGAAAGATGCTCTGAAACAATTCCGGCGAATTTTGAGTTTCTCCGCTTCAATCTGTCACAACTTCAAACCTGAACTGTAAGGGAGTTGTTCCCCCTTCAATTGTAAATGCTTTCTATTGTATGCAGATCGCGTTTTACGAAGTTATCGTAAGTTGTCTCAGTCGAAAGGTTTGATCATGCTCAACCATACACGAAAAATCTGCGTCATTGTTTGTCTTGGGGCAATTTTGAGCCTCACGAATACTTCCTTCGGTGAAGTCACCGATCGACACCGAGAGGTGACCGATCGAGTGATGAAGCGACTTCTTGCGGTGATGGGGAAGCCCGCAGGTTGGGAAGTTTGGCCGCCGGAGTATGAAGTAACCGATCCAGGGTTTGCGAATGCCTTTGCGATGTATCGGACTGAAGACGGTATCGACATCCCCAGGATCGAGGTCACTGTGACAACGATCGAGGAAATCGCCAAATTCGATGAAGAAGCTTTGGCTTTCACGCTTGGTCACGAGTTGGGGCATCTTTATCACCATCATAGCCACAAGAAGCTTAAGTTTCTGAAACAGTATGGGGACGATCTGAATGTCGTCTACATGGCGACTCAGCGAGAGTTCGAATATGAAGCAGATCTGTTCGGGATGCAGCTCGCTTTTAAAGCGGGATATACGCGGAAAGGATTGATGAAGGACTTGCAGGGTTGGCGTGGAGACTCAACACCGTACTGCAGGTACGAAGGTCTGAAACTCAGTCATCCGACATGGGAGGATCGCGCTCAATACCTGTTCGATGACAAGCAGGCGAAGTCTCTGTGGAGATCTCTCAGCTCATTTCAAACGGGAGTTCTTTTTCTGGAAAATCAGCATTATCCGCATGCGGAAGCCTGTTTTCGCGAAGTGACCACAGAATTTCCCGACTGCTATGAAGCATGGGCAAATCTGGGATATGCACTTCTCATGCAGTATTGTGATGCTTTGGATGCTGAGGATATTCGGAGTTTCGACATTGGTCATCTCGTTGTTGGAGGCTTCTATCGTCGTCCAGATTCACTGGAACGGCCCGTCCGTGGCGTGATCGACGATCTCTGGTTCGAAGCTGTCGGGGCATTTCGGGAAGCTCTTCGCCTCAAAGAGCGATTGCAATTCAAAGATCCCTTACTGATGGTCAAGGCAAACCTGGCTGTCGCGTATCTGGTGCATCCTGCCGGGAAAGATGTTGGTCAGGCTGAGCGCTGGTTTGAGCAGGTGTTCATTGCTCTTGAAGACGAAGAACTCGCGAAAAGTCTTGACCCACTGGTGCATGCCTCAATCCTGATCAATTCCGGATCGGCGCGAGGGTTCAAGCCTGATCTGGTTGTTGAGACACTCAAGATCCTTGCACAAGCGAAAACTGTCCGCGGAAACGGTCCGGCTGTCGTCGCGATGGAATCTGCGTTGCAATTCAATCAAGCTCGTACGCTGTTAGCTGAGAATGATCCAAAGAAGCAACAGGCTGCCCTGAAATTGTTCGAACAGTATTTGGATGGCATGACTTCCGCGAGTTCGTATTGGCCGATCGCATATCGCGATTATGTCACGATGGCGAAAGCCGTGGGGGTGACTCCCAAAGCGGCCACCGATTTTCGAAAGCCGGGTGTCAAGAACTGGCGTCCCATTACTTCTGTTGAGCTTCCCAATGGGAAGGTGATAGGACTCAGTCAAAGTATCAAAAAACTGATGGAGGACCTGGGGCCTGCGGATGTTGAAATTCCAGTTGCCCAAGGGACAAACCTGAAATATTACAAGTACAACGATTTGGGGATCACTGTTTTGGCGACACGCGAAGTCCTCGCAGTCATCTTCAACGACGAGACTGCACCGGGGATTACGGTTCGCCGCCCGGGACTTGGAGGAGATCGGGCAGAGGTCACCTTAGGGATGAAGAAGCGTGAGATCGAGCAACTGTTCGGTGACGACTGGGACTCAGAGTTAGTGCACCTTTTCGATGAAAACAATCTCTACGCACTCTATCGCGATCTCGGCTTGGCGGTTCTCTATGAGAAAGGGGTGGCAACTCAATTGGTGGTGACAGTCGTTCCCATGAACGGTGGAAAATAGTCCTTTTCAAGCTGTTCTCACTCTTCAATTTCAACCGATGACGACAATCCACATCTTAAATAGAGGTCAGAATGCCATGGGAATCTTCAGTCGATGCACGATACTCTACGTTCTCGTTCTTGTAATCTCTCAAACGACACTTGTTTCTGCACAAGATGGTATCCCCGATCAGGTTGCTCTTGAGGAAGCGATTGTTGCCTTGAAGGAAAAACTGGCAGGGATTTCTGATGACATTTTTCTGCGAGAACAAGAACTTGAAAATGGGATGAAAATCTTTCAGGTGATTTGGGAGATGGATGGGGAGACGTCCAAGATCACGTTAGAATTGCGTCCGTTGGGGCAATACAACCACAAACCGGTTTTTGGGCTTTTTGCCTATACCACTGTCGCGGAAGTTGACAATGGCTCGATGCCGCCTGCTGTCATCAAGGCAGTTGCGACGAGGAACGAGAAGACTGTCCTCGGTTACTTCAGTATGCCAGAATCTTTCGATACGGTTTACATGAACTCAAATACACCGTCAGATACACTCACCTCTGGACAGCTATGGATGATCTGTGCCTGGTTGCATAAGAATCGCGTCGAATTCAAAAAAGAAATTGATTCGATTTTGAAAGCGACCGGCCGATGAATTAAGCTATGAACTTGCACATCTCTCAAAGATTCGATCCGTTGATTGAGTCTTTGAGTTTCTTCTGTTGGGAGTTGAATCGCTGGAGCCGGACAATAGAGCCGAAAATGATCCTGCCGTAGAAACTGAACTCTTCGGCACCCTCAGCGGAGATCAGCCTTCCGCGAAGGCTTCAGCACCTCCAATGGTCCCGGATATTACAGGATTTCGAATCCTTTCTTTGCTCGGTCGAGGTGGGATGGGCTCTGTCTACCTTGCAGAACACCTCCAGTTAGGACGCCTGGTCGCGATCAAAATCGTTGCGAATGGGGCAACCGCTTCTGAGAAATTACTCTCCCGATTTCACGATGAGTCCAGAGCCGTTGCTGCGGTCACGCATCCGGGTGTCTGCCAAATATACGAAGTCGGAGAAGAGAACGGGCTGCCATTTCTGGCAATGGAATATATCAAGGGCGAAACGCTGTCAGAGTCAATTCGCAGGCAGCTCCCTTCGAACACCGATGTTGCTAAATATGTTCGCGACATCGCACTCGCGATAGAGGCGTGTCACCAGGCTGGAATCCTCCATCGTGATTTAAAACCAGCCAATGTCATGCTGACGTCCGACTGCACCATTAAAGTGATGGATTTTGGATTAGCGAAGCGCCTTGAAACGCAGGATGGAAGTCATACAAGGACGGGCGAAATTATTGGGACTCCGAGCTACATGTCGCCCGAACAGGCGAGCGGAGTCGTCAAACAGTTCACGCCAGCGACCGATGTCTACGCGATCGGAACAATTCTGTACGAGGCCCTTACGGGGCGGCCTCCATTCCAAACACCCGACGCAATGCAGACGATCATGATGGTTCTCACGGAAGATCCAATCAGTCCGCGAAAACTGCAACCTCGGGTTCCGGTCGACTTAGAAACGATCTGCCTGAACTGCCTGCAGAAGAAACCGGCGAAACGATATCAATCTGCTGCCAGTCTGGCTGAAGACGTTCAGAGATTTCTCGACAACGAGCCGATTCTGGCCCGAAAGACTCCCCTCTGGGAGCAAGGCTGGAAATGGGTTCGACGTCATCCGACCTACACCACCTTGGCGATGATGTTATTCCTTGTTGTCGTTGGTGCTGTGGTGGGAGTGTCGTTGCATGTTGACCGTCTGCAGGTCGAACTTGACAGGTCGGAAAGGCTTTTCGAAGACAGCCAGGAGCTCGGCGAATGGCTGGTGAATCGACACATTCCAGAGATCGCCAGAATCCGTGGAGGGACCGAGCAGCAAGAAAACTTGGTCGCCAGAACGCTGCAGCATCTTCAGGAGCTTGAGAGCGACATCGCTGCCGATCAAAGACTTGCCGAGTATCTCGCACAAGCGTATCTACGAATCGCCGAGGTCCAGTCCGACCCGTTTTTCGCAACCGAATCACGGCGTGAGCAGGCACTCGCCAGCTATCAAAACGCATTGAGACTCTTCGAAAACCTTGCAGACTTCGCTCCCCAAGACTCTGAACTCACTCTCTCTGCTCGCCTCCAAGTCTTAATCGAAATGGCTCGGATAAATATTCATCTGCACCGGTTCGATCAAGCAACTCAGTTGATTCAGCAGGCTTCCGCTCTTCTCCCTCCGAGCGGCTCCTCGAATCCAACGATTCAATTTGCAGAGCTTCAAATTTCTGAATTGGAAACGACAGTCGGACATCGACAGGGAAGCATCACACCGGAGAATGCACTTGCCAGATACCGAGACCTCTACAAATCCAGTATTCCGCTCGTAGGAAAGTTACCGGTCGCAGCTCGACACGATCTGTGTCAGGCTCGCCTGTGTCGGAAGGAAGTCGAAATCCGGAGTCAGCAAGGTGTGGATCATCAGGGAGATCGAAAAGTCGAATTGCAAACGGTGAGGAACTCGTTGAAGGAAATATTCCAACAGTCCAGCTTGGACAGGCATGCCTTATGGACGATTTCGGCGACTCAAGCGGAACTCGCTCGTCAGTTCCGCAAGGTCGGAGATGTCCAGGAGGCCGACAGCCTCTTAGAGGACGCAATCGACCAACAACAGGGTCTGGTGAGTGAGATTCTGCAGAGTTCCGTTCTTGTTCAGTCGCTACTGGAAATGCTTGAGCAGAAGATTGAGGTCGAACTTACACGTCCCAACCTTGATCAGGCATTGGAGTTTACGCGACAGCATCTCGCTGCCGCTGAGGAACTCTATCTTTCAAGTCCGGAAGGGTTTAGAAACGACTACCGAAAATCTCTTGAGTTGCTGGCTGAAGTGCAGAGGCGAAGGCATCGGTATCAAGAGGCTGAGGTCGCAATTCTTTCCGCAATAAAACTGCATCGCGATTCCCCTGACGAGACTCAGCAGTTGGCTCTCGCGAAATTACTGAAATTTCACGCAGAACTGATGGTCGAATCAACAGGTTCGCGCTCGATTGAACCAGAACGAATCAAAGCACTTCAGGCAGCTATCGACCGACTCAAGGCAAGCATTTCAATTTATGAGAGAATTGGTGCGCCAACCCAGAGCGAATCAGGTCCACTCTATTGGAAAACGATCTCACGCTTGCATGAATTCGAAGAGCAATTCGAACAAATTATGTTACATAGCAGAGAGCGTTCACGTTCAGTTCAGAGACCGACCTCTCCACTGTTGATTGGGCCTTCAGAAAAAACTGATTAGTGGTCTCTCAACAATCCAACTTCGGGTTAATAGATGTCATGATAGGGGCGAATTCTTCATGAATGTGAACTCCAGGTTGCCGACCCAGTAAGGCAAAAGACTGTTTCAAGATCTTGGATTCATTATCAATATCACAACATTCCGAGGTATCCCATGGTCGCTGACGACGCGGATCAATTTGTCTCCAGGTTCGATGCTCAACCGACACGTTGGAGCATGGTGCAGAAGGCTCATGGTCAATCTCTGACAGGCGGAGAAGAGGCACGCAAATACTTGGTGATGCGATACTCTCCTGCGATTCGGCGCTATGTGAGAGCAATCACCAGAGACGAAGATCAGGCAGATGAAATTGCTCAAGATGTGATGGTACGTCTGCTTCAGGGAGACTTCGCTGGTGCTGACCCTCAGAAGGGACGATTTCGCGACCTTCTCAAAGTGGCGATTCGAAACATGACACGAAACATTTGGACAAAGCAGAAAGTCCGCAAGACTGTCGATTATGATCTGGATTTGAATGCGGACGATTCTGAAAATGAAACAGACATTCTCTGGACAGATGAATGGCGACAGCAATTGCTTGAATTGGCATGGGATCAGCTTCAGGAACACCAGAACAGCCACCACGGGAGCGTCGCCTACACGATTCTAAAGTTGCGTACAGATGCCCCAGATGCTTCCTCAAACGAACTGGCGGAACGGCTCAGCCAGAAAATTGGGAAAACCGTACGAGCTGATCAAGCTCGCCAGCAATTACGCCGAGCGAGAGTGCGATTTGCCGAGTATCTTGTTTCAGAAGTAGCTGATGGGATTGAAGTTACGTCGCCTGACCGCATCGAAGAGGAGTTGGGGGCACTGGGGTTGTTAGAGAGAATCCGGGACGTTCTTTCCGAAGATTGGGCGTCAAAACATCAAGAAAAGGAAAATAATTCATAAGTTGCTGTCACAACTCCAAAGGGAGCTTGTACTGGGAGTGTCCAACAAAGAGACAAACCAAAACAAACAACCTTTTCACCGGAGAATGACATGCTTTTCACAACCCACAAAAACCTGTTTCGTAACCTGTTCAGCAACAACACATTCAAGCTCCTTTGCTGCGGCATTGCTATTGTCAACATACTCGCTGCCCCAAGCTTTGCTGCAAAGGGCAGACCAATTTTCGACGCTTCCGAGTATGAAGAGTGGGGACTCGACTATCCTGGAAAAACTCCCCAAACTGAAGACAAAGCAGATTCGGAGAAACCTGCGACTCCACCGGTGAGAACACAGACCGGTGCACAACCTCCCACGACTCAAACACCAGTGAGTCAGCCGTCACTGCCAACAGGTGGTTCTGTTCCTCAAGACATTGCAGATTCAATCCAACAAACTGCCGTGCACGTCGTTGTCTTTTACGCCGATGGAAAGCACATGGTCATGCCTGGTTGGATCGTCGACACGCAGCGACGCATCATCATGACTTTCAATTTAATCAAGGGGGCGGAGAAAATTCAGGTTGCATATCCACAAGTGACCGATGTCCCCGACGATAAGGTCTCTGGTTCGACCGTTGTGGTCCTGAAACATGACTCTGACATGGAGTTTGTTTATCTTCAAGCGAATTTCATGCCTGAGACACTAGCAAATTTGACTGCCTCTGCCCCTTCAACCAGCCAGACTGCGAACCGACCAGTCGTGGCGAACAAACCAACAGCCCCAACACCTCCTACTGGTGGCGGCCTAAATAATGGCGGATTCAACACTGGTGGACAGCAAGGCGGTTTCCAACGTCCAGCTCAGTCACACAACCCACTTGTCGGTCGGTGGTATCTACAGGACACTGTAAATGGAACTCGAATTCAAATTGGTGTCGCGTTTGATGCTCAGGGGCAATACGCAATGGAGATGGTCGCGGTCGACGGTTACGGTCAACAGAGCCATAACTCGACCTTCGGAACATACACGATTCAAGGAAACACTTTGATCATTAACTCCGAAGACGGTATCGAAAGATCAAACTTTAGATTTGAAAACGGACAGCTTCATGTTTACTTAGCTGCCGATGACACAACTTTGATCTTCCAACCAGCGTCGTAATCAAGTTCACTAGAGCATCTTTCGAATTGGCTTGCAGGATCTGCCTCGTGGCGAACAACAATTTTACTAGAGAAACGTGTTCTTCACGGGCAAGCGGTAGAGCAAACGGCTCTAATTAAAATTGTCAAAAGCCCTCGTTCTTCAGGAACGAGGGCTTTTTTTCGTGAATTTAGAGCATCTTTCGAATGAGTTATCAGGCTCTGCCTCGTGTCGAACAGTATTTTTACTATCGAAACGCGTTCTTCACAGGTTTACGATAGAGCAAACGGCTCTACCGATAGAACTCGAAACCATCACATTCGCAGGAAGCAGTGAGATGCGCGTTCCCGAAAACTTTCTCCAGGTGATTCAAAACAACCTGACGGGAATGGGAGACTTCCTTCTTGTTAATTGCCAATGCTTTTTGTTGTCTTTTTGTCAGCTTCTTGGTACGTTTCGTTTTCAAAAATTTCTCACTTCTTTGATCGGTGGTGAGGGATCATTCGGCTTTGCTGAGTAGGTTGTAAATCGAACCGGCAAGACGTTTTTTGGGTCACTTAGTTCAACACGCTTGTCAAAGCAGAAATGATCTGCAATAGTGCCCCAAATGATACGCCAACTCGATTTTGACGTATCAAAACACTTGCATCCGTAGCTCAATTGGATAGAGCACCGGTCTTCGGAACCGGGGGTTGGGGGTTCGAATCCCTCCGGGTGTACTCGACTTACGACAAATGGTCCTCTCGGTTGTACCTAAGTACAAACGAGAGGACCATTTCGTTTTTTCTGGACACATCAGTCAATTTCATCTGCATTCAGCAGTTTTGTGAGGGGCTCCGCAGCCTGTTGTATGTTGCCAGGAGCATAATGCTTTCGAGTGGTTTCCCACGATGAGTGCCGTATCACCCTGCAAATAATCAGCGGTGGAACATTGGCATTTCGGAGCCTTTCTCCACACGATCGTCATGAGGTCATGAGCATATGCGTATTTGATCGAGCGTCCGGCTTTCTCGTCACCCTGTTCAACGACGATGCTTGCCTCTTTTTCGATTCGGCTGATGACCTTCAATACGGAGAGGACTTGAGCCATCCGTTCACTTTGTCGAACACGTCGATCTTGGTCCGGTCTTCTAGGAACCTCTGGTCCCGGTGGTTTCTTTCGTGATGCTTTCTTCTTGGCCATGCGGTGGAGCCTCTAATTTGTAAGTGTTTCCCTCAGTCTGACGCTGATGAGTGTCAGGGGAGGGGCAGCAAGTGACTGCAGACTCGAAAATCCAGCTATGAGCCTGATCGACCACCTTCGCTGAAAGCGGCAAGTCATCACGTCCGAATGAGTCCGTGTTTCGCCACTCATCTCCATCTTTGTAAATTCGGCTGATCGTGACTTTGTGACGAACTCCGACCGAGGTCTCGTTCTCCCAGGTCGCCGCTTTGACGGTTCCGCGACGAATTTCAGATACCGGTTGTGGTATTGGTTTGGGCATGATTTTTCTCCATATTGGCTGTAAAGGCCTTCGAAACTGATTACATCCCCTGAACAATTCATTCCGACTCGTGTCTGAATTCGAAAAGGAACAAGTCTATTCGGCTAGCTTGACGCGGCCAGGAGTTGAGAGTGATGTCGGAGAAAGAAACTGACGTGAGCGACGACGTCTTACAGTTCCATCGAGTTGTGGAAGATGCTCCGTTGGAGAAACTCAGAAAAGTTTTAGCGATCGGCATGAACGTCAACGCACCAGGTCGACTTGGGCAGACAGCACTGATGGTTGCGATCGCTGCAAAGAATCTTGAAAAGATTAAATTGCTGCTGGAATTTGGAGCCGATCCTGAACTGACCGATCGATTTAATGCGACTGCTCTTGAATATGCTGTCGATCATGATTTTGTCGAAGCTGTCCAATTTCTCATCAAACTTGGCGTAGACCGTGGATATCGCCCGAAGTATCCGCTCAAGCAGGTCCATTACGATTGGGATTTTCTTGAGAGCATGCAAGTACCCATGCCGGAGGAGCTTCGAGGTGTTATGTCTGAAGACGAATGGAATAGTTTGTCGAACCCCCGGGACATCCTCGAAGAGCACGGGCAGAATCCGTCTGTCGAGCCATTGATTACTCAGGTCCAAAGTGTTGAATGCCTACAATTCTTTCTCGATGCTGGAGATGACCTGTGTCTGGCTCCAGCCGAAATCCAACGTGACTATATTGGCCTAGGTAGCACGACGAAGTTCCAGTGCACAAAGAAGGAGTATTGGTCCCACAAGTCACCGCGCTTCGGGAGCAGCAACCCCGAAGTTATGGGCAATCCTTTCTGGAATGATATGGTCAAACTTGGCTGCAATGCTTACGCGGCACGTAAACGCTTCAAGGATGACAATCCCTTTTCAAATCCTGGTCCTGTCTGGTGCTACGATCGTTTCGGAGCCACTTTGACCCAGTTGTCGGATGGCCGATTTGTCCAAATCGGGGGAGAGCACGAAGATTACTACGATCCTGATTTCTGCATCTACAACGATGTCGTCGTCCATGATGGGACTGGTGAGTTCGAGATTTACGGATATCCGAAGGAGATTTTTCCACCAACGGACTTCCACACAGCGACCCTTGTTGAGAATGCCATCTATGTGATCGGCTGTCTCGGATATGTCGATCAAAGAGAGATTGGGGTCACTCCTGTCTATCGACTGGAACTGGATACCTGGTGTTTCGAGCAGGTCGAGACGCATGGAGACATCCCAAGTTGGTTGCATCGTCATCGTGCTCAGTTTGATGCATCCAGAAACGTCATTACCGTTGAGGTGGGAGACGTTCAGGTCTCTAAGGATAGTGACAACGCAACGCTCTCCCCCAACACAGACCAATTCGAGCTTGATCTTGGCTCACTGAAATGGCGGACCGTGGATCATCAACCGAAATGAGTGCTACTCGAACACTCGTCGTCCCTCGACGAGTGTTCGAGTGATTATTGTTTTTCCACGTTCCTGGAGCTTGAGTTTCAGGTAAGAGTTGAAGTCGTCAATCAGTGTTCGTTCTGACTTGGAGAACCAACGACGTTGTTGTTTCAGAATGCTCACGACATCGCGGTGGCCCAATTCACCGATGAACGGTGACGGGGGTATCCGGTCCACGAGCACACTGTTCCTCAAACTCTCCGCCAAATCGAACGGATCAATCGCTGCGCCATGCAGCCCGGTTGACAGCTGCAAATCTTCGATAAGTTCATCCAAGGCCTGGCTGATCTCGATATACGTCACCATCGTTGGCCACCTGTCCCACAACTATGGAAGGAGTCATCCCTTCCGGCGATTCTTTCTCCACTCCCTGGCGTCAATTTCCTGATACTTTTCCTTGATCCACATCACGAGCTGCTCGCGGGTCGCCCCCACAGTCAACAGCGATTCGAACATCTGGCGGACGTCGCGGTTCTCGTTGATCTTCGTTGCTTCCTCGACGACTCCTTCGCGAGTCAGTGCTCCACCAACCCCGCGCACGCTCCGCAGCTGTGCCCAGTCGTCGGAACTCCAGCCTTCGAACAGGTCCGGCTCATCCTGCGCCACCTCGTCAACCACAGGGTTTGTTTGCTCATCTAATCGACGATTGAGAAACTGCCTCCAACGATCGGTGAGCTTCAGCGACCGGGGTATGCCCGGCTGCATCTCGACAAACCCCTTCTTCGCGATCAACCCCACGCTCTGTCGAGCATGCGAACGGTCAGTCAGCCCCAACTCCTCCGCAATGTCTGAAAACGAAGGGGCGATCCCGTTTTGGTTCCAATACCGATCGACGAAGCGGCAAATCCGCTCCTGCTTTTTCGTCAGTTCTTGTGGCCAACGCGGCATGACACCTCCCGTATGTGTGTAAGTGAACATGAGAGCACGCCACACACAGGTGTATTGTCAAGAACCTTGTCCGAAAAAAATTGTTCAACTGCAGCAGCTGCGACTTCCCCAGAAACTGTCGCATCCATTCGAGGCGAATGCGACTGATGCGTCGTTAGTAGAACAAGGCTTCGCGATGAAACGGCCATTTCGAGTGGCAACCCGCTTGAGTGTCTTGCAGCCAGACTTCGCAATTGTCTTGCAATGTGAAGTCGGTTTTGGTCAACATCTTGCTAAATGATTTTATTTCATTCAGTGAGGGCCTCCGTTGTCGATTGCGAAATTTACATCGAATAATCGTGTTACCGGCTGGATTGTGGCAGCGTTACTTCTGGTCCACGCCGGACTGTTGGCGTATTCCGCCACGCGGCACAGTCCCACTCTCAATGAGCCGGGGCACTTGGTTGCGGGGCTGAGTCACTGGAAGTTTGGACGGTTTGAACTTTACCGCGTCAATCCTCCGTTGGTCTGCATGGTCGCTGCTCTGCCAGTAATGGCAGCGGGATACGAAGAAGACTGGGGCGGGTTTTATGAACGACCTGGCGCACGGCCCGTTTTCGGAATGGGGGCGGACTTCATCAAAGCAAATGGAGAACGCTCCATCTGGCTGTTTACGATTGCACGTTGGGCGTGTATCCCGTTCAGTTTGATTGGCGGACTGTTTTGTTTCTTCTGGTCACGTGAACTCTGGGGGAATAATCTGGCAGGGTTGATCTCTCTGACGCTCTGGTGCTTTGAACCCAATATCCTCGCCCACGGAGAACTCATCACGCCCGACTGCGCAGCCACCAGCTTGGGTTTGGGGGCAGGCTATTTCTTTTGGAGATGGCTCAAACAGCCCAGTTGGGAACGCGCCGGTCTCGCGGGACTTTTGTTCGGATTATCGCAACTCACGAAAACGACCTGGATTATTCTTTTTGGTTTGTGGCCGTTGCTGTGGTTGATCTGGCTTTACTTCTCTAAACCTCAGCCTAAGCAAGAACTAGCTCCTCAAGTGAGTTTCAAAACTCAGGCTCTGCAACTGGGCAGCATGCTGATGATCTGCTCCCAAAAAACTGATCCATTCTAAGTGAGAAAATCTCTGTTAGAATCTGGTCGTCCATTTTGAAGAAAGATGACCATGAAGAAGAGTCAATTTACCGATCAGCAGATTGCTTTTGCACTCAAGCAAGCCGAGACTGGCACACCAATCGAAGAGGTTTGTCGCAAGCTCGGAATTAGCCAGCAGACGTTCTATCGTTGGAAGAAGAAGTTTGCTGGGCTCGGCACGGAGGAGCTTCGCCGCTTGAAATCTTTGGAGGAAGAGAACAAGCGTTTGAAGTCGCTGGTGGCAGATCTGAGCCTGGACAAGCAGATCTTACAGGATGTCCTTTCAAAAAAGCTCTAAAGCCTGCCCGCCTTCGTGAATGCGTCGAAGGAGCCAAGTCGTGCTATCGAATCAGTGAGCGACGTGCTTGCGTTTTGGTTGGCTTGGCTCGTTCAAGTCATCGATATCAATCCACGAAGGATGAGCAGGTCGCTCTACGAATGCGTTTGAAGGAGTTGGCAGCCATTCGAGTTCACTACGGATATCGGCGACTTCACATTTTGCTGCGTCGTGAAGGCTGGGAGGTGAATGCCAAGCGTGTGTATCGGATCTACCGCGAGGAAAGGCTGAGTCTGCGAACCAAGACTCCCAGGCGTCGAGTGAGTTGCCGGACACGCATTAACGACTGCTGGGCGATGGATTTCATGTCTGACGAACTCTTTGATGGCCGCCAGATTCGTCTGTTGACGATAGTCGATCACTTTACTCGTGAGAGTCTTGCGATCGAGGTTGGCCAGCGAATGCGAGGCAAGGAGGTTGTCTCAGTCCTGGAGGACTTGGCTTGTGATCGCACGTTGCCAAAAACGATTCGTGTGGACAACGGCCCCGAGTTCACATCGAAAATTTTAGACCAGTGGGCGTATGCCAATGGAGTGACACTCGACTTCAGTAGACCCGGAAAACCCACGGATAACGCATTCATTGAATCCTTCAACGGAAGCGTGCGGGCAGAGTGTCTGAATGAAAATTGGTTCTTGTCGCTTGACGACGCGAAGAAGAAGACAGAAGCTTGGCGCGTTGACTACAACGAACATCGACCCCACAGCGCTTTGGGCAACCTGGCCCCCAAAGATTTCGCTTCATCTGGCCAGGCTAGCCTGGCCAGATGAAGCCATTGATTTTCTCATAAAGAATGGCCCAGAAAAGTGGAGCAGGTCACCTTCACATGTCTCCTTCGAAAAAATAACCTGGAGACGAACTCCAGAAACGCTTGTCTCTGATGGCTGCTGTCCTGTGGGACAGCATGTGATGCATCCTTCTTCATCGACCTCAAAGTCTTCAAGCGTGAACTTGCCCTGCAACTTTCCCTTGGGCGTCTGCGCCGGCGAGACGATTTCAACATCGCGCTCACATCCGTTTTCGATACACTCAGTCGATCCATAGTGCGAGTCGGCAAGAAGCGTCTGCGGCTTGATACCACGTTGCTCAGTGTCATTGAACGCAGGAGGCAGAGCGTCTTTATCGTGCATCGTTAACGGATCGACAGCCACGTGAGTGATCAGATCAGGTTTGGGCGTGTTTGAGACATCCGGCTCCTCGGAATCTTCTTCATACGTTTCCATAATCTGCACGAGATAACCTGTGCCACGATGTTTGTTGTAGCGGGCATCGGGATCAGCGGGATTGATCACCCCATCACATTCCGTTTTACTTGGTGGCCGCACTGTGACGGACTCTGCAGCGGAATCAGAAACCTCACACTGCTCGTGAAAGATTTGTTGCAGTAACTGGAAGCTTTCCAAATTCGAACATTCCGCATTTTGAAAGAGCCCGATGAGCTTAAAGACATCTTCGGCAGCTTCCGTGATCCGCTTTTTGGATTCACTGGGCCGTGTGTCGCCAAAGCAACCGTCACCTGTTCGAGTGACATACTTACGAATCATTTCTGGATCGACCAACGAATATTGCTCAGGATGCATTCGTTTTAGCTCTCGCAGAAACTTGCTCGTTGCCTCGACCAAAATTCCCAGCCTCGTTAATCCACGAATGGCTGATCGCACCGCTGTTGAATCAAGACGTTGCTTGCTTGTATCGACGCCAATCTCCTCAATGAGTTTGTCTGTCAGCGTGCGGAAAAGAACTTGATCAAAGCCAGCATCCAGTACTTTCTTGCGATAGTTGCGAAGTGTTCGCTCGCAGAGGTAGGCGTCAGAATCTTGTCTGATATCCAACGCGTAATGCCAAGCGATATTCAACGCGATCGCTTCGGTGGTTTGCTGATCGGTGAAATCATGGAGTTGCTGAAGAATCAATGCCCCCAGGGCGACGTAGAGATCCTTCGTCGGACGCCCAAAATCATCACGGAATTCGGCAGCAAGCTCACGGACGGGAAGCTGCTTCAGCAAATAGTCCCTGAAAACTCCGGCCCAACTCCGATCAAGAAGACGTCTTCGTTTGAGCCCTAGATATTCCCAAGGATCAAACAGATCACCGCTGTGATGGTCGCGTAGAGTAAGCATGCTGCGAATTTAGCGCGAAAATAAATCCACGCAACCGCAATTACCCGACTTTTTGCCGCCCCGTCAACTTTCAATAATAACTCTTTACTCTGATGACACAGACGCTAATGGCGTGTTGTCGCAAAATGAATTTGCGTCAGCGATTCATTTAACAGCTGCTTTGGAACGTGATGGACAGAAAGCTCCACAAGCGAAAAGACGGTTCGAGTTCCCGCAAAAATCAGTCGAACAACCTGCGGAGACAAACTGGAACTTCTGGTTCCTTGTTTCAGTCAATGTCTTGCTTGTCGGGGGAGTCGGTTATTGGGTATTGAGAAGGTAGGCGAGATATGAAGGTTTATCAAAAGTCTCTTCGGATTCATCGAAACGGTATGTCGCGACTGGATGTTGTCATCGTCGTCTTGGTTCTCACTTTATTGGTGTCGTTGGCTTCACCATGGGTTCTCCGCTTGCGGGAACAAGCCAGACAGACTGCATGTGCCAACAATATGAAACAGTTAGTGGCTGGCATGCGGGCTTATCACGACACGCATGCCAGTTTGCCACCGGCAGCGGTCTGGGATGTGAACGCTACTTACTCGTTGGCCCTCCACGAATCGGATCGTGTTGAACGGATCTCACGGGAAAACTGGCTGCAATTGATTCTGCCTCAAATTGGCGAATCGGACCTCGCTGCTCAATTCGACTCGACTGTTCCGATCGGGCATGTCAACAACGAGCAGGCCCGAACGACGTGGGTTGGTGAATTCAAATGTCCCAGTGACACCTTTCATCGTGAGGACAGCCCCCATCACTTTTATCCCGTTGTGGGTGAAGACCAGTATATTGAATTCGCACGGGGCAATTACGCGATCAATGGAGGGACCCATAATTATGAACTCACTCCTCCATCGACGCAGGGACCGCAAGGAGATTTCTGTCACTTGGTCATGTCTGAGGAACCCAGACGCTACGAGATGTGGGGCAACGGGATTGCGGGGATCAACAAATCGTTTTCCTTCGACGATATCACAAATGGTCAGTCGACAACGATCGCATTAGAAGAAATTCGATCTGGAGTCCACGAACTCGACCCACGTGGCGTCTGGGCTCTCGGTCAAGTGGGGGGCAGCATCACTTGGGGCCACGGTGTTAATGGAGACACGTTCAGCCCCAACAATCAAGACTTTCGCGCTGACGACATCCTGCGGGCGAAAGAACTGCATCAAGCGGTCGGTTCTGATCAGATCGAAGCCCTGGGAATGCCCACATGTTCGTATGTTGATCGAAATCAGCAATCGACCGCCCGAAGCATGCATCAAGGTGGTGTGAATGTGGCATTCGTTGACGGCTCGGTCAAATTTATTTCCGACAACATCGATCCGGGTCTGTGGCATGTTCTGCATTCACGAGAAACGCCGCCAGAAGAACTCTCTGATTGGGAACTTCTCGCCGATATGTCGAATTTCGCGGAAGCTTCGACGACTCGCCGAAGCTCGTTGATGGATATTCCTCATACCTACACAAATTCGTTCGGGATGAAATTCGTGAGAATTCCTGCTGGAACCTACGAAATGGGATTGGCGAACAATGATCGAAATCTCGGCTCGCCAATCTGCCCAACTCATGAAGTCGAAATCAGCCGTGATTTCTTGATTTCCATCTACGAAGTCACGCATGAACAATTCGCAATGGCGGAAAACCAGGAAATCGAATCTGCTTCAGACATCGCGACATTGCCGATCACCAACGTCACTTGGTACGAAGCTCAGACATTCTGTGAACGAATCAGCAAGGCCAATCCCAACTTTCTGTACCGACTTCCAACTGAAGCGGAATGGGAATATGTCTGCCGCGGAGGCAGTACAGAGCCCTACGATTGGAATCTAACGCGACAACCAAATGATCAAAGTGGCGACGCAGCCGGAATAACTCCGTGGCTACCGTTGACGCCAGTCGGCAACTATCCGTCGAATACATATGGTGTTTATGACATGCGCGGCAACGCTTGGGAGTGGACGCACGACTGGTTCGACCGCGACTATTACCAACGATCACGCAAGACCAATCCCTTCGGCCCTGAACTCGGCTTCATCAAAGTTGTTCGCGGCAGCGACTGGCGGTTCATCGGCGAACCTTGCCTGCTCGACTACCCCATGCAGCCCCCCTGGAAGAAAAACCCCTTCGTCGGTTTCCGAGTCGTGTGTGAACCCACAGATTCGAGCTTGGAAGATCCGAAATAAGAAAGGTTCAACAACAAATCTATGGTTTACCGGGTTGTCAATAAATCAAATTGTCTGACATCAAGTGCCTTTCGACCGTGAATACGCATTACCTCGCAAGTGACAGATGAGAGTAAACCGATCGCAGAGAACATCACGGCTGCAACCCGCCAAAAGAAAGTTCGTGCAAACCGGAATTCAGCTTTTCAAAGATGCCGCATCCAAGTGTTCACACTCAGCATCCCAGCATAACTTCGACTGATATCCGGTGTGCTTGAGACGTTCATAGAACGCCGGATCAAAGTCATACGGTGGCTGTTGACAGGTAAAGAGCGACTCTTTAAGTACGTTCCCTCGTAGCATCACACACCCGAATCCATTGCCTTCCATGACCTGAACGCCGTCGTCAGGTTCTTTGGTGATGGTGTGTCCCTTCGTCCAGGCAACATAACCATCGTGATAACGAGATCGATATGGACCAGCGACGGATGCCGTGTCCTGATCGAACCCTTGCAGCAACAACTCGGCAGCATTGTCCGGAGGGATCACATCGTCTTCGACGTTCCAGACGAACGATGTTTGCACATGCCGAGCAAGATGATTGTAGATCGTGGCAGCCGCCATCCGGACTGCATTCTGCACTTCAACTTGTCCGCGACGTTCTTCATCCGCCAATCCCGGATCACCAACAGCGAGTTGTTCATAGCAGACATGCGGAAAGTCACATTTGGCTAACCAAGTTCTGACGATGTTGGAAAACTCTGGATCCTGACTCGTATCCAGCAAATGCAGTTTCGTCTGTTCCCTCGGCCAGCTTTGTGATTCCAGGAACTGTGAGAACTGAGGCCAGATGGATGCTCTCCCAGAGAGCGGAACGAACAGCGTGATCGTTTCCAGATTCAGGCAGCGAAGTCGGTAGTATCTATCACTCTCCCAATTCTTCTTCAGAGATGCCCCCAATCGGAAGACACGGCCTTCGCCGATGCTTCCTGCTTGAGCTGCCTCTTGAGAGTGTCAGCTCGGACCCAAGCCTCAGATTCAGAGCAGTCACCGAGCTTGTGCTGCTTGCCGTCCAGAGTGATGTACCAGCAGCTACGAGACGGCCGGTACCACGGTCTTGCTTCACGTTTCTTTGTCATTTGAACCTCCCGAACAAGTGATACTTGTGACGAGCCGAGAGGTTCGTTGGCCCCCGTCAGTTGCAGCTGGCGGGGGCTTTTCTGTGACAAATTGCTGTGACAGGCATTCTACCTGTCGTCGTAAGTCGAGTACACCCCAGAGGATTCGAACCTCTAACCTCCGGTTCCGTAGACCGGTGCTCTATCCAATTGAGCTAGGGGTGCTGGAGTTGTGGTGGTTTTGACTTAGTGTTTTTTCACTTTGCCAAGTTCTGCGTAGACTATCCATGTTGAATTGGAGAGTCAAATCAATGACGGGTGAGAAAAGCTGCACTTCGATGGATCAACATAAAGTGATTTGTAGCCTCATTCTTTGACACGGAACGGAGTCTAGTGGTTCCGGATGATTTTCCAAGCGTACAAAGCAATTGAATTTCGAGTTGTCATGAGATTCATTCGAAATTCGGGGTCAGAACGGGTCGCGACCTTCGAATCATGTTCGAGATTTTCGGTTGCTGACGAGTTTGATGTTCTGGAGTATCGACAATTTGAGAGGGTGAGCTGTTTGCTAAATTCAGGGTATTCCAATCCCTCTCTCGCAACTGCGATTTCCGAGTTTTGCAATGCGAAGTGAAACTCAAGCTAAACTGCAGTGCTATCACGCACTTCCGCCATGTTTTACTGAGGCGGGGAAATCCTTAGGCAATTGGTTTCACTGTAACTTATTAACCAAACGATACTTAAGATCATCTAACCTAGCGAGACTGAATCGATGTGAACCGGCCATGAAGCTGAGATTTGAGGGCTAGTACAGAATCCTCCAAAGTTTGAGATTGACTCTGTTTGAAGGGGCTTGGTAACGTGGTGTTCGAATGTCCACAGTGTTCGTAGAGACAGTAATCCAGAGGATCGTGAGATGAGCTCCATTCCCAAAAGCGTTGTATTGGTTGATAACCACCCAGTAGTCGTCGATTCATTAACGAATCGCTTAAATGCGAGTGGGGACTTCAATGTCGTCGCATCTGTCAGCAATTCGGATAAGGCGTTCTTTGACATCATGGAGCGTGTGCCTGACATTGTGGTCATGGAAATGGAACTCCCCGGCAGAGGAGCGACTGCCGTTGCGGAGCAGGTGTTGCAACGGCTTCCTGCTACTAAAATTGTGGTTTTCACAAGCTACGATGCGGACATCTATTTAGACTTCGCTCTGAAGGTTGGGGTCTCAGGATACATTCTAAAGACAGAGCCACTGGACGTTTTGGTCGAGGGGTTGAAGTCGGTTTGCACCGGAGAAAAAGTTTACTCGGCCAGTATTCTGGATCGGCTGGATTTCGATCCTGATCAGGGAGAATATTTCGTTAAAACGCATTCTTACCTCTCCACGTTGACGCTTCGGCAGTTGCAGGTGTTGCGGCATCTGGTGCGAGGTGAAAGCGTGAAAGAAGTTGCGAAGACGATGACGCTTTCTGAGCGAGCCATTGAAAGTCACAAGTATCGAATTATGCAGAAACTTGGAATTCACGACCGTGTCGAACTTGCACGCTTCGCAATACGTGAAGGGCTAATGCCTGCTTGACCTGTCTTGTCTGATTCAAAATATGCCGACGAAAAACTCGATTTAACCCTGTTCGCAATGTTTCAGTTCAGCAGGTGGTCGCTCACTAGGGACGTTCTTCAAGCAACTGAACTCTTGGGCGGGAATCAAGCGCGAGGGACCAAAGATATCCAGTTGAATCGTCGCCGGTAAGGTTGTCAGTTGGTCACTCGCTGCAACGAATCTTCGGGGCAATTTTGTGGGCAAGAGCGAGCGCAAAAGACCCGCTGATGGAGATCGATGGGCATGGTCAAATTGACGTGAAAAACACTCCAGTATCAACTCGTTTCTGACTTTTCCTGCAGATGGAAGAGGACCATTGATTGGGAAAGATAATGTCATTCGTTTTGTTCAGGGTCCGGCAGGGGTGAAATATAACGAAAATCACGGTCTGTTTGAGTCTCCGGTTTCATGGCACGGGCAAGTAGTCTGAGGTGTGCATTCTCGGTGTATCACTTTGTGAAGTAAGAAGGTATAAATCACTATCAATGGAGACTCGAGTTTCAAAATCATAAGGTAGCAACAATGAACAGCGGTTTGCCTCGGCGCGAGTTTTTGCGAACCGGATTGAACGGGTTTGCCGCATTAAGCTTGCCGTCCCTTCTTCAACTACAGGCCCAAGCGAAGCCACAAGCTGCCGAGCGGACAGCTGTCATCTTAGTTTGGTTGCGAGGTGGAGCGAGTCACCTTGAAACATTCGACCCAAAGCCGAACGCTCCCAGCGATTACCGTGGTCCATTCTCACCCATTTCGACGAATATCCCGGGTATTCAGATTGGAGAACTTCTCCCACGACTCGCTCAGCGTGCTCACCAATATACGCTTGTTCGCTCACTCTCGCATACTGGAGGTGGTCACCCGGCAGGTTCGCTGCAAATGCTGTCCGGCGACCCAGATGCAGCTGATAAGCGGACACCGAAGTATCCCGACTGGATGTCGATCGCGAATTCTATTCGGTCGGATCAAGCACGTGAAATTCCGAACTATATTGCTGTCAATCCAGTGGATCGCTACGACAGTTTCACAATTGCTGGCCCGACGTACTTAGGCCCTGGGTTTGGACCATTTCAAATCACCGGTGATCCGAGCCACCCTGAATTTCAAGTTCCGAACATTGGGCTCAGCAGTCACGCTCAGCGAGAGACGTTGCAAAGTCGTGTCAGCCTGCGGCGCGGTCTCGATCGTCTGCAAGATGGTCTCGACCAATCGGGACTCATGCAGTCTCTTGGTCAGTTTGAAACACAAGCCATGGAGTTGTTATTGAGTTCGAAGGCTCGCGAAGCATTTGATTTGTCTCGTGAACCTCAAGAAATTCGAGAGCGGTATGGTATGCACCGATGGGGGCAGCAGTGTCTGATGGCGAGGCGTCTCGTCGAAGCTGGTGTCGATATCATTACAACCGAGTTTGACGGCCCGTTGTGCGGACGTGTGGCGAACTGGGATGACCATGCTGTCAATCACCATGTGTTCGACGCTTTACAGTTTCGCGCACCTTATTTTGATCAGGCGGTTTCAGCGCTGATCGAAGATGTCTATGCACGAGGATTAAGCAAACGTGTGCTCGTCGTGGTGACTGGCGAATTTGGTCGCACACCTCGGATCAGTCATGTAGCCAGTAGCGGCGCTGGTGTCGCAAGTAGTCCCGCTGGAACGGTTCAGCCAGGTCGAGATCACTGGCCACGAGCGGGGTCGATGCTTTTTGCCGGTGGGGGAATCACAACAGGAAACGTGATCGGCGCGACTGACGCAAAAGGGGAAGATCCGATCTCTGAGAGAGTCGGTCCGGAAGATTTTCTCGCAACAATTTATCATCACCTTGGTATCGACATTGATCAAACCATTGAGGATTTTTCTGGTCGCCCAACTCCGATTATTCGATCAGGCAAGCCCATTCCCGGGTTGACTTGAAAAGCTTAAGTGTTTTTTGATGCACGAGAGCATCTTTTGAACGACTCTTCACAGTGCGGATATTGATATCCGTGGCCTCCTTGAAGTGTTCGCAGACTTCTCCAAACTCCCTCGAACTTTTTGTAGGGCAAGGGATGGCTCGTCTGTTCTTCAGACTTTGTTCACCTTGCAGGGGGGCATGCAAAGTGCAGAAGAGGCCTCACTGTGAATCGCGACGTTGGTTGTGGGTGAGATCTTGCCGCCGTTTGCTGTTTTCGAGAATTTCCCGCGAAGCAATCGGATCGTTGGAACACTTTCGGATTCCTCGTGTCCGAGAAGAGTGATCATCAAGGAAGGCAAGTTGATTGAGACGCCGACATGCAAAAAACTGCATGTCGGTGAGTTGCATCATCTTTTAGAACTGATCCTGAAACTTGAAATTGCTCTCTAACTTTGAGGAAAGCGACTGTTCCAGTGGTTTTCGGACTGTTTCCAGTTTTTGACTTCAGATCGTACTCAAAACGAGATCATCGTGACTGCGACTTTGTTGATCTCATGCGTGATGCCTGAACTGAGAATTACCGATGTCAGCACTTTCATCGCGCCGAGCTTTGGGTATGATTCCAGAGTTCGCTGCGGATGACGGCAAGCAGTTCATTTATCGGAAATCATCGCCCATTGAATAGCACCGTTCGCTTTGCCAAAGCGTTGTAGTGGTGCGTCACGAGTTCCATGAACGAGCAAGTGCATCCAGCAAGGTTTATGCTTGAAGGCGACAGAGCACCGAGAGGCATCTGACATCGGCTGAATGAGCCCAGATGATCGAAACCACGGGGAACCAAAGTCCGTGTTCTCGAATCTCGTAACTCGGCTGCTTGGTGAATTATGCAGTGCCCAATGTCGAAGCTTCATTTTCCCCTATACGAAAGATTCATCATCAAAAGTACAGACCAAAAAGTGGGCGTGCCCCCTGTATTGACGCCCGAACCGTTGCCTGTGCATCCTGTGCAGCGTCAGTCACGATCTGCCGATCTTTTGTTGCTTGTCGGAATCCTGCTGGTTGCTATTAACTTGCGGCCGGCACTGGCAAGCGTCGGCCCGTTGATCGAAGATATCCGCCGGGCGACAGGTCTCTCCAATTCTCAACTAGGATTGTTGACCACGCTGCCGTTGATCGCATTTGGCGTCATCTCCTCTTTAACACCTCTGTTTACGAGGCGATTGGGGATTGGAGGCACATTACTGATGGCGTTGGTGTTGTTAGTCATGGGGACTTCCATGCGGGCCATCGCTTGGCTGCCTGCGCTCTATGTCGGGACTCTACTTGTGGGGATTGCGATCGCGTTCGGCAACGTGCTTATGCCGAGCTTAACAAAACGCAACTTTTCTTCGCATTCCGGATTCGTAACCAGTCTCTATTCGAGTGCAATGGCGTTAGGGGCATCACTGGCTGCAGGGTTCAGCGTTCCGTTGGCGGTTGAAATGAATCTGGGCTGGCGAGGCGCATTGGGCGTGTGGTCGATCCCCGCGATGATCGCCCTGATTGTTTGGTTACCGCAGGTTCGGCGCCTTACGAGATCAGAACCGAATCGAAGTTTCCAAAAGGCAATGAAGCATCTTGGAGGTTCGGCTTTGGCCTGGCAGGTCGCGCTGTTTATGGGCTTGCAATCGCTGACTTTTTATGTAGTTCTGGCATGGTTGCCAGCGATTTTGATGAGCCGGGGTTACGACGCGACATATTCCGGATGGATGTTGTCTTTGTCGCAAGCGATGGGGATTTTCGGTTCGCTGATCATTCCCACACTCGCGGGAAGAACAACTGACCAGCGCGGTATTGTCCTTTGTTTAGCGTTGATTGAGTCCGTCGGACTTGCCGGACTTTTGCTGGATCAGACGGGGTGGATTGCACTCTGGGCTTCGCTCATTGGTTTCGTGCTGGGAGGCTCGTTCGGATTGGCGTTGTTGTTCATCGTGCTTCGATCTAGCGGCACGGAAACCGCGACAGAACTTTCCGGATTCGCACAGTCCATCGGCTACATGGTTGCAGCGGTCGGCCCGTTGCTGTTTGGTGTACTCTTTGATTTAACGCAGAGCTGGACTTGGTCCTTTCTCTTTTTGTTCGCAGTTGGAGTCATAAAACTTGGGATGGGCTGGGGAGCCGGTTCACCGCAAACTCTCGAGTGAGACTGACAAGAACTGTGCCCCGCAATCCACTTGGAGTCAGCTGTCGTGAGTGGCTTGGCGGGGGCTGAAATGTTCTAGATTGGCATAGGTGAGTTCACGTAGACATCATTGACGTGGCAAGAGTTCCAGAGCGACGTTCGACATTGTTGCGATGCCAGTTTGCAGGGTCAGTTCGAAATCGGGATAGTAGGCTGCCGAATGCAACGATGGTGGTGTTCGACCTGCCATACTGAGCTGATCCAGTCGTCGTTGGCTGACGCTGCCCAACCGGTACATCAGAATCGGAACTCCTGCTTTGCCGTATAAGCTGAAGTCTTCCGCCCCCATGACGGGGTCAACCTGCTCGACTTTGTCTACCCCCAAAGTGCGTACAAATACAGAGCTTAATTTTGCGGTGAGGTCATCGTCGTTATACAGTGAAGGGGTTCCTTCCGAAAATTTCACTACTGGTGGGGGAGCTCGGTGTCCGATGGCGACAGCTTTCGCTTTTCGCTCAATTGCTTCTAACAACTGCTGGCGAACTTCGGACGAATAACTTCTGACAGTCAGTTGCAGTTTGCATTCATCGCTGATGATGTTGTGCTTGGTACCACTATGAATGGAGCCGACTGTAATCACTGCGGGCTCGATCGGTTTGACTTCGCGGCTGACAATCGACTGCAGGGCGACGACCAATTCAGCCGCTTGGATAATCGGGTCGACGGTGGTGTGTGGAGCGGAACCGTGACCGCCGCGACCTTTCACTGTGATGTCAACACTGTCGACATTCGCCAAGGCATATCCTGCCCGGTAGCCAACTTTCCCGGCTGCGATATCTGAACCAACATGTAACGCGACTCCAAAATCAGGTTTGGGAAACCTTGTGAACAGGCCATCTTCGAGCATCGCTTTCGCACCCGCAACACGCTCTTCTGCTGGTTGGCCGATCAGCATCAAAGTTCCCTGCCAGCGGTCCTGGCAGCTGGCAAGATACCGAGCCACGCCGACCAGATTTGTCATGTGAATGTCGTGACCACAAGCATGCATGACACCTGTCTTGCTGCCGTCCTCATTCGTGACAGTCACCTTTGAGGCATATTCCAATCCGGTCTCTTCTTTCACCGGAAGGGCATCGAGATCCGTTCGCAGCATGAGCGTCGGTCCATCTCCGTTTTTAAGGATGGCAACAACCCCAAAGCCACCGACGTTGGATGTGACTTCGAAACCCGCTTTTTCCCATTCTGCGGCAATTCGTTTTGATGTTTCCTCTTCTTGAAAGGAGAGCTCTGGATGCTTGTGCAAGTGCATGTAGAGTTTGACGAGCGAATCCAAGTTCGCTTCCGTCCATTCTTCCACAGTTTGGGCACTACAGACCGAACAGTGGAGAGCAACGATCAGAACGGCGAATGTTTGCAGAACAGACTTCATGTTTTTCACGCTCCAAAGAGAAGAAAAGAAGATGGGATTGTATACCCTGCTGTGCTGAAAAGTGTAGTCGATGTTCGAGAAGGGCTTTGAAAGTTGATGGTCGCTGAGTCGATCGTATGGAACCTTTTCTGTGAGGCTCAAGCTGGATGATTCGAGCTTAAAGGTGTGTCCGTATTTGGTGTCACGCGACGAGTTGATTCAGCTTCGAGGCGGAGTCGGTAGACAAACCCGGTTGGAGATAAACACAATAAGGAACATCAATACAACCTTGAACCAATTCGGAAACTTTTAGAGCCAGTCCGAAAACCTCTGGGATAGCCGGTTTCTCAATGTGTGAGTGAACTATTTCAAGTTTCAGGATCTGTTCGAAAAAAATTGAGACATGGATATCAACGCTATGCATGAATACGTGAAACGTTTCTTCTTCGGCGCGATCGTCATCATGGTCGCCGCTACTGCGTCTGCCGAATGGGGACAGCTTCAGGGGAACGCACAACGCTCAGGAAATGCACTGACCGAAGTGGTTCCTGCTGACCTTGGTCTACTCGCCGCTGTCCCGACGACGGACGCGATTTTTGCTGCACCAGCAATTGCCGATGGGCGTATCTTCGTCATCGATGGTTCTGGTGTGGTCTTTGCAATCGATGCCGCATCGCACAAGGTGATCTGGAAACACGAGACTCGCGGGGGGAAAGGGAATTGCAATAATGTCTCGGCTCCGGCTGTTGCAGGGCAGTATCTTCATGTGGGGACGACTGCTGGTTATTACTATGTCTTCGATACAGCGACCGGAAAGGTCGTCAATGAAATTGACTGCCGCGAACCGATCTTCTCCGCGCCTGCCGTGGGCGAAGAACGGGTCTACTTCGCCACTCTTGGTGCACGTATCTACGCGGTAGAGCCTGATGGCAAAGAGATTTGGAACTGGGACTTTGTAAAAGAAGTCGTTGGCTTCACGGGCAACCGGTGGCTCGGTTCCGACTGGGTCAAGTTTCGGGGTGACCGAGTCAATTGGAAAGACCATTTCGTCTGCTCTCGCGACATCAGCCTGGTAGGCAACAAGGTTGTTATGCCTGCAGGTGGGCGAACAGTCTTCGTTGAAGACGCGGGAGACAAGCCTGAATTGCGTGCCGTCGGAGAGATTCCGGCTTATGCAGGCAGGGAGTACCCCGCAACGTTTGGGCAGAGTGCAGATGAAGAGGGGAACGTCTACATTCAATGGCATCGACGCGACAACGCCGGACGTGTCGAGATCTTGAAACTCGAAGAAGACGAGGTGAAAGCCGAATTTGTGAAAGGGACGGAGACTGCGATCAATATTCCCGGCCTGCTGAGTTTTGCCAGTGTTGCCGTACAGGATGGAGTGGTCTATCGCACTCGTCCCGAGCATGGTTTAGGACTCTGCCGTCACGCGCCGAATGCGGAAGAGGTCGAAGTGCTGTGTGAAGCCCCCTCCATCAGCCCGCCAATCATTACTCGCGAGCACATTCTCTATGGCGGTCTGGATGGGAAACTCCATGTCGTCTCTGTCCGAGGCGGCGAAGAACGATCGTTTCCAACCTCCTGGAACGTTCCCATCACCGCACCACTTGGAGTCTCGAATGGGCGTGTCTACGCTGCGTGTGAAGATGGATACCTTTATGTTTTTGGTCCCAACGGAAAGGCATCCCTTCCAGATAAAGATCTCGGAGTCACAGAAGTCCGCAGCCCTTTGACTGGTCCGAAGTCGGGCGAAGAGTTTAACTGGTATTCCAACTATGGTGATTTTCAAGGTTCAAATGCGAATGACCAAGACCTGAAACCACCATTGCGCATGCGATGGGCACGCCGACTGGAAGGGACAGTCAAACACTTGCCGGTTTGTGGCGGTGGCAGAATGTATCTTCACACGGCTGAAGGACAGGTCATGGCTGTGGAACAGGATACTGGTAGAATGCTGTGGCGTCGGTACTGGCCTCATGTTTATCTCTCTTTCACTTCGCCACTCTACTACAAAGAGAAATTACTCATCCCTCAGGGGGGCATCCAGCAATCTCGCGTTCGCTGTCTCGATGCGAAAAACGGTAAGCTGCTGTGGGAGGCGCCGTTTACAGGTTCCCCCGGCTGGAGCCGACAGTTTCCTCCGGTCGTCCATGGGAATGTCGCGATCTATGCATCCGGTTCCGGTGAGTATGCTGCTCAGGGATCTGAAAAGGCGTTCGTCTTCAAGGGAGACCCCAATCCGGCTGAAGATGGGCGCGAAGTGATGAGTTGGATTTTTGCCAACGCAACACCGTACTCTCCAAAGAATCACAAACCTCAGGTCTGGGCCTGGGACCTCGACACCGGGGAGGTGGTCTGGCACAAAGACTTCTCGGAGTATGGCCGAGGCGGCAACGATTGCGGCATTTGCATTCTCGACGGGAAGCTGTACTACTCCGTTTATTTCGGATACGACACCGATCAAAAGCGGCGCCGTGGGCTGCCGGTCGAGAACAATGGTTTCACCGCTTGCATGGACCCCGCGAGCGGTGAAGTTGTTTGGTCGACGACCGATTATCACGTCACGTCCAAGTGCACAATCAGCGCTCGCGACGGCCGAATCTATCTCGGAGGGTTCGCAGCTGCCCGGCAGTCTGCCAAAGATCGTTTCGTCTGGTGTCTCGACGCCAAAGATGGCTCGCTGGTCTGGCAATCTGATCCGGTGACCTCAGCGCTCAACGTCGTTTCGGTCGGCAATGAGTTTATCTTCTCCAACGCGCTGCGTGGCGTAGGGAACGTCTATGATCGCAAGACTGGAAAAGTGATCAACACGGTTGGGCACAACTACGCCTGCTGTCGCTTTACACTCTCAGAGCCTTACGTACTCGGGGCGAACATGGACATGATTGACTTGTCGAAAGACGGCAAACTCGTCTCCACCGGTCCCGCCATCGACTCACGTGAATGCCTCGGTGCCGTGGTTTCAAACGGTCGGATTTTTTATATGTCACAGGCCAGTGGGTTTATTGTTTCCCAAACCTATGGAGAAGAATCAAAAGATCTCCCCGCAGTCTGGGAGCGTCCTTGACCACCGCACGGTAAGTGGCAGTCTGACAGAGGAGGGGAGGGCGAGAACCCCAGTTCACGATGCAATCTTCATCGTGAACTGGCAAGAACGTTCTTAAACTTTTTAGTGCCAAAGGGACGAACGTCATCGCGGTGTCACAAATGAGCCATCGATCATTCCGAATGAAATCCGATTCATTATTCACAATGTCGTTTTCCATTTTCCCCGGTCACTGGCGAAGTGAGCGAACTTCCCGCTAACGTGTCGTGTAAGCCATCGTAACCTGAATCTTCTGTCGCCAATTTTTTCCTGACCTTACCTCTGGAGTGACAATTTATGCGCTACTCGCTGATGCTGATAACTGCTCTATCTCTAAGCTCGATCTGCCAAGCTGAGGACCTGCAGACGCAACTCAACGTTTCGTACGGACCTCATGCCCGGAATGTGCTTGACTTCTATCCGGCGAAATCCGATACGCCGACTCCGGTTGTCCTTTACATTCATGGTGGCGGTTGGCGCGGTGGCGACAAGAAAACGAATCCCAAGGCTTTTCTGGACAAAGGAATCTCAGTCATCGCGATCAACTATCGCTATGTCCAAAACGGAGTCAAGGAGAACGTGGAACCTCCCGTAAAAGCTCCTCTGGGTGATGCAGCTCGCGCCTTGCAGTTCATTCGATCCAAGGCTTCTGAGTGGAACCTCGACAAAACGAAAATCGGAGCAACAGGTGGTTCTGCAGGTGCTTGTACTTCTTTGTGGCTCGCCTTTCATGACGACATGGCGGACCCCAAAAGCGATGATCCGATCGCACGGGAGTCGACACGATTATACTGCGCAGCTGTGAATGGAGCTCAAGTCTCGCTTGACCCTAAAGAGTTGCGAGAATGGATGCCGAACTACCGGTATGGGGCTCATGCTTTTGGCTTCAAGGATCTGCAAGCCTTAATCGACAATCGTGAGAAGGTCCTTCCCTGGATTCATGAATACTCACCGATTGAGCACGTTTCCAAAGACGATCCACCAATCGCATTATTTTATCGTGGAGAAGTCCCAGTCGTCGGGGCATCCCCCAAAGACCCAACGCATTCGGGGATCATGGGAGTGAAGCTCGCAGAACGGCTTGAAGCAGTCGGCGTCGAAACTGTGCTCGTTCACCCTGGCATAGAAAAAACGAAATACAAAAACTCGACAGCGTATTTGATTGACAAACTCACGAAGTAAGAGCCCCCCCCAAGCTAAACCAGTCACTCTTTGATGCAGTTCTGGAGATCCGCTTCTGGATTCAAAGTCACAGTCAATCTCAGTGTCATATCACTGCTCGGCCTGCTACTATTTTGGTTCGAATCGGTACAGCCGATTTATTAAATGTTGCGACCTAAATTTCAATAACGACATACGACCTATCTTCAAGGAATTGATCATGCTCTCTTCGAGTTCACTTTCTCGTCGTCAATTTGTGCAATTGGCAGCAGCCGCGAGTGTTTCAGGCCCTTTGCTTGCACTTGGTGCGAAAAGCGAAGAAGGCTATCTCAACGGTCGCCTCTACAAAACGCTTAAAATTGGAATGGTCCAGGGTGGTAAGTCGCTCGAAGAGAAATTTGCAATTGCGAAAGAGGCTGGCTTCGATGGAATCGAATTGAACTGCCCGGGGATCGATGTCAAAGAAGTTCGAGCTGCTATCAAAGCGACAGGGCTTCCGGTTGATGGATCGGTGAACGCCGGACATTGGTCTGTTCGCCACACAGATCCAGATGCATCAGTTCGTGCGAAAGCTCTTGCCAGTCTGCAGGAAGCTCTTCGTCAGACACATGCTGTTGGAGGCAACACTGTCCTGCTTGTCGTTGGGCGAGGAAGTGATGGCCCGGAAGAAGAAATCTGGAAGCGGTCGATTGACAATATCTCGAAGGCATTGCCACTGGCTTCAGAACTTGGGATTCACATCGCCATTGAAAATGTCTGGAACCAGTTTTGCTACGACCATGAAGGGGACCACACGCAGACCGCTGACAAGTTCGTCAAGTACGTTGATGAATTCCATTCACCGTGGGTCGGCATGCAGTTCGACATTGGAAACCACTGGAAGTATGGCAGCATGGGGGACTGGATTCGGCAGATCGGCAAACGAATTGTCAAGCTCGACCTCAAAGGCTTCTCTCGTGAGATGGACAAATTCACAAAGATCGGCGAGGGAGATCTCGACTGGGCAGACGTGCGAAAAGCTCTTGCCGAAATCAAGTACACCGGCTGGGCAGCAGCGGAAGTGAAAGGTGGAGATCTTGAACGTTTGAAAGAAGTCTCCGCCAACATGGACCGCGTTTTCGGTCTCACCCCTAAAGCCTGATGCTCGTACTAATTTGTTCGCCCTGGACTGTACCATATCGTAAACCGCAATTGAGATAGTTTGCGATATGGGGCAGTCGCGGGAATGCTCCTTCTGCCCAACAGACCGCGTGTCGGTCCTGTTGTGACTGCGACATTATGTTCAACGGACTTTGTGTCAAGGAGAAGTGACTACTATGTCTTTTCCAGTCGATCAGCCACAACTTTCTGGAAAATTTTCTCGACGAAGCGCATTAAAGACGCTCGCAGGCGGAACGCTTTCGCTGGGAACAATGGCTGCGACGCTCGATAGTTCTGCTTTCGCTGAAGCCCCTGAACCGGAAGAAGTGAAGCCGCGTCCCTGGATTCAAATCCGCGGCATCTATGGTGGGTTTCCTGATGCAATCTTACAACGTGGAGAGACACCGGCCGACTATGGAATCAATGCGATCTGGATCGGATCGGGAGGTCTCAATCAGAAGAAAATTGAACAGTACCATCAGCTTGGACTCAAGGTGTTCGCTGAGTACAACTCAATGCACTTCGAGAATTATTTGAAAAAACACCCTCAAGCTGCTCCTATCGGAACAGACGGTTTGCCTTCCCCAGCTCCGCATGGTTGGCAAGGCGTCAGCCCCTTCGATGCCGGGTACCGAAAAAACCGGATGGATGAATTTCGGCGAGTTCTGGAAACGTTTGAAGTTGATGGAATCTGGCTGGACTATCACCACTCGCACGCGAGTTGGGAACGTGCGGAGCCGGTCATGCCTGATACGGATTTCTCGCCAACAGCCTTGAAACAGTTCCAACAAAAGACTGGAATTCAATTGCCGGATTCTGTCCCTGCGGCTGCCAAGCAATTGCTCGGTCCGCATCGAGATGCCTGGACACAATTTCGATGCGACGTGTTCACCGATTGGGTGCGCGAATACCGAGAAATTCTTGATGCAGTCCGACCACAAACGCTGCTCGGAACCTTTCATTGCCCCTGGTCCACTGACGACTACGAGGGCGCAATCCGACACAAGCTCGCCATCGATCTTCCGGCTCAGGCGAAGTATCTGGATGTCTTCAGTACGATGCCATACCACGCACGTTTTGGACATCCACAGGAACCGGGCTGGGTCGCGGATCAAACCAAGAGTCTTGGAAATCTGCTTAATCTCAAAGGTGAACCGCACGAGAAACAAAAGATTTGGCCGATCGTCCAGCTGGCTGACTGGGGAGAACCTGTCGCGGTTGATCAGGTAGAATCTGTTCTGGATGCTGGAACAACTCATCCCTCGACCGGCGTGATGGTTTTCCACTGGAGTGGCGTTTCCAAAGATTGGCAGAAAGTCGACGCTCTTGGTCGTTTCTATCGTGGAATTCGCCCAAGGTCGTAGTGATTGAATCCGACACAGGGTGACCTCGGACGATGACGCGAGGAATCGGCAAGCGAAAATCGATCAATACTCCACACTGACCACGATGTCATGACAGCTGAGGCTTGCGGTTCGCACTTTCACATCGTCCCAATACGCCTCGCCAACATCGGTGCTGTTCGAGGCTCCGAAGGCGACCTCATTACGTCGGTATCCTGTACGTGGTTTGAGCTGGCCTTTGCCGTCCAGACGGAGAGTGCCATCGACATAAACTTGAAGATCTTCACCATTCAAAACGAGCCGGTAGGTATGGAAATCTGATGTGGTGTCCATCTCATAGCGAATCTTGCGGTTATGAAACAGCGAGATGTGATCAGGCGCCAAAGTGAGCCGCTCCCCAGAGACGCCATTCGACACAATGACAAAGCTTGATCCAGAGATAGTCTTCACACGGAACTCCGCGACAGTTTCCGATGCCGGTTCGGCCCCCCAAGGCATGCGAAAATAGCAGTATTCACCTGAAGCGGTGCCGCGATCTGCGATCAACAAAGTTCCATCGACTAAGGTGTCGATCGTTCGCTCGGAACCGGGGTCACGCCGCCAAATACTAGCAGGCTTTTCACTGCCGTCATATTTGATTGTCCATGAGTCGGCGTTTTGAGGCAGCGACTGTACGGAAGCGGTAACTTGATTGCCTCCCTGCTTCACAATAGATGCCGGGACATCGTAATCGATCCAACCGTTCGAGGCTTGTCCGTCAAGGAGCTTCGTTCCATTGAAAGTTGTGACAAGCTGATTGGCCTGACTCAACAGGGGAATCCTCATATGCAGGGTAACTTTGGGCGTGCGGCCTGCTCTCGCTGCGGCAGCTATGTCGTCGCCGATTCGAACTTCTGTTGCCAGCGGTTTACTGGATGAAATCGTCTGCGAATGGGTCGGTGTGAGCAATGGTATTGTGCTGTATTGACTGCCGCCAACAAGAGTGCTGTCTGGATTGCGATCACGGACAGTGACGAAGAATTTCTTGTCGAGATACCGTAGCGTTTGCGTGTCCCCCAGCTCGTTCCAGAGTGTTGAATTGGGATTGAAGTAGTTGTATAGGTAGATGCCGTTTGCTCCGTCCGCCAATGCGTTGGAAGCTCGTCCGCGATAACTTTCGACTGAGTTGCGTCGGAAGCGGTCCTCACCACGAACGCGAGATTCACTTAAGCAGGGATAAACAGCGACACCATATTTTTCTCCGAGTGCGATAGTTTGCTGCCAGGGATTCAAGCGGAAGTAACCAGTTGCCACAAGCATGTCTACAAGCCCGTCTTTTAACCAGCGCTCCAAATCGATCCCGACAGCGCGACAGTAATCGACCGAATCGTGTGTGCGGATTGCGACCAGGATCGGTCGGCCACGTTTCAGGCCAACTTCTTCAGTCATACGACGAATTCGACGGATCAGGGCGGTCATCTGTTCCAGATTCTCTTCAGTTGCTGCCCCGCCTTGTGCATGAGATTTGAAGAAAACGGAGTGCCGCAGAAAATCGAGTTCGATGCCGTCCACATCGTAGTTATTGCAGACCTCTTCAAAGTAGCGAAAAACCAACTCACGGATTTCTTCACGACCATAGTCGACTGCTGTCCATCCTCCGAGACGGTTTCTTTTCTTTGCAGTTGCCAAGAGCCACTCGGGGTGCTGTTGCTTCAGTGGACTGGCAGCCAGCATAAGAGGACCGTACCAGGCTCCTGAAGCGTCGTGAGTATCGTTCATCCGCATGGACCAAAAAAGCTCAATCCCATTTTGCTTGCTGAAATCAGACATAATCGTCAATGGATCAAAACCTTTGTCGATGAACGTCTGTGTCTGGTTCTTGCTGAAGCCTTCCTGATCTGCGGTGAATAAAGATCCGACTTTTGTGTTGTGTGTGAAGCAGCCAAACGGGGAGGACCATGTACAATAAAACAGAGTGTCGAGTTGCGTCCCTGCCAGTGGTGTCGTTCGATGCTTGAGCAACCCCTCCGCCGAAACGTCGTCCTCACAGAGATAAACCGGCTCGTTACCATCGTTGTTGAAGATCAGTCGGCGCTTCTGTCCGGCTGCCTGAGATCGAGCCAATCGTAACTCGTCAATGTTCTTCGGCTTCGTTTCCCCGAAGGTGTTTACAGTCATCAAGAGGACAATCGAAAAAGTGACGGATTGCTTGAGACTCAGAGGGAGCATGTGATGTCCTTCGGGATTTAATATTTCGAACAGGCCTGAAATCGACTGAGAACGTCACTTTTCTTAACGTTTGCGAGTGCAATTTCAAGTTTCAGGATCAGGTCTTTGGAATTGGAGTCTACTAGAGCAGATTGCTCCAGCGAGCGAAACTGTTTGAACTCAAACGACTGAGAGAATGCGAAATTGCACCAATTTAAAAACTTCTGAAACCAATATTTTCTCCGTTTATGAGAGAATGCTCAGGTTCCAGGATCCGTTTTATGATGCCGCTCTGTAAGTCTCTGTGATGGAGAACGTGGGTATCACGAGTGTTGCTGAACAATTCCATTCATCTCATTGTGATGTTAGGCTTTCCAATCTTTATGGAATGTCACCATCAAATCAGCGTGACGAAGCCGCCGCTTGCGAACTCACCGCCAACCTGGAATCGGAGCATGCTCTCCTCTCGTTTGTTTTGGAAAATCTTTGGCACGTATGCCGCACTGACTCTCGTTGCGGCTCTCTCTTTCGTTGCGATTCAATCGAGCCGACAACGAGAAATCGTCATCGAACAGGCGCAGCAACGTTTACACGACTCGGCTGTCATCTTGCGAAGTCGCATGGCGGATTCTTTTGAAAAGGGACAAACTGCCGAGCTTCAACAAACTCTGGTGCAGCTTGGGAAACAGAATGGGACCCGATTGACACTGGTTACCGAAGACGGAACGGTCATCGGAGATTCCGCAGAGTCGCCGGAAGTAATGGATAATCACAACAATCGAGAAGAGTTGAGACTGGCCAGAACAAGTGGATTTGGGGTCTCTCAAAGGCAAAGTCCTACTCTAGATCTTCCGATGTTGAACTACGCGCTGCGGGTTGATCAAGGTGAGCAAGTCGTCGGTTTTGTGCGTGTTTCCATGACAGTGAAGGCGCTTAATGCGCAAGTTGATTCTGTGCAACGATTGATCTGGGTAACAGCAATGACGGTCAGCATCGTGGCTCTGGTGTTGACCTACTTCGTCGTCGGTCGGCTCATTCGGCCCTTAATCTTATTGACTCAATCGGCAGAAGCGATTGCCGACGGAGACCTTCGACAGCAAGTCGTCATTCCCAGTCGGGACGAGTTGGGAGCACTCGCAGGGGCATTTAATCTAATGAGCCAAAAGTTGTCGATGCAGATTGATGAGTTACATCAGAAGAGCGCCGAACTCGCCAAGAATAGCGAGCGATTGGAAACGGTTCTGGGAGGGATGGTTGAAGGAGTGATTGCTGTCGACGGCGATGAGCGTGTTCTTTTTGTTAATCAGGCTGCGAATTCGCTACTGGAAATCTCAACACCTGAAATTGTGGGGCGGCCGATCTGGGAGGCAGTACGAAATCCCGCAATCCAGAAGGTCGTGAAAAGTGCCTTGGAATCCAAAGGGCAGGAGAACATTGAGTTGGAAATTCCACGGTCCGAGGCCATTGTTTCATTGCTTGCCGCTCAACTACCGGGTGATCCCTGTCCCGGTGTCGTACTGGTCTTTCACGATGTCACGGATCTACGTCGTCTCGAAAACATTAGACAAGAGTTTGTCTCGAATGTCTCACATGAGTTGAAAACGCCATTGACGTCGATCCAAGCGTATGCCGAAACATTGTTATCAGGAGCGATCGACGACCCTGATCACAATCGCAAATTTCTGAAAGGCATTGAGGAACAGGCAACTCGGCTGCATGCCTTAATACTCGATTTGCTTCGAATCTCTCGCATTGAATCAGGGGCGGACACCTTTGAGGTCTCAACCGTTCCCCTCGTTGAAACCGTTGAATTGTGCATTCGCGAACATGCAGCAATCTGTAATACAAAATCGATTCAGCTATCGATGCAAACTCACACAGGCGAGATCTATGTCTTGGCTGACCCAGAAGGATTGCAGACGATTCTCAATAATTTGATTGATAATGCCATCAACTATACGCCCAGTGGCGGCCAAGTGAGTGTTGACTGGGCGGTGCAGAATTCGATGGTTTCGATCAAAGTGAAAGACACTGGAATTGGCATCCCCAAAGACCACCAGAAGCGGGTCTTTGAGCGATTCTATCGCGTTGACAAAGCACGCTCACGCGAAATGGGTGGGACCGGCTTAGGACTTTCTATTGTCAAACACCTGGCTCAGGAGTTTGGCGGTGAAGCCGAGGTGAACAGCGAACCGGGGCAGGGAAGTACGTTTACGGTCCGTTTGCCTCTAGCCCAGAATGAAAAGAAACTTGGTTTTCAAAAAATCCAAGCTGCGAACGACTGAGATTCAGCTCTTGTTTTTATAGAACTGATCCTGAAACTTGAGATTGCTCACTCACAAAGTGGAGAAGAGCGGCGATTCCAGAAGCTTTCGGACTGACTCTAAATTCTCTTTAAGAATACGTCGCCTCTCGAAATAGCCCCGAGCAAACTGCCCTAACAGACGGCAATCTTAACCATTTCTTAACAATTCGTCGCGCAGAAACTTCACATTCGGCATGTAGACTCTGCTTCAAATTGATGGAAAAGAAGTCCATTTGAAGACGGCACAGAGCAAACTCCATGTCAGGAATTGAAAATATGAAGAAGCATGCGTGCGTTGTGGGTGCAAGCATTATGATGCTTGCTTTTGTCACAGCGGGATGTACTGTCAAAGATGCAGCAGACAGCAGTGCACTTTCTGGAGATAATTCGAAACCAAGTATTTCAATAGACGGGTCCAGTACGGTCTATCCTATCGCTCAAGCGGTAGCTGAAGAGTATGAAAAGCAGTCTGAGACAACTGTTGTTGTTGGAACATCAGGCACTGGTCCAGGATTTAGCAAATTCATCGAAGGCGTCTCCGATATCACCAACGCTTCACGCCCGATTAAGCAGCAGGAAATCGATGCTTGCAAGGAGAAGGGGATTGAATACCTGGAACTAACCATTGCCATCGACGGGCTTTCTGTCGTCGTGAACCCGGAAAACACCTGGTGCGATTGCCTGAGTGTTGAACAACTCAAAAAGATCTGGTCCCCCGGCAGTCAGGTGAAGCTATGGAGTGATGTCGATCCGAGTTGGCCGCAGAGCGAAATGAAACTTTTTGGCCCCGACACTGACTCAGGAACTTTCGATTATTTCACAGAAGCGATCTGTGATGAAGGTAAAGCGAGCCGGTCTGATTACAGCCCCAGCGTCAATGACAACGTTCTTGTGCAGGGTGTTTCTGGAAGCAAATTCGCTTTGGGCTACTTTGGGTATGCATACTACTTGAAGAACAAAGACAAGCTCAAAGTTCTTGGAATTGCGGACAAGGGCGACGCTAACAATTGCATTAAGCCAAGTGATGAGTCAATTGAAAGTGGAAAGTATGTTCCACTTTCACGCCCGCTTTTCTTGTATGTCAATAAAGCCTCGTTGAAAAAGCCGGAAGTGGCAGAGTTTTTGAGGTACTGTCTTAAGGAAGGGCAAGGCCTCGTAGGAGAAGTCGGTTATGTCCGACTCAGCCAGGAGTTGCTCAGTGAAGAACGCAAAGAATTAGAAGATGCAATTGAATCAATGAGCGGAGATGCCGAAGTTGCCTCAGCGAAGTAATCATTTAAAAAGCATTAAGTCAGGAGGCAGCTTGTGCCGCTCGAAACCTTCATGAAAAGTTGTTCGGTCGATCAACCTCCGAGGTCTCTCACGCGACATCTAACGATTCAACGACTCAGAGAACAAGTGATTCAGTTCATCTTGTTTGCATGTGCTTTACTTTCGATTGTCACAACCGTTGGGATCATTTACATCCTCGTTGCAGAAAGTATCGTCGGAGTGGGCGGCAATACTGCCTACTTTGAGGAAGTCTCACCATGGGAATTCTTTACCGGCACGGAATGGACACCTCAATTTACAGACCCACAGTACGGCGTATTGCCGTTGTTGAGCGGTACGCTGTTGATTGCTGGAATCGCAGCAATGATCGGATTGCCGATCGGTTTGGCCAGCGCAATTTATCTCAGCGAATTTGCTTCGACTCGTACACGCAATTTCATTAAACCGATCTTGGAAATCCTGGCAGGGATTCCAACCGTCGTTTATGGATACTTCGCACTGGTCTTCGTGACACCCTATGTGTTACGTCCAATATTTCAGGACCTGTTGGGTTTTGAGGTTGATATCTTCAATGCTGCCAGTGCCGGTATTGTTGTGGGAATCATGATCATCCCGATGGTCTCCTCCCTCAGCGAAGACACGCTACGGGCTATCCCTCGTAGCCTGCGTGAAGCGGGGTATGCACTTGGATCGACGAAGTTTGACGTCTCAACGAAAATCGTTCTCCCAGCAGCGATCTCGGGGATTCTCTCTTCGTTCTTGTTAGCAATTTCTCGGGCAGTGGGAGAAACAATGGCTGTCACCATTGCCGCCGGCCAAGCTCCTAACTTGACCATGAATCCGTTTCGCAGTGTGCAAACGATGACCTCCTACATCGTGAATGTGAGTCTTGGGGACACGCCAGTAGGCAGTATGAGCTATAAAAGTCTTTACGCCATTGCTTTGACTCTTTTCTGCATGACGTTGACGATGAATTTTCTTTCCCACCTCATCATGCGACGTTTTCGTGAGGTGTATGAATGAGTCATCTCGACAATGTCCATGAATCAAATCTGGCTGCCCGGCATCGTCTGGGACGAATGTTTCGCATCGTGTGCATGCTTTCGACCTGGTTCGGAGTGGTTGTTCTTTCAGTGCTTTTGATTGGAGTTCTCTGGCAGGGAGCTGGCTGGCTGAATTGGAATTTCCTGCATAGTTTTGACTCTAGACACCCTGAACAAGCAGGGATTCTGGCAGGTTTGTGGGGCAGCCTGTGGTTGATTCTGTTCACCGTTTTGTTCTCAGTACCAATCGGAGTCGGAGCAGCGTTGTACCTCGAAGAATATGCTCCAAACAACGTTCTCACACGCTTGATTCAGGTCAATTTGTCAAATCTCGCAGGCGTCCCCTCGATTGTTTATGGAATCCTGGGGCTCACGGTCTTCGTACGAATGTTTGGTCTCTTTCAGGGACATTCGAAGGTCATCGAGATTCCATTGGCGATCGTCACATTACGAATCCCATTGCCACTGGGAAATTCCGTAATCTCAGCTGCGTTGACATTAAGCTTGTTGATTCTGCCAATGGTGATCGTCGCTTCTCAGGAAGCTTTGCGTGCCGTACCGTCATCAATTCGTACTGCCTCTTATGCGTTGGGAGCAACTCGCTGGCAAACATTACGCCATCAAGTCTTGTCAGCATCTTTGCCTGGGATTCTGACGGGAGTGATCCTTTCGATTTCTCGAGCCATCGGAGAAACCGCACCGCTGGTGATGATCGGAGCCCTGACCTATATCGCCCTTACTCCCGGCGATATCACAAGCCCGATGGATGTCGTTCATAACCCTCAAAGTATTGTAGACGCTCCGTTCGACAGATTTACAAGCCTGCCCATCCAGATTTTCAACTGGGTTTCCTTGCCGGAAACGGAATACCAACATGTGGCAGCTGCGGGAATTATCGTGCTGTTAGTCGTTTTGCTCGTGCTGAACGCAACTGCAATCATCATTCGCAACCGATTCCAAAAGCGGAATCGCTGGTGACCTGATTGATGCCTTCGCTAACCATCACAGAACATACAAAATTATGACCGCAACAAAATTCCACTCATTCTCCGAACTCGTGCAAGACCGCACAGAGTCCGAGCCTACTGTTCAACTCCCCGAAGCGCCGCCCGTAGCCCCGAAACTCGAAACACAGAATCTTTCGTTCTACTACGGTACGAATCAGGTTTTGTATGATGTCTCGATGAAAATCGCTCCGAAATCCGTGACGGCATTAATCGGCCCTTCCGGATGTGGGAAGAGTACATTCCTCCGTACTCTGAATCGAATGAACGATCTCATCGAAGGAACACATCACACTGGGACAGTGCTCTTGGAAAATATCGATCTGAATGCACCAGAGATCGATGTGGTTGCGTTGCGAAAACGGATCGGCATGGTTTTCCAGAAATCAACACCCTTTCCCAAGTCGATCTTTGACAATGTTGCGTTCGGCCCCAAAATCTCTGGGCTTCGAAACAAGAAAATATTAGCTGAGATTGTTGAATATTCGTTAAAACAATCGGCTCTGTGGGATGAAGTGAAAGATCGACTCAACGATTCCGCGTTGGCTCTCTCTGGGGGACAGCAGCAAAGATTATGTGTTGCTCGTACGCTCGCTACACAACCCGACGTCGTTCTGATGGACGAGCCAGCCTCGGCTCTCGACCCCGCCTCAACATCGCGGATCGAAGATCTCATTTTTGAGCTTAAAAAAGATTACACGATTGTCATCGTCACCCATAACATGCAACAGGCGGCCCGAATCAGCGACCAAACGGCGTTCTTCTACGAAGGCCATCTCATTGAAATGGGGCCGACACAAGAGCTGTTCACCAAGCCTCGAGAAAAACAGACCGAGAATTATATCACTGGTCGATTCGGTTAAGATAAGCTGACCTAAGGTCGAAACAATGCCCATCCATCTCACGCGTGATCTTGACTTGCTTCACCGGAATTTACTTTCCATGTGTACTCTTGTAGAAGAGATGATCCATCAGGCAGTCGATGAATTGGTCAAACCGAGACTTGAGTCCTCATTGAAGTTGAGGATTGAGGATGATGAAATTGATCGCTGGGATGTTCAGATCGAAGAAGAGTGCCTGAAAATTCTCGCTCTCCATCAGCCCGTCGCCATTGATTTGCGACGAATTACGACAGTCATGAAAATTGTCAGCGAATTAGAACGCGTCGCTGATTTAGGAGTCAACATTGCAGAAAGAGCCTCCGGGATGGTGCCCAGGCCAAATGAGTGTATCCTTGAGAAATTGAAGGCGATGGTGCACTTAGCTCTCGACATGCTCCATCGAAGTATTGATGCCTACGTGGAACTTGACAGTGAAAAAGCCCGAAGTGTCTGCCGCGATGATGACACCGTTGATGCATGGAATCAAGGAATTATAGAAGACCTCATTGCTGTGATGCAGGAAGCACCAGAGTTAATCAAGTCATCAATGCACCTGTTCTCCGCATCCCGACATGTGGAGAGGGTGGCTGACCACGCCACGAACATCGCTGAGGACGTGGTGTATCTCGTTGAAGGCGAAATCATTAGACACCGTTCAGAACTAACGCTCAGATAAAATGCCTAAGCAGACAATTCTAATCATCGAAGATGAGCAGGCCATTATTGACGTGCTCAGTTATAACCTCACCAAAGAGGGATTCGAAGTCATTACTGCGAATGATGGACAGAAAGGCGTGCAACTCGCCGAGTCCGTACTTCCTGACTTGGTGATTCTCGATCTAATGCTACCAGTGATTGACGGATTACAGGTTTGCCGAACTTTACGTGGACGTGCGAAAACACAGGATCTTCGCATCCTCATGTTGACAGCTCGCAGCGAAGAAGTCGATGAAATCGTGGGCTTCAACATGGGGGCTGATGATTATGTGAGCAAGCCGTTCAAGATCAAGCCGCTGGTTCACAGAATCAAAGCGCTATTGCGTCGTTCTCCTTCAAATCGACAAAGTAAAGAGACGATTTCTATTGAAGGAATCGAAGTTGATCGGCTGCATCATGTCGCCAAGCTCAATGAGAAAGAACTCCAGCTGACACCAACAGAATTCGATATTCTTTGGACACTTGCCAGACAACCGGGTCGTCCTTTTAGTCGACTTGAGCTCATGGATCGTTGTCGCGGAGAAGATGCCAATTCACTGGAAAGGACGATCGACGTTCACATTCGCTCGCTGCGAATCAAGCTGGGCGACCATTCAACATTTATCGACACCGTACGCGGGATCGGTTACCGCTTCCAGCTCAAGTGACCCTCGAAAACCAGAGACTTTTCCCTACCGTTTGCCTGTGAAGAATTCGATTCTCTCACAAAATTGCTGTTCACCACGAAGAGAAAATTAAGGGCCAGGATTGGGGCTGCCCCAGAGAGTTCCCATTCTCATCGCTGGCCTCTTTGTGGTTCCCTTCCACGAATCTTTGGTATCGTGTTGAAACTGCTACGCCTGTTCAGATTTCAGCCCGGAAAAATAGTCTTGCCAACTCTGGTGAGTGCGACCTGATGCAGTACGAAAATGGCTGTCGTTGTCGACAGCACCGTTGCGAATGCCCTGGTAGATTCCTGCGATTACGTTTCCTATAAACTCCCCAAGTTCTGCGATTCGCTCTTCGCGAAACTCTTCCACGGACATGTCGCGATACGTCAAGTGAGTACCAAAGGCGTCGTTCATGTAATCGGCCAATTGCTGCTGCGTGATCGCTTCTCCGTGTAGATTATAGGTTTGACCATCGTGTTTTGACTCCGTCAGCATGCGAGCGTAAGCATAGGCCAGTTCGGGACGAGTCGTGTATCCGCACTTCCCATCCCCCGCACAGTTCGCAATCTCGCCACGTTCTTTGTACTTCTCTATGTACTCAATGTCAGGCTCGATATAGATACCGTTCCTTCCGATACTCCACAAGAGGCCACTGTTGCGAATGTCTTCTTCTGTTTGGCGATTACTCTGAACGATCGGGGAGAATGCGGTCTTCTCTGCCGCACCTTGGACACTGGTGTAAACGATCTTGCTCACTCCCGCTTTCTTTGCTGCTTCGATCACATTGCGGTGCTGAGTGATCCGTTTCTCCGGCGCATCCATCCCGGAAACGAGGAGGAGCGTATCGATACCCTGGAGCGACGATTCCAGTTCACTCGGAGAGTCATAGTTGCCTGGCCGGATTTCGACCTCCAGCGAGTCCGCTTTCCCGGGCGTTCGAGCTAGACCGATCACTGAGTGCTTATCGACGATTTCGCACGTGGCTTTCACGATTTCAGATCCAAGCTGACCACTGGCTGCCGTCACTGCAATTCGCGCCATCGAAATTCTCACTGTTTGGTACTGATCAGAAAATGGCATATTCCGTCATTGAACACAGTGCAGTCAACCTCGCCAGTTCCATCTGACTTGTACTCTTCACCTCTGACCTAAGTCTTTCTGCTGACGCGATCGAATTCCTCGAACATGTGCCTGCTTTTATGATGTTCGCTGGCTTGGGCGGACAGAAACTGCACAAGCTTTGTAAGCGGGCTGCTTAGAGTAAGGGTCGAAGACTGAATCGGTCAGCTTATTTGTTTCCTCGTAGTGCATCGGGATGAAGACTTGTTGTAGCGAGACGCTGTGGGTCAAGAAGGCCATTGCGGTCATCGAGCCACGTTGAGAGACCACTTCGACCAGATCGTTCTCTTGAATTCCGAGACGACGAGCATCGGTGGGTGAGATTTCGACAAAGGGATCGTTCGGGTACAGCTTTCGAAGAACCGCTGACTTGCTGGTGCGAGTTTGCGTGTGCCATTGCGATGCAGAACCACGTCCGGTGAGGAGAGTAAATGGGTAGCTGTCGGACGTTGGTTCCGAGAGCGGTCTGGGGGCTTCAAAAATAAACTTGGCTCGCTGATCAGCGTGGTAATAATTTCCATCAGTGAAGAGACGACGCTCAGTAGCAGGAAGCTGCTTTCCAGCAGTGTTGTCATCGTCGCATTGTTCTGAACAGGGCCACTGAATGCCCCCCGCTTCATCGAGCATTTCGTAGTTGTCGATCCCTGTGATGTCGCACGGAGTTCCTCGTGAAATTTCCTTCAAGGAGTGAAAGACTTCCTCGGGCGATGCCCATCGATCGAACAGGTCGCCACAGTTCGAGGTCTTATCTTTGGTCCAATACTTGGTAATCAACCTGAAGATATTGAAGTCCGAGAGGGCTTGTCCGGGGGCATGTCTTACTTTTTTGACTCGACCAATCCTGCGTTCGGAGTTAATAAAAGTCCCTTCTTTTTCAGCCCAGCCAGCTGCAGGCAAAACTAAATCGGCTAACTGAGCGGTCTCGGTTGAGTGATAAATATCTTGCACAACCAGAAAGTCGAGTCGGCTGAGAATGTCGCGAGCCTGGTTTTGATTGATCCAGGAATGAGCTGTGTTCGTGCAGGCAATCCAGAGTGCTTTAATCTTGCCTTTGAGGATTCCCTCCATGATTTCGTGATATGCCCATGAATTTTCATTCGGAATATTCGACTCATTGATTTTGAGGATGTCCGCAACTTTTGTGCGATCTTCAGGATTTGTGAAGTCGTGACCTCCGAGAAGTCCGGTTGTGTTGCTGAAGAGCCGGCTTCCCATCGCATTGCATTGTCCGGTGATCGAATTTGCTCCGGTGCCGGGCTTGCCGATATTCCCAGTCATGAGCGCGAGATTGATGATCGCCTGCGCGGTGCGGACTCCCTGGTGCGACTGGTTGACTCCCATTGTCCACCAGAAGGAAACTCGTTTGCCGCTGTGAATTGTCTTTGCGAATCGATGAATCTGTTCCACTGCGATGCCGGTTTCTGCGGCAACGTGATCGATTTCAAACTGCTGAACAAAATCCTTGAATGATTCGAAGTCACTTGTGTGCTCGTCGATGTATTCGTGATCAATCCAGTCGTTGTCGATTAGAATTTTTGCGATGCCATATAGCAGCGATAAATCGGATTTCGGAGCGACTTGTAAGTGCTGCGTCGCATTCATTGCCGTTTCAGTTTGTCGCGGGTCGATCACGATGATTTCGGGATCGTGAGGATTCCGCATCACACGTTCCCAGAGGATCGGGTGAGCGAGACACAGGTTACTTCCAATGAAAACCAGCACATCCGACTCTTCGAAATCGGCATATGTATATGGAGGAGCATCAAAGCCAAATGCTTGCTTGTATGCCACCACTGCAGTCGCCATACATTGCCGGGTGTTCCCATCTCCGTGAAGCATACCCATCTCGAATTTGGTCAGCGCTCCGAGGTACGCCATTTCTTCGGTGGCCATTTGCCCTGTGCTGATGAAGGCAGCCGATTCAGGACCGTGCTGGCTTTGAACAGACTTCATTCTGGTGACGAACTCTTCCATCGCCCGGTGCCAGTCGACTGGCTGAAGCTTTCCATTCGAACCACGCAAGAGCGGAGTGGTTGCCCGATCAGGAGCGTCGAGAACTGTTAGTGCTTCCCATCCTTTTGGACAAGCCATCCCTCGATTGACCGGATACTCGCCTGAAGGAGAGAGGTTGATGGCGTCCCCATCTTTCAGGTGAATTTTCAATCCGCATCCAGTCGAGCAGTAGCCACAAACCATATTCGTCGTGGCATCAGGAAGTTGAGAACTTGGAAGTTGTCCGAGTCCAAATTCACTGGGTGTGCGAAGTAACTCTCGCGTCAATGGGCCTGATTTGGCATGTAACAATTCCTGCAACGTACTGAAACTCAAGTCTTTCATCGACGCGGACCTCCTGGCATTCGTGGAGCGGAGACCGCTGCGAAGAACTGATAACGTTCCGCTAATTCACCTCCCAGACAAGCCAGGAAGACAAAGAAGACCATAATCATGGCTGGCACATCATTTGAGAAGGCCTCGTTCTCGCGTGCCAACAGAAACAGCGGCATCACGATACCTCCCAGAACTCCAGCTGCCACTCGAAAGAACGAACTGTTGGAGAGTGGCCCAACAAGCAGCAACGCAGAGCGTTTAAGTGGTGAAGTTCGATGATTCAACAGGTGGACCAATAAGGAAAGTTCGTAAGCAAGCTTCACTGACGTCACTACGATCAACGCTAGCGACAATGGTCTCACAATTGATTCAAACAACTGGTTCCCAATCTGATCCCGTTCTGTTCCTGCAGAAATCAGCAGGACGAGCAGGGTGGTTGCAATCCCCAAAATCAAAGCTGTGAAAGTAAACTTCGTAGTGGTTTGTCGAAAGCTCCAAAACTCCCGCTTCGTAAAGACGTAGATCATAATTGAGCACAACAGCCCCAATGCTCCGGTCGCCACAATCACCCACCCCAATGTGACCATCCACGCAACTGGTAGCAGGTTGAACCAGACTGATGAAGCATAAATCGTTGCAGCGCCAGCGAAGAGTCCGAAGGCGACGATTTCTCTCGAAAGCCAGGAATGTGTCAGCCCCAGAATGGCACGAAATGCAAACTGTGGTCGTCCCAGATGCAGGGTACTGGCCCCTAATGCAAGCAAGCCTAACCCAAGGGCTAAAGCTGAATGGACGGGACGAAACGCATCGAGTAGCTCTTCAGACAAGTAAGATTCCAACAGCATGCCGATGGTAAATGTCCCCACGGAAAGCTGCGTCAACACAAGCATGATAATCAGCGGCCAGTGTGGATGTTGCGGATTGACAGAATAGTAATCTGCCGGAAGCATATTGCGGGGGTAAATCCGTTTCGTTTTGAAGTTTGTCGTCGGGTAAGTTAAGTGAGGTTCTGGCGCACCTGGCAGAAACGGATCGGCCTCTGCGTTCTCACGAACTTCGTTGACTTCCACAAGTTTGATGGCAATCGCTTCGTGAGGACAAGCTTGCACACAGGCAGGGGCCTCACCAACCGAGAGGCGGTCAGTGCACATATCGCACTTGCGAACAATCCCTTTGCTCGGATGATATTTCGGGACATCATATGGGCAGGCCAACGTGCAATACTGGCATCCAAAACATTGATCATCGAGATGACGCACAATGCCGGTGGTTTCATCTTTCTCATATGCATTGACCGGGCAAGCAATCATACAGGCCGGCTCCAGACAATGATGGCAGGCTGTGGTGACATGCTGCATCACCGGATTGGATCGCGTCCCTCCTACTAGCAATCCGACATCACGCCAGGTCTCTTCTTCGTCCAATCCGTTCAAAGAATGACAAGCAACTACGCAAGATTTACATCCGGAACAACTGTCGAGGTCAACTTCAAACGCGTACTGCTGTCCTGGTTGTGGGGGTGTTGCAGGGAGCAGTTTTGAATAATGTTGCGATTCTGTCTGACAGGTCGAATGAGCTTGCGAGAACTCTTCGACGGCAGTGAGCTCATGTTGCTCATGCAGCAACTCTGCCAAGAATCGATCAGCAAATTCTCGTTGCGATGCTGATTCTTCAACAGGTTGTTGTTTTGGCTTGTGCAGCGTTTCCATAGGTTCGCTCAAACCGTCACAGCTTTTGGGGATTGATGAAACTGCTCGGTGTGAATATGAGAGTCGTCAACTCCTTGACTCACAAGCTGGGCTCGCAGTGCATCCATAAACTCATTCGGCCCACACAGAAAGTACCGCGAGCCTTTGAGATCACTCACACGCTCCTGCACATATTTCATGTCGAGACGCCCCACCGCACCCTGCCAGCTCTCTTCAGGTTGAGATAGCGTTACAAAGTAGCGGAACCAGTCTGCTTGTTCCTGAAGTTGCAGGCATTCTTGATGGAAAATGATATCTGCTGCTGTTCGTGCCCCGAATAAAAACGTGACCGGATGGCTCAAGTTGGAATCCCGAATCAATCGGGAGATCGACATCATGGGGGTGATACCGCTGCCAGCTGAGATCAGCACTAATGGCTGTGAGTGCTTGTCGGGATCGAAGAAATAAGCTCCTTGTGCTCCTTTCAAGCGAAGCTCGCCGCCCGGTTGAAGAGAAGCAAACATTTCCTGAGTCAGTCGTCCTGTTGGATTGAGCTTGATTGTTAGGTCAATCGCCTCTGGCTTTGAAGGTGACGAACTGATCGTGAAGCTTCGCCACACATCCTCTCCATCGATTTTCTGGCAAACCTTTGCAAACTTGCCGGGGAAGTCAAACGGGATCTTTCCTTCCGAATTGTCGAGCCGGAAAGTTTTGACATCTGGGGTTTCCTGGATAATCTCTTTGATGCGGAGCGTTGCCTCGACCGGGCGAACTGGTTTCTTCGAGGCCCCGGATGTCCCCGCTCGTGCAGCTGCCAGAATGTCAGCAGTTGAGTTTGCTTGAGGTGCTAGCTCGGATGCAGAACCCTCTACTGAAGGGAGAATGTAAACTCGCTCATCTTCAATTAGAGAGCCATAGGTTGTAACGGTATGCCCGACAGGCTCAAGGCTACACCCGGAACAGACATTGAACGTCCAGTCATGCCAGGGACAACTGACGACACCATCTTTGAATTCTCCATCTGCCAGCGACGCTCCTTCGTGAGGGCAAGCAGAGTCAATACAGCGAATTCCGTCCTCATGCCGAAAGAGTGCATACTCACGACCTTGCACCTGAACCGTGAGTCCATTTTTCCCAGGGATGTCTTCCAACTTGGCAGCGAAAACAAAACCATCATCTCGCACAGTCGGTTGTTCAGAGTCTTTTGAGTCTGGTTGATCCGGCGAATCGCCTTCATTTTCGATACGTGCGAACAGACGTCGCAGTCCCGCGCAACTTGGGCAAAAAACGGGAGGGTCTTCACCTTGGTGTTCGTGTTCACATCCTTCGCAAATCCAGGTGGGTACTACGTAATCATCATCTCCCACTTTGGCAGCTTCGGCAGCCTGTAAACGTTCTCGCCAGAAGCTACTGAAAGTTTGCCCCGGCTTGTGCCTTAAATAATATTCATCGGTTACTTCCTCAATCACGTTTGGAAGCTGATCCACATCAATGCCGAGTCGATACGGCAGCCCCATGTGGACCTGTCCCGCTAGTCCACCGCCGAGGAAGAGATCAAAACCTTCTTTCGTGCCGACCAATCGACGTACGCGAACTCCTTTCAGGCCAATGTCAGCCGTGAAATGTTGTGCGCAACTCGATGGACAACCGCTCATGTGAATTCGAATGCCGTGCAACTTGAGAGCACGTTTGCGTAGCTTCTCAATCAGTTGGAACATATGCCCTTTGGTTTCCGTCACGGCGATATTGCAGAATTGACTGCCTGTGCAGGCCATCGTGTTCAGCTCGAACTCATCCGCATGAACACTTAAACCGAGAGCCGCTGCATCCGTGGCTGCCGCTCCGCGAAAGCCGTTGGGGATGTTGATGACCGCGATCCCTTGCTCCTGTGTCGTGCGAAGCTGACCATCTCCCCACTTCTTGCTGAGGAGCGAAAGACCTTCCAGCTGCTTCCATGTCATTCTCCCCAGTGGAACGGAAAGCCCCATCGTCCAGAGTTTAGGATTGCTCTGCCGAATCCAACCTACAAATTCTTCAGGAACAGCTGTCGGGATCGGTTCGCTGATCGACGGTTGCATTCGGAAAGGAAGTTTTTCTTCCAGCCAATCAATGACACCGGCGATGCCAATCTCTTCAATCAGAAATCGTAATCGGGCTTTGTTACGTTTTTCTCGGGTTCCTTTTTCTCGAAAGAGCTGGATGATCGCTTCCGTCAGCGGAACAACTTGATCGGGATACAAGAAGACAGGCAGATGCCAGGCCAGTCGCGGGTTTTGTCCTTGAGTGCCTCCCAGCAAGACCTGAAATCCAGCTTCCCCTTCATCATCGCGCGCCGCCATAAAACTCAAGTCTTGAGTCCAGTAATGTGCTGGATGATCTTCAGTTCCGCTGAAACAGATATTCAATTTTCGCGGCAAGTCGGAGTAGTCACGACTGTCGATATAAATTTCATCGACATCTTTACACAGTTGTCGGGTGTCGATAATTTCTTCTGAAAGCAGGCCGCTAAATGGATGCCCGAAGACATTGCGGATGTTGTCATGCCCCGTCTGTTTCGAGTTCAGGCCGACACGCTCTAAACGCTTTTTCACATCAGGAAGGTGTGAAATTTCCAAACCCTGAATTTGCAGGTTTGCTCGAGTGGTCACATCGACAATCCCATGCCCATACTCGTATGCAATGAGTGCGATTTCTCGCGCCTGTGCAGCGGTGAGTTCGTTGGCGGTCACACGAATCCGGTTCATATATCGTCCCGGTTTGTCCCGTTTCCGATAAAAGAACCCGTGCCATTTCATCCGTTCGAGATCGGTGGTTTCCACCTCGCTCATTTTTGACTGAGCGTCGGCGTAACGTTCGACATCGGACCAGACATCAAGCGGGTGTTTGTCTGCTTTCCAGACTTCAATTGGATTAGCCATGAGCGCGACTTGTTTAGACTAGGTACGTTTCGGATTGATCCTGAAACCGGAGTTCCTTTCTCAATCACAGAGAAAGGACATAATCCACAAGATTCCGGAATGGTTCAAAAAGAAGACTGCCGAGCACCAAAGGGCCTGATGGTCATTGGTGAACTCTGAATTCAACTGCTTATGCGGGTTCCAGCCCCAAGGCTTCCTCTGCTTCTCTGCTCGCATCAAACTCTGTTGCAGGACTGAACGTGACTGCAAAGCTGAGGAACGAAGTCAATGTGACCAAAGCCCCCATGATGAACAGGGCAGTTGGCCAAGTGATCGCTTCCGACTTGAACAAGAAACCGGCTGCCACAGCTCCGACATTTCCTCCAGCACCCACAATGCCTGCTACCGACCCCAATGCACGTTTGTTGATGAAAGGGACAACTGAAAAAGTTGCTCCTTCAGACATTTGGACAAACAAACTGAAGACCAACAAACTGGGTATCGCGAGGATCAGGACATTCATTTGCGAGAACAGCATCAGGGCCAGACCTTCGCAGAACAGGACAACGAAAAGCCACTTCACCCGACCTGAAAGCCCCCATTTCTGGCCGAACTTGTCGCCGAAGGCTCCGCCTAAAGTACGGGCAAATAGATTCATCAAGCCGAACAGGCTCGCAATCAAACCGACTGCTCCAATGGCTTTCGTTGAGTCCATTTCCTGAAAGTAGGCGAAGTAATCGATGAAATAGAGTGCTGCAACATTGTTGATCGTCAACTCGATTCCGAAGCAGGCTCCATAGATCAAGAACAATGCCCATACTCGATAATCTTTACAGGCCTCCAGAAACGTACCACTCACAGCTGCTTTTGATTCCATCTTGCCAGCAGCACGCAACTCTTTGAAGTTCCCATTCGGGGTGTCTTGCGTCAGAAAGAAGTAGGCGACTCCAGTCAAAGCACAAACAGCACCAGCAACCATCATCGATGCTCTCCAGCCCAGTGATTCGCTGAAACCGAAGAGAGTGACAAACATTCCGAAAATCAACGGCATGACAAGTTGAGTCACCCCGCCACCCATGTTTCCCCATCCAGCGGAGGTTGCATTCGCTGTCCCCACACAGTTGGGAGCGAACATGATCGAAGTGTGATATTGAGTGATGACAAACGACGCACCAATCACACCGATCAACACTCGAAAGATTAAGAAGCTGGTGAAATTGTCTGCAAAACCAATCGCCATAACTGGAATAGAACCGATGATCAACAACCAGGTATAAGCGATGCGAGGACCGACTCGATCACACCACCAACCGACAAACAAACGTGCCAGCACAGTGATCGACACTGACCCGATGATGCACCAACCGACCTGGCTTTTCGTCAAGTCCATCTCGGCGCGAACCACCTTCATCAGAGGTGCAATTCCGAACCACGCAAAGAAGCAAAGAAAGAACGCGAACCACGACATATGGAACGCCCGCATTTGCGGCGACCAGATATCAAACAGCTGAATTTTTGTTGCTTTATTTGAACTTGTCATGGGCCTGCTGGATCTTATTTGAATAGAAGAACACGTTCAGTCTCATAATTTCGAGTGATTCGTTACGCGAAAAAAACTTTATGCGGACACCAGAAACACTAAGGTGGTCCAGTCGCACGACCATACGCGCAGACCGCGAGCGCAGTTGGTATGAAAGGTCTTTTTGAGGGGCTTGATTGAGCGTCAGGAATTCAACACTTGGAAACAAGCAGTGCTCAACGAATCAGCTTTAGAGCAAATGCAACAGCTGTGCCTATTCTTTTGAGATTCATGAATCTGGCACTCTGTCGCAGAGCAGCAACCGGGTGATTTTCTAATTAGATTTTCGAACGAGTGCTGAGGCTCCGCCTCGTGTCACGCAACATTTCCCCCAAGCACTTTCATGTTGAGAAATTTCGCAAAGAGCGTTTTTCATGTGGGAATTCACACTTTATTTGCGTGGCAGTGCGCATTCCCATTTCCCAAACAGCTGTGCGGAAACGCGTACGATTCAAGCACGAGACAGAGCGATCGGTGCGAGCCAGAAGTGGAAATTCGACTACTCAAACATTCTGGGAAATTTGTCTTGAAAACTTGAATTACGTCATCGCATCAGGATTCTCTGCTCAGTATTTTGAAGCAGTGTTGCCCGTTTTTTCAGCAGGTAATCAACCTCCATGCGCACTTGCTTCAGACGAGACGAATCTTGAGTTCCAGACTTCGACCATCAAGCGAAACATACCACCCAGAATGCAACTGATACAGATCGATCAAGCGAGTAGGGGAGAGCGGTGTCTGAAGAAGAGGGGCTCCACAAGTCAAAGAGCATGTTATCAACGAGCGTCCGCATGGTATCTGAACGACCAATCCCAGCTATAATGAGTGAAACCATGCCAAGTCATTTATGGAGTCGATGATGAATCTGAAACTGATTGCCATTTTTTCGCTGCTGGCATTAATTCCAAGCACTGCCTGCTTTGCTCAAAAACTCATAAAGGATATCCCGTACATTGAGAACGGTCATGAGCGTCACGTCCTCGATATCTATACACCGGAAGAGTCCACCGAATCTCCACTCCCTGTGATGTTCTGGATTCATGGAGGTGGCTGGCAGACCGGAGACAAGAGCAGAGTGGGGCTCAAACCGAAGGTGTTAGTCGACCGTGGGTTCATCTTCGTCTCCACGAATCATCGCTTGCTCGCGGAAGTGAAAATGGACGAACTGATCCGTGACGTCGCCAAATCGCTGGCTTGGGTGAATAAGAACATCGCAAAATACGGTGGCGACCCGAATCAAATTTACGTTGGAGGCCACTCGTCCGGGGCCCAGCTCGCAGCTCTGACCTGCATCGACAATCGATATCTGGAAGAGGAAGGGGTTTCCCTGAATGTACTGAAAGGGTGTATCCCAGTTGATGGCGATACTTACGACATTCCCAAAATTATCATGACCGCTGAATTTCGGCAAATGCTCTACGGTGGGAAGATGTTCACGTTCGGACATCGCCAAAAGTTCGGCAACGACCCTGAAAAGCATGTCGACTTCTCAGCAGTGACGCATGTTGCCAAAGGGAAAAGCATCCCTCCGTTTCTCATCTTATACTTCTCCGGGAACCCAGAAACACGGGCGCAGGCAAACCGCTTAAGAGAAGTTCTGAAAGCCTCCGACATCCCCGTTTGGATTTATGGTAAACGAGACTCTAATCACAGCGACCTGAATAACGATTTGGGGATGCCTGAAGATCCAGCGACGCAGGAACTTTTCAAGTTTCTGGACAAGCAGACGAAGAAACCCTGATCACACCGCAAACTTGATTCAACTTTGAACCTCTGCCGGTATCATTTCCCAGGTAGAACACTCCGAATTATACTGGCGGGGTGAAAAGTCTTGTAGGAGTTGAAGAGGGTTCCTGAAACATGGGCATTTCGAAACACCCACTCAACTCTGGTTTCCCGTTCTGAAATTCAGGAATCTTTTTCGAGATCTGATTCCATCCCGATCGTTCGACGATACAATATGCGATGTTGCAACTGGATCGTTGCAAACGCTCAAGGCGAGAGCAGTCACTCATGGGGATTTGCAGCAGCTAACAGTGTGTGATAATTGGGCTCGATCACAGGAGTCGCTTTTCCAGGAATGAATACATTCGATCATTCATGAATGGCTCCCTGCCTCTCACCTTGTTATTGGATTCCCTCAGCGCGAATGAGCCAGTTCAGTTTTCGCATTTCTTCTCAACCCGATGACGCCACCTGTGGGCCGACTTGCCTGCAAGCCGTCTATCGACATTATCGGGACAACATCTCTCTGGATGACGTGATCCAACAGACTGGTGGTCTGGAAGAGGGGGGCACATTAGGAGTCTTTCTGGGCTGCCATGCCTTGCAGCGCGGCTATCGCGCCCGGATCTACACTTACAATCTTCAGGTCTTTGACCCCACCTGGTTCGACAAAAAGAAAGTCGATCTGAAGGAACGACTCTCCGCTCAGATCGAAGCTAAAGATTTACCCAAATTGCAAGCAGCTTCCCGTTCCTACATCAACTTTCTAGATCTGGGTGGGGAAATTCGGATGGAGGTCCTGAATGTTGAATTGATTCGCAGGTATCTAAAACGCAACATCCCAATCCTTACCGGATTGAGTGCGACATTCCTGTACGGCGAAGCCCGGGAGATTCAACTTGCAGAATCGGTTAACGGGATCAGTAGTGTGATTGATGATATTCGAGGTTTTCCGGCAGGCCACTTCGTTGTTCTCTGTGGTTACGACTCTCAACGGCGGACGGTCCTTGTCGCTGATCCGCTCGACCCAAATCCTATTGCCCGAGATCACCAGTACGCTGTTGACATTGATCGCGTCTTCTCAGCCATCATGCTGGGAATTGTGACATACGATGCCAACCTGCTCGTCATTCGGCCAAACAATCATAAAAGTGAGTTCACGAATGCCGACACTGATCGTGAGTGACTCCACAAAAGACTGGGAGCTTGAAATTCCCGAAGTCGAAAAGGTGGAAGCTTGGCGCTATCTCACCGATCCCGAATTCGCTAATCGAAGGAATGTGCGTCTGTACAATTTATGTCGCTCGATGAAGTACCAGAGCACTGGCTACTATGTTTCACTGCTAGCAGAGGCGCGAGGGCATAAACCACTTCCAGGAGTGATTGCTCTGCAAGACCTGAAGTCGCCTGCCATGCTCCGGTTTGTCGGAGACGAACTCGACGAGTTAATTCAAAAATCATTGGAACCGCTCCTTTCCGACCAGTTTGAATTAAGCGTTTACTTTGGCTGCAATATGGCGAAGCGTTATGAACGACTCGCCCGCCACCTGTTCAATATGGTTCCGGTCCCGTTACTGCGATTTCGCTTTGTAAAAAACAAGACCTGGCAGATACGAAGTGTGAAAGCGTTGGGAACGAATGATCTCACCGAAGGTCACCACGAATTTGTGACCGAAGCTGCTTTGAAACATTTCACAAAATCTTTCCGGTCACGCCCTAAGACAAAGCGATTGCGGTTCGATCTGGCGATTCTGCACGATCCCAACGAAGGAGCCAATTCTCCTTCCAACGAGGGCGCGCTGAAGAAATTTGTCAAAGCTGCTGAGTCGGTCGGCCTGTCGGCAGATTTGATTACTAAAGATGATTCAGGCAGCTTACTGGAGTACGACGGTCTGTTCATCCGTCAAACAACTGCGGTCAACCATTTCACATATCGACTTGCCCGGCGGGCTGCCAGTGAAGGACTGGTCGTGATTGATGATCCCGTTTCCATCGCGCGGTGCACAAACAAAGTGTATCTCGCGGAGTTGATGACGTACCACAAAATCCCCACTCCCCAAACCTTGGTCGTGCACCGTGACAATATGCACGAAATTGGTCCCACGCTCGGATTTCCGTGTGTGTTAAAGAAGCCAGATAGCGCCTTCTCTCAGGGGGTCGTCAAGGTGAAAAACCAGAAGGAACTCGAAGAGCGACTGGCTGAGTTTCTCACGGAGTCCGAATTAATTGTTGCCCAACAATTTTTGCCAACGACCTTTGATTGGCGAATTGGCGTGCTCGATCAGCGTGCCATCTTTGCGTGTCAATACTACATGGCGCCTGGACACTGGCAAATCATTCAGCAGGAGAAAGATGGACGCGGTCGGTACGGGAAGTCGAAAACCATTCCCGTCGAACTGGCGCCTCGCAAGGCAGTACAAATGGCAATCAAGGCTGCCAACTTGATCGGAGATGGTCTGTACGGTGTCGACGTGAAAGAATCGGACGGAAAGTTCACTTTAATCGAAGTGAACGACAACCCAAACATCGATTCCGGCTGTGAAGACGAAATCCTGCGAGACGAACTCTATCGCAAAATAATGGAGTCGTTCCTGAAACGGATTGAGCAAAAGAAGTCCGCGATTCACTGAGTCGCTTCATACGTCCAATTCCTTCTTTCCCTGCCGGTCACCCACTTTTAGGTTTCTGATTTTCACATGGTCAATTCAACTCCTTATCACCTATTCGATGTTGTCGGAATTGAGCTGGAGTACATGATCGTCGACGCCAGCACCCTCGACGTACGACCGATCTCGCATCGTCTGTTAAAGGATGCACGGAACGAACCAGTCTCCGAAATTGAGCATGGGCGTACAGCGTGGTCAAATGAGTTAACGCACCACGTCATCGAACTTAAGACGAACGGCCCACGAGCCAGTTTGGCTGGTCTGGCGGAAGATTTTCAGTTGCAAATCCAGGTCATCAACAAGCAACTCGCAGAGGACGGAGCACGACTTCTGCCGACAGCCATGCACCCTTGGATGAACCCTGACCACGAAATGCAGCTATGGCCTTACGATTACAGTCCAGTCTACGAGGCGTTCCACAAAGTCTTCGATTGTCGCGGACATGGCTGGGCGAATCTGCAAAGCATGCACATCAATCTCCCCTTCTGCGGAGATGAAGAATTTGCTCGTCTCCATGCAGCCATTCGTTTGGTCTTGCCCATTCTTCCGGGGCTCGCAGCCAGTTCTCCATGGGTTGAAGGGCATTTTTCAGGCGTCTTGGATAAGCGTCTGGATGTCTATGCGAACAATTCTCGTAAGATTCCTTCTGTTGCTGGAAGAGTGATTCCTGAAGCAGTCTTTTCGAGGCAAGATTACGAACAACAAATTTTTCAACCGATGTTTGCTGAAATTGCTCCATTCGATCCAAATAAACTCCTTCAGGATGAATTTCTCAATTCACGTGGGGCCATCGCCCGCTTTGAGAGGGGAGCCATTGAGATCCGCGTGATCGATGTGCAGGAATGTCCCTTGGCCGATGTTGCTATCGCGGCGCTGACCATTGCCGTCGTAAAGAAATTGGTTGCAGAAGACTGGTCTCCACTGCTCGCCCAGAAGGGGATGGATGTGGAAACCTTACGAAGTCTCTTTGATGCCACGATTCAGACCGCCGAGCAAACAGTCTTGAGCCATACAGATTATCTGGATCTGTTCGGGATTCAACACCCAACAATCACGGTTGGGGAACTCTGGAGAACGCTGTTCGATCAAGTCAAGGAAGAGATCCGAACAGTCACTCCTGAACTCATTTCTCCAATCGAATTCATTCTGAACCACGGAAGCTTAGCCCGCAGGATGACTTCCATTCATGGCGAGAATTTAAGTCGAAATGAATTACACGCGATCTATGAACTCCTGGCGAACTGTCTCGAAGAGGGGCGATTGCTTGGAGCCAAAGAATGACCCTCGAACAGACTTCGCTTTCCAGGCAGTTTCTGCTGACTTGTGAACATGGCGGCAACGAGATTCCATCACATTATCAGCCACTCTTTCACGCAGCGGGTGAGGTTCTACAAACTCATCAAGGCTGGGATATCGGAGCCCTGAATCTTGCCCGAGAACTTCAGCAGACCCTGCAGACTCCTCTTATCTTCTCTACGACCAGCCGTCTGCTGATCGACCTCAATCGAAGCCTGAGCAATCCAGAGTTGCTCTCATCATACTCAAGAGCCTTGAGTGAAGAAGAGCGAAACAGGCTCATCGCCAGTGAATATACCCCCTTCCGCGATCAGGTGTTACAGCATATCCAGAGTGTTCCGGGGTCGGTGCAAATCGTTCATGTCTCTGTCCACAGTTTCACGCCGGTGCTCAACGGAGTGATTCGCGACACCGATGTCGGCATTCTTTTTGATCCATGCAGACCGATCGAATCTCAGCTAAGTCGTCAATGGGTGCAGGAAATTCAGAGTAAACTTCCCGGTTTTCAGATTCATTTGAACCGACCGTATCTAGGAACGGATGACGGATTCACGACCACGCTGAGGTCTCGGTTTCCGGAAATGCGTTACGTCGGCATCGAACTAGAAGTGAATCAAAAGTACTTAGTCAACCCTGACTTCGCCAGCAAGATTGCTAATGTAGTTTGCTCTACCGTGGCCCGGTTAAAGAAAGCGATTCTGTAAAAAAAACTGTTCAACACAAGACAGCAATTGAATCTAAACTTGAAAGAGGCTCCAAACAGTTTGTCCAGACGGCACACAGGTTTCTGAACCGTACCGGATAAACAGTGACAGCGACTCATGGCGAGATTGTCAAATCTAGAACCAGTCCGAAAACCTCTGGAATAGCCGCTTGTCTCAACGTTTGAGAGAGCAATATCAGAATTCAGGACCAGTTCTAAACAGTTTGGTGGAGCAAAAAACTGACTGAGCGGACTTCTTGGGTTACGGCGACAGTCACGACAACATCTACTTGAAAAGAGATCGACCTCGACGGATTATCCGAGCGTCTCTTTGATCGAAGGCAATTCCTTGTTGGCTGTCACGACGGTTATTACAATTTGGAAATTGATAGGCTCAAAAAAATTGTGCCTCCTCTCGCTGAGACTTGAAGCTCCAATTTCACCCTAAGGGTCAGTCGATGATAGTACTCCTTCGTCTCTGCGTACTTCTACTTGCAACTTCGCCCGCTTTCGTCGCTGCACAACAGCCGATTACCCTGAACGACGTTGAAGTCGGCCTACCGAAGATCACTGTCGACGAACCTTTCGCTGCTGAGTTTTCTGCAAAGAAGGCAGCGGAGTACCTTGACCGTTCCGCTCTGAATTGGCTGAAGACGAAGAAGTGTGCCACATGCCACACCAACTTGTTTTACATGGCAGCACGTCCAGCATTAACAAAAATCCAACCTGATTCCGGCGAAGTTCGCAGCTTCTACGAGGATTACCGAAAAGTTCGGTGGGCGAAAAAAGCCCCTAACGAGTCACAAGGGTTCTGGCCAATTGTTGTCGGGACTGGGCTGACTCTGAACGATGTTCAAACAACCGGAAAACTCAGCGATGTCTCTCGCGATGTCCTCGACATCATGTGGACAGTTCAAAGAGAAGATGGTGGCTGGAGATGGCCTCATTGCGATTACGCGCCGATAGAAATTGACGATCATTATGGAGTCACCCTTGCTGCACTTACTGTCGGACTTGCCCCTGACGGCTATGCAGAAACTCCGCAGGCTCGCGCGGGGCTCGAAAAGCTTCGCATGTATTTCAAGAACAATCCGCCGAAGTCGTTACATCATCGTGCCATGCTTGCATGGTGTTCGGTGAGGGTCGACGGCATCGTTACCGAAGAGCAACGTCAGCAAACGCTGTCGGAACTGCTCGCCTTGCAACTTGACGATGGAGGCTGGTCGACCGCCGGCTTCCTGACTGACTGGAAGGGGCTCGTCCCGGAGGGTGGCAGCTCACTTCACACCAAGACAAGCGATGGATATGGAACTGGATTTGTCATCGTCGTCGCACGCGAACTTGGCGTCGCTTCGGATGATCCCAGACTGCAGCGGGGAATCAAATGGATTCTCAAGAATCAGCGAGAGAGCGGCAAGTGGTTCACTCGCTCGCCAGTCCACGATTGCGGAAACCTGATTTCAAATGCCGGGAGTGCCTACTCCATCCTCGCACTTCAGGCATGTGGTGAGTTAGAAGGTTGGCCGTTTGCCTCAATCAAACCTGCCAGCAGCAAAGCGAACAAACAGTGATGAACTCGAACGTTAACTCAATGGGAGCGACCATGAATCAAGAACAAAACGTGAATCGTCGTCATTTTCTCGGTGCGACCGCAGCAGTCACACTTGGTGGCCTGATGAGCCCTGGCATCGCGCAGCTACAAGCCGCTAAGAATAGTAAGGTCGGTGAGAACGAACACTTTTGGTATCGCCTCGCACCTGAAGGGCCTTACATCGATTCGCAACGTGATAACAAAGCGTTCGGTTTCCGTGGCGGGAAAATTTTCCTTTCAGAAGATAATGGCGAGACGTGGGCTCATAGTGCTGAGTTTGCCGACGCAGAGAACATTGGCTTCAGTTGCATTCTAAAAAACGGAAACATTCTCTTCGCCACGCGGCAAAAGATATTCCTGAGCACTGACAATCTCAAAACTCACAAAGAGATCATCGTCACTAAGGATGGTCAGGATTACCTGCCACACACACCGAAAAACCCTGATCAGCCAGGCTGGTATTTCCATCCCCTCGACGGAGTGCACACCTGGGAGATCGATGGCAAAGAAGTGCTGGTCTGGGGAAATTACTGCAACGTTCTAGGCGGGGCCGTTCCGGTCAATATCTACTACTCGACGGACAGTGGAGAGACAGTTAAAATTGCCTACTCGTTCGGTCGAAATCCAAAGTTCCAGGAAAAAGGGATTGATCCCAGTTTGTACTTGGGCAATCCTGAAAACTCTGTCATTTGTCGGCACATTCACTCAGTCGTTTACAATCCAGTTGAACAAGCATTCTATGCCTGCACAGGGGATATTAATCGTGGATTTGGGGAAGAGTGTCACTGGATGCGTGGCACTTACGATATGAAAGCTGATGAATGGGACTGGCAAATTTTGGTCTCGGTGAACTCGAACTCACGTTACAAATCAGGAGGCATCAGCTTTGTCGATGGGCAACTGTACTGGGCTGCAGATGCGAATGGCCCGAAGAAGCCAACGGAAAAACATGATCGAGGCATTTTTCGCTGCGCTCCAGAAGACCTTGCCTTTCCTGAAAAGCACACCCTGCTTTTCGATGCAGAATTTGAAATGGCCAATATGATCATCGAAGACAATGTGATCCTGGCTGGTCATTGCGCCCCAGCTTCGACCTTTAAAACAGGGATCGCCATTTCGCCAGACTTAGGCAAAACCTGGAAAGAGTACGACTTATCCGAGCTTGGTCCACGTTCTCCCGTCCGCTTCCACCCGAAAAATAGTGACGGCTGGTTCCGGGTGGATTTACGAAAAGGTTGGATTGAGAGAGCCGAAGTCTTGTTTATAAAACCGAAGTCGTCATGAACCTCAACAGTCTGACAGACCGCTTCTGCGATTGATGATCTTCCCATTTCTCTCGCAGAGCGGTTCATACTGCACTCAGTTTTAAGAGCCTGTGCGGAAGCCATCGCTGCAACAATCGGCTCCCGCTAGATCATCTTTCGAATTGGTTTGCAGGTTCTGCCTCTTGGCGAACAGCATTTTTAGAACCAGTCCGAAAACCTCTGGAATCACTGTTTTTCTCAACGTTTGAGGGAGCAAATTCAAGTTTCAGGATCAGTTCTAATAAAGAAATGCGTTCTTCACGGGCACACGGTAGAGCATACTACTCCAATAATCTTGCGACGGAGACGGCTTCACGTTTTTGCCAACGTTCTTATTTTCTTTTTCGAAGACTCAACGTTCTTTTCGTTTTTCGGTTTTCGAATTGGCCATGCAGCGTGGAACGTGGGAACGGGCCAAGATCTTGAGACAATCGGACGCATTCCTTTTCTGGTCTCGAATGGCACCCTCTTTGCAACTCATCACATATGTTTCAAACCCCAACAGGATGTGACTATGTGTAAAACATTGATGATGGCTGCGTCTCTATTGATATTGCTCACGACGACTGCACAGACTGACCAGCAGATTGATAAGAAGTCAAGCTCTCAAACAACTGAAAACGATTCTTCAGCTGAGCAAAAAGAGGGACGACCGGTCACGGACTTGAGACAATTCATGCGGGCCAAACTTGCAGCTTCCAACAAAATTCTGGAAGGGCTGGCAACCGAGGACCTCGACCTGGTGAGAGACGGTGCACGGACGCTCAACAAAATGAGCTTGTCTGAAAAGTGGCGAGTGAACAATGACACAATGTATAAGCAGTTCAGTTCGGAGTTTCGACGAGTGACAAACGATCTGGAGAAGGCTGCGAACAACGATAACCTGGATCAGGCGGCTCTGAAATGGATGGGAGCGACGATGGCCTGTATTGAGTGTCACCGCTTTGTTCGCACTGCACTTGTTGTTGATAAAAACGCCTTCAAGTAAGCCCCGCAGGAATGCGTTGTTAATCGCATGGCGGAGGTATCTGAACGAGAGTGTGTGCACACCTGAAGCGTGCGAATAAGCCCGCCGGCGCGCGTATTCGCACGCTTCAATTCAAGACGATCAACTCCGGGCTCAGCGAGGTGACTTCTTGAGACTGAGATGTCAGTAAATTTTCGGGTTGTGGTCTCATCGTGGAAATTCACTTGATCGAAATCCTGCCGGAGCGGCATTCTCTTTGCTATAGCATTTCCAACACTTCTCTTGTCTGCGAAGCGCGTTTTCACAAGTCCATGTGATGATGTCACGAGACAGAATCGTTAAGACGAATTTTAGTTTTGTATAAGAACTGGCCTCAAAACTTGCGGTTCACTTCTCTGATACAGAGAAAGGTCGCAATGCCATAATTTTTGAGACTGCTTCTAGAGTTTTATGGATCAATCATAGTTGCCTGTGAGTCACGGGTTTCGCCAAAAGACAACCGCCTACCTACGAGGCAGTTCCCGAATACGAATTCGAAAACTGCTTGAATTAGAACACTTTCGTGTTTCCCGTGTCCGTGAAGTGCGATTTTCATCTGATGAATCACAGATTTCCACGGGACTGTTCGCGTACATCATTTTCAAAACTGCATTAGAATTGAAAGACAACTGGCCGTGCCGAGTACTTTAAAGTTCAGTCTCTCGTTCATGCTGCTCTGTTGCTTTGTCGGATGTCAAAGTCGCACGGAGCAGCCCGATTTTGTATCGAGTGAAGAAGTCGAAAATCTTCCTCCTGAATTAAAACCGGAAGTCAGAAAGGTCTTGCGAGAGTATGCGGGCAGTTTTGAGCAGCCTGTGCTGTTGATGAATGATGGGGCAGTCTCAAAAGCCCAGCTGAAACTGGGGCAAGCCGTTTATCAAAAACGTTGTGTGCAATGTCACGGAGTGAGTGGCGATGGAAATGGCCCAGTCGCTTCGAGCATGTACCCTCGTCCGCGAGATTACCGAAAAGGTGTCTACAAATTTACATCGACACCCTATGGCTCCAAGCCTGTTCGCTCAGACCTGATTCGCACAGTGACCAATGGAGTCCGTGGGACGTCAATGCCGTCGTTCAAGATGTTGCCTCCCGAAGAAATTGAAGCAGTCGTCGACTACGTGTTAGCTTTGACTCACCGTGGGGAGTTGGAACTGCAGATTGCTGTCTTAGCTGATTTCGAGGAAGAAGTTGATCTGGAACTCGTTGAAGAAGAATCGATCCCTCTACTCAAACGACTTTGGGAGCGAGCAGCCGGAAGTCAGGTGGTCCCAATGAGCCCGCAACCTGTCTTCACACAAGAACACATCGATCGCGGACGAGAAGCCTTTTTGACTAAAGGGTGCTCAAAGTGTCATGGCGAAGATGGTCGCGGACAAACGCCTGACAATCTAGCCGGAAATCTTAAGGATATCTGGGGGAACGTGACACGGGCTGCAGACCTGACGGGAGGAATGCTACGGGGCGGGCAACGCCCCATCGACGTCTATCGACGAATTTTCTCCGGGATCAACGGAACACCAATGCCGGGATTCGGAAATGCGTTTAAGCAAGAACCAGAAACAATGTGGGATCTGACTGCGTACGTACTTCATGTTACCAATTCGCGACGCATGGGGGTAAGTCATTTACCAGGGCAGGGCTCTCCCTATATTCCTGTCACAGAAGAAACTGATGACGCCACAGATTAACTGCGTTGAGCCATCGCATCCCGGAGTTTCATCTTTGTGTCCCACAAGTAGCAGGACTGTGAAGTGAGTATCGAGCAAAAACAAAACAAACTCGCTGAGCTGAAAGAACAGGTTCGGCAGCTCGAAGCGGAAGTCCCTCATGACAATGAGGTCAACCATTCGACTTGGCCTCCAGAGCAATTTTATGGAGCTTATTACGCCATGACGGGCGGGATTCTCGGCATTTTTGGGGCACTCGTCAGCTTGATGGTGAATGTGATCGCTGCTCCGATCGCCGGCAAGTCACCACTTGAGCTCATTAAGGTCTACCTGACTTTTCCCGTGGGTGCACGAGCATTGGAGCTCTCCGCTGAAAGCAACGGGCTTGTGTTGGCAATGGGCTGTTGCCTGTACATCGCGACCGGCATGCTGATCGGAATACCCATCTACTTTTTCTTAGTTCGTTTTTGCGGAAAAGATGGTTCTCTCGGGAAACGCCTTGCTGTTGCCAGCGTGCTGTCACTCGCGATTTGGGCGATTAACTTTTATGGAATTCTGTCATGGTTGCAGCCGCTTCTGTTTAAAGGAAATTCCTGGATCACCGACCCCAGCGTGATGCCGCCCTGGGTCGCTGCGGGGACACACCTCGTCTTCGGATGGACATTAGCCTTACTTTATCCTTGGGGACAGTTCACTCCCTATCGACCAACATCAAATCTGACCGATTCCTAAGTTCCAACAACGACAGGCACAGCTTATGAGCCGCATTCAAAAAGAAGAGTTCGGCTCGCTCATGGAACTTCGATTTCGGAAGTGAAGGAATCGAGTGAAATGACATGATATTCGATCCTCCAACTGGACGTTTTTGCCCCAGCACCCTGAATCCGAAGTCGTTCATTAAGTTGTTCGCAAAGAGCGAATGAAACTCGTACGGACGTCCCTGAATTTTTGACTCAATAATTTCTTCGGGATGAATGAATTCATCTCACTAAGTTTGAAAGATCATCAGCTATGAGTGATGCAGCCCTGGTCGCCGATCAAGCGAACGCTGGCACTGACGAGACAACTCCTATTCCACCTCATGCGGAACTTGTCGACGAACGTCTCGTTCTGTGGTATTTCGTCGCTTCGCTGGCGTGCTTATTCGTCTCACTGAGCGGAGGTTTTCTCATGGCGTTTCAATTGATTCGCCAAAATCCTCTCGATGGAATCGAACTGCTGTCTCCGGGACGCTGGCGAATGTTGCATACAAACGTCATTGCGTACGGTTTTCTGGCAAACGCATTTCTGGGGATGTTACATTGGGTTGTCCCGCGTCTCACCCTACGACCTGTTCTCGACAAACGGCTTTCGCTATTTATTTTTGCTGCCTGGCAAGTTGTTGTCCTCGGAACTTGCATTGGATTGGTTCTCGGACATGCACAAGGGGTTGAATGGGGCGAAACTCCTGTCTGGATTGATCCGCTAGCACTGATTGGCCTGTTTCTGGTCGCTGTGAATTTCATGACACCAATCATGAAACAGAAGGGGCCGATGTATGTCTCTTTGTGGTACTTCACCGCTGCATTCATTTGGACGTTTCTGACTTACGCGATGGGAAACTTCGTTCCGCAATACTTCGTCAGTGGGACCAGTGCCGGGGCTGTCGGTGGGTTGTTCATCCATGACCTTGTGGGATTGTTTGTGACTCCGCTGGGATGGGGAATGATGTATTACTTTGTGCCCATTCTGCTTCAGAAACCAATCTGGTCTCACGGACTTTCGCTCGTTGGATTTTGGGGACTGGCATTCTTCTATCCGCTTCAGGGAATTCACCACTTTCTCTATACGCCAATTCCGATGTTTCTTCAGTACGGAGCGGTCATTTCAACAATCGCCGTGGAACTCGTCGTGACCACAGTCGTGATCAACTTCTTTGGAACTCTGTGGGGCGACGGCAAGCAGTTCTGGGAAAACATTCCGATCCGATGGTTCTACACCGGAATGGTTTACTATTTCATGACCTGCTTTCAGTGTGCGTTACAGGTAACGATGACCTTTCAACAGCTCATTCACTTTACTGACTGGGTTGTAGGCCACGCTCACCTTGTGATGTTCGGAGTCTTCAGCATGTGGTTGTTGGGGGTAATGACGTACCTCTTCCCACGCTTGCTAAAAACAGACTGGTACAGCCGGTCGCTCTGTGAATGGCACTACTGGTTGTCTGCAGTCGGCTTGCTGGTCATGGCCGGAGATCTCACTCTCGCTGGCTTATTCCAAGGTTGGTCCTGGATGGGATTGGTCACTTGGGATCACTCATATGAAATTTCGCAACCGTTCTGGATCACTCGCCTGTTCGCTGGTCTCACAATACTTTCTGGGCAGCTTTGCTTCTTGTGGAATCTCTACAAGACATGGCAGATGTCACCAGGAACGACTCCCGCAACTCAGGTAGAGCTGGCAACTGCAACGTAACAATCAGTTCTAGAAATTTCGGTTCAGGTATCGACCAGCATCATTCCCTGAACCTGCACAAAAGTTGTGAAAGAAGACTGGGTCTCCTTCAAAACTGACACAAGACGATCTAACAAGTTGAACCTCCAATGTTTGAATCCAAGTCTGGAATCTTTTTTATTGCCGGCCTGTTATTCTTTGCATTCGCATTTTTGTCGAACGCAGTGGTGCCGATGCTCATGTATCGGGATTTGCCAGAACAGACTGTCGAAGAAGTAATTAATCCAAACATTCGATATCAGTTCGAAGACCTCGCACAGAGATATCCCGATCAGTTTAAAGAGCATTTCGGCTCGCCTCCTGAAGATCCGGTTCAGGCGGATGCCTGGTATAATGAGAAATGTGCAGAGGCTCTCCGACTGGGACGACAAATCTATATCGGCGAAGCTTGTTGGCATTGTCACAGCCAGTTTGTGCGTCCCGTCTCAAACGAAAGCCAGCGTTGGGGGCCAGTCTCAGAGTCACATGAATACCAGAACGAGTTGCAACGCCCCGTGATGTTTGGGACACGTCGAGTCGGACCGGATCTGAGCCGTGAAGGTGGCCGACGTTCGAATGACTGGCACGCGGTTCATTTCTTCAAGCCGAACGATCTCAGCGAAGGCTCACCGATGCCGTCGTATCCTTGGTTCTTCGATGGCTCACCAGACAAACCTAATAAACGCGGTCTTGCTCTGATCGCTTATGTTCAATGGCTCGGTTCGTGGCTGGAGAGTTACCCGTACTACGAAGCTTACGACGAATCACCAATCGCGAAATTGGAGCAACTCGAAAAACAAACAGCTGAACAAGCTGAAGGAGAAGCGACCGATGACTAACACACCCCACACACCGGATTCGTCATCACCGCCACGAAACAAAGGGTCGCGAGGCGTCATGATTGCGACCGTAATCATGGGAATCGTGATTCTGCTCCCAAGTATGGTTGGGTTCGTCAACAAGCTGATGGAGTTTCGCAACGTTGCTCAAGGAGATGCCGATGGAGTCTTCGCCTTAACTCCGCTGGCCAATTATACGCTTGCCAGCCTCGGATTCTTCTGCTTGCTCATTTGGGCGACCGCTCACGGGATGTTCCATAACATCGAAGGCCCAAAGTATACGATGCTTGATCGTGAAGACGATCTGGATGCAAATGAACCAAACTACGTTCCGAAGTGGGCAGGCGGGAAGACAAAAAAAACAAAGTCACAGCCTTCTGAATTGTCAGTCAAAGACGATTGAAGGTGAAAGGAAACATCACACATGGTTGATAATCGGACAGTGGAAGAAGAGGCTCGGTACCACACCTATTCGGGAAACGACATCCCGTGGTATATCCGGCTGATCTGGATTCTGTTCTGGATCTTCGTGATCTATTACGGCATCAGCTATTTCTTACCAGCAATCGATTCAGAACTTCTCTCGCCCCCGTAATCTAGAACCAGTCCGAAGCCTCTGGAATAGCCGCTTGTCTCAACGTTTGATAGAGCAACATCAGGTTTCAGGACCAGTTCTAAAAATAGGAATTCAGCGCCTCTGCATACCAGGTAATTGGCCAAGTGATTGATTGTCATGCACTCGACAACGCGTCCCGACCGACTCTGCGATTATTGTGGACTCCCTGTTGGCAAAACTCTTGGAGTTCGCGAAGAGGCTGTCGCTTCGTATTGCTGCACGGGTTGCCGCTTCGCACACGCAATTACCAGCGACACAGGTGAAGAGGGCAGTAACCGCTGGATGCTCACGAAACTTGGAATCGCCATCTTCTTCAGCATGAACGTGATGGTGCTGACCCTCGCTTTGTGGGCGTATGACGGAAGTCGGTTGGGTGATGCGCCTCGCATTGCCGAGGCGTTGTCAGACCTCTTTCGTTTTGCCTGCTTGTTGCTGACATTTCCCGTTCTCGTATTGCTGGGGCGACCTTTGCTCGAGCAAGCACTCGACGACCTTTCACAATTTCGCTTTTCAACCGATCTACTCGTCCTGAGTGGTGTCCTGGCTTCCTTTGTCTATTCAACGATATCGGTTTGGCGAGGCGAGGGAGATATCTACTTCGAAGTCGGCTGTATGATTCTCGTCTTCGTGACACTCGGTCGATGGCTGGAGGCAACCGGAAAACTTCGGTCGACTGCCTCTCTTGATCAACTGCAACAGCTACTCCCCGAGGAAGTCTTGATCTTGCAAAGCGATATGTCTCGTCGCCGAGTTCCTCGCGAAGAAATACGAATCGGTGACAAGATCATCGTTCGATCGGGAGAGCGATTTCCGATTGATGGAGTCATCATTGAAGGTCAAACTACGATCGACGAGCAGCTAATCACCGGAGAAAGCTGGCCGGTGGAAAGGTCTCTAAACGACCGTGTTATCGGTGGCACAATCGCTTTAGATGGTGAAGTGATTGTGCGTGTTGATGTCACACAGAATGGAACAGTCTTGCAGCGACTGGTCGAGGCCGTCAAAGCTGCCCGTCTTGAAAAAAGCGATACGCAACGCCTGGCTGACCGCATCACGCAGTTCTTCATCCCAGCGACACTGCTCTTGGCGATAGGGACATTTGCCTTCCATGCCATTGCAAGTTCTATCATGACAGGAGTTTTAACAGCCTTGTCGGTGATTCTCATCGCATGCCCTTGCGGCCTGGGACTGGCGACACCCATGACTCTGTGGGCAGCCGTTGGAGTTGCTGCCCGACGTGGCATTGCATTCAATTCGACGCAGGTACTTGAATCGCTGGCGAATATCAAAGCGATACGATTCGACAAAACTGGAACATTGACGACGGGAACCCCGGTCGTGAAGTCGCTGATCACTGATGGCGAGACATCGACTCGCCAAATCGATCAACGCGCGAAGCAACTTGCTCAGTCCTCGAATCATGTCTTCAGCCGGGCAATTCTCGATTCGATAAAAGAGGATGTCTCACTGCTGGATATCCGCCCAACAAGCCAAGCCGGGAAGGGAGTCTACGGAACGGTTTCCGGTGAATTCAAACCGACGGCACTCGGAAGTCTTCCTCTGATGCGCGATCTTGATATCGAGTGTCCGCCAAGATTGGAACGGGCACTTGAGCAAGCTCAAAGGGAAGGGCATCCAGTCGTCTCGATCGGATGGGCAAGCCTCGTTCGTGGACTTTTCATTTTTGAGGAACAATCACGAGCAGGGGTGACGGAAATGTTTGCCAAGTGTCGTGAATTCGGATTGGACCTCGGGATTTTGACCGGCGATTCTTCTGACGCAGCCAAGCGTTTCGCCACAACTGCGGGCGTGCCCGCGCTTTCCGGACTCTCACCACGTCAGAAGCAGATCGAGATTCAGAAAATCCAGCGTGAGATTGGCCCTGTCGCACTCGTCGGTGATGGGATGAACGATGTCGTTGCATTATCCGCTGCGGATGTCGGACTCTGCTTAGGTTGTGGTGCTGACGTCAGTCGCGATGCCGCAGACATCTGTCTCGTCGGTGACGATCTTTCCCAGATCCCCTGGCTGGTCGAGCTTTCTCAGCAGACGATGAAAACGATTCGGACCAACTTAACGTGGGTCTTCGCATATAACGGAATAGGGATGACGATCGCGGTAACGGGGATGCTCCACCCGGCAGTTGCCGCCGCCCTGATGGTTGTCAGTAGTGTTTTTGTCATCACAAATTCACTTCGCCTTCAAGCACGGTATTCTGACCCCGGCGATCAAGTCGATGTCTCGCCTGGTGCGAAATTTCATTCGAATCAGCCACAGGCAAGTGATCAGACGCAACGACAATCAACGTCAGTCAGATCCAGGCCGACCGAAAGCTTCAGCGAGAGCAGTCTGCACACTCAATCGATAAACCAACCAGCCTTGGCCATCAGTTCTGCCAAGTCCCCCAACGAATGAGGTTTCGTCGTGAGTGAACTATCGCTGATTTTTATGGGAGGCCTGCTCGGCTCGTCGCACTGTCTCGGAATGTGCGGTGGGTTTGCGATTTTGATCGGTGCGAACCAGACCTCACGCCGAGAGATGTGGATTTCCCAAGGAGCATATTCGATTGGGAGGATCTTCACGTACAGCGTGTTGGGTGTCGTCGCAGGCTATGTCGGGATGCACCTTGGCCACTCAACAAGCCAATGGGTGAACGCCTCCGCAATTCTCAGCTTCGTCGCCGGTCTGTTTCTGATTGTGCAAGGCCTCAAGGCTGCGGGTATCAACCTGTGGAGTCGAGGCAAATCTCCTACACCGCAAGGTTGTCTGGTCAGCCCCTTGTTTCGCACCTTCTTTCAATCGCGATCGAGGTTCTCCAAATTCCTGGCAGGCGTCATGACAGGTTTTCTGCCGTGCGGACTGCTATATGGATTCCTCGCTCTTGCGACAGCCTCACAAGATTTATTTTTGGGTGGGGCGATCATGTTCGCCTTCGGGCTTGGCACGGTTCCGATGATGGTCCTCGCAGGCATCGGGGGGCAGTTACTCTCCGGGGTGACCCGACTCAGGCTTTTGCGCACGGCAGCGTGGTGCGTCGTTTTTACCGGAGCCATCACGATATATCGGGGCGCAGCTTTTCTCACCCTGGAGCATACAGAAGCCGTTCCCGCCTGCCCATTCTGTACCACTTCACAGAACTCAACGAATTAAGATACTTGCTCAAGCTTTGACATCTCTATTGAAACCACCGTTAAAGACATCCGACTCAAATGAACTCAGTCACTGAAAAGCCGACATCAAAGACGACCGCAACTCGAAAAACGCGCGTTTCGTGGTCGCTGATCAACTTTTTTCTCGATCTATTGCTGTTGATCAATTTTGTCGTATTGATGTGGGTGGCAGCTGTCCTGCAGTTTATCTTTCCCGTGGGAGCGAACGCCGATGGCTGGACACTTTGGGGAGGAGATATCGTCGCCTGGCAGAATATTCAGTTCACCACCCTCTGCATCCTTACACTTGGAGTCACGGTGCACCTGATGTTGCACTGGAATTGGATCTGTGCAGTTTTCAATAAGCAAATTCTTAAGCGAACAGTTCCCCATTCAGACGGGGCCGAGACCCTGGTCGGTGTCGGCCTGATAGCTGTGATAGTCCACATCATTGCGATTGCCATGCTGTTCGCAAAATGGTCAATCGTAAGCCCCGGATAATTTGGTCAGCAACTCGCTCCGAGCTCCCCACTTTCTCAATGGCAAACTGTTCTATGCAACTTCGATGATAGCCTTAATGACCCCAGATTCGGGATGAGTGAAGGTTTCAAATTCTTCGATGACCGTATCAAACGACGTTCGATGCGTCACCCAAGGCTCGGTATTGATCGTGCCATCTTCGATTAGACTAATAATTCTTGAAAAGTCGCTCGGCAGGGCGTTCCGCGAACCTTTGATTGACATCTCTGGCTTGTGCAGGATCGGATGAGGGAACGAAACCTCGGCAGTTGTGATCCCAACATAAACCAGTGAGCCGGTATGGGCGACATACTTGAGGGCGTTCGACATCGAAGCGTTGTGCCCGGTCGCGTCGGTGACGACGGCGTACCGATCACCGTTGGTGATATCGAGCATCTGTTCGAGTTCGCTGCCATCTCCTTTGAATTGAACAGTGTGCGGAACACCATAGGTCTCACGGCAGAATTCGAGTCGCGATTCGACCATGTCCATGACTGTGATCGTCGCTCCGGTAAGCCGTGTGAATTCGAGAGTTGCCAACCCGATTGGTCCGGCGCCGATGATGAGAACGTGATCCCCTTTTTGCGGCGCTCCCCGGTCGCAGGCGTGACAGCCAATCCCGAGTGTTTCGACCAATGCCAGTTGTTCATACGTCAACTTGGAAGAAGAGTGTAACTTGTCCGCTCGAATCAGAAATTTGTCACAAAGCCCACCATCAACCATCACTCCGATGACATTGAGCTTCTCGCAACAGTTCCCGTTTCCTTTGCGACAAGGGTAGCACTCACCGCAATTCATATATGGCTCAACACTGCAGCGATCGCCAACTTTGACGTTTGTAACATTGTCTCCGACTTCGAGAACTTCTACGCCGAGTTCATGTCCGGGAATCCTCGGATAGCTGAAAAAAGGCATCTTGCCGAGGTATCCACCGTAGTCTGTTCCGCAAATCCCCATGCGATGCGTCCGTACAAGAGCCTGCCCCGGCCTTGGAGACGTCGGCTCATTGATCTCAACACGCTGAAAGTTTTTGGGTTCTTCGAGTCGTATGGCCTTCATTATTCTCTAGCTTTCATAGTTTATCGGAGAGGGATTTACGCTTCGACAGTCGGCGTGTCGTTATTCTCGGGACGGCCTTCGAGGTAGAACCAGTTATGGATCGGTTTAAGAATTTCTTGAACCTCAGCCAACAAGGTTTCATCGAGAGGGATTTCTGCCCAGTCAACCCATTGCGACACACGCTGAGGATTGGCAGATCCGGTGACACACGTTGTAAAGTCGGGATTGGCTATCGAGAATTGTAACGCAAGTTGAGCGAGGTCGACTCCGCGACTCGCACAATGGTCAGCGGCAGCTTTGGCAATTTCACGAACTTTCGGAGTCGCTTTGTGCCATTCCGGAAGCGGAGCGCTGGTTAAAAGTCGAGCACAGAACGGAGCAGCGTTCATAATCCCGACTCCTTTTTCCTGGCAGATCGGCACAAGTTCGAGTGCCATATCGTTTTGTAACGTGTAATGATTGTAAGTCAGTATCACGTCGATCTCTGCGTTCTCCAGAATGTACTTGAACATCTTCATCGGATATCCACTGACACCGATGTAGCGGACCTTCCCGTTCTCGACCTGCTTTCGCAGAGCAGGCAGAGTCTCTTCGACAATCTGCGACATCTCGACAAACTCAAGGTCATGACACAGAACGAGATCGAGATGATCGACCTTCATCCGTTCCAGAGAGATGTCGACACTCTCTGCAACACGTCGAGCACTAAAATCAAAATGCTCACCAGCGTATCGGCCAAGTTTCGTCCCAAGGTAATATTGATCGCGAGGAATTTCAGGCAAAACTCGACCGAGCAACATCTCACTCATTCCACGTCCGTAAAATGGGGAGGTATCAATAAAATTCATACCACGATCAATAGCGACGTGGACACTTCGCAGAGCTTCGTTGAGATCCACACTGCGGAATTCCTGGCCTAACGATGAAGCTCCAAACGAGAGCGTCGTCAACTCCATGTCAGTCTTTCCAAGGGAACGCTTCTGCATGATTTCTCTTTCTCGATCTTTCGTTGGATTGGCTCAGTGACCGCACGCCGAACGGCCTGAATCTAATTCCCGCAGTCTCTCAACGCTCCTCATTCTGACAAACTGCCCCCAAATTTGAATAGCAGGACTTAACCGTCGCATGTGAATCACTCAAATTTCGCAGACTTTGAGGAAAAGGCATTCCATGGCCAGAAGCGAGCAAATGAGATTTCCATTCATCAATCCCGGTCCCATTTGAGGAGGTCTGCAAAGTTCCGTTGACCTCAATGCTGGTTCCATGCGAGAATCAGTAAGAACTCGTTCATTAATCGATATAATGAGCGATTTAGCTACTGTTTAATAGATTAAGTTAGGCTTTCCGATCCATCCAAGAACCACCCTGAAGGGACTCACGGTGAATATGAAAAAACTCCGATGGCTCTTGGAGTATGTCGTTTTCCGGGTGCTGACCTGCTTAATTGGCATTGTTTCGGTCAAACAGTCGGTACGGTTTGCGGAATTTCTTGGCTGGAGCTTCGTCCATCTCTTGCCACGAAAATGGACACGCTACGAAGTCGCAGCAACCAATTTGAAAACTGCGTTTCCAGATTACAGCGACCTTGAGGTAGAAGCGACTATAGAAAAGATGTGGGTCCACCTCTTCCGGCTCGTCGCTGAGATGGTTCAATTTCCGCGAAAGTTGCATCTCGAAAACTACCGCGAAATCATGTCGTTTCGAAACCGAGGAGAAGCTGCTCAGGCACTCAATTCGGGTCGTCCCATTTTCATGCTGAGCGGACACTTCGGAAACTGGGAGGCGACCACTGCAACCTTTGGAACCTTTGGATTTCCCATGGGGATCGTTGCCCGCAAACTGGACAATCCTTACTTACATCGCTGGTTTGTCAGAACGCGTGAAGTGACTGGTCATCGACTCTTACTGAAATCAGGCGGATGGGATGGCATCACAGATGTTCTCAGCGCACGAGGGAATCTCGGTCTCCTTTGCGATCAGGACGCAGGACGTCGCGGAGTCTTTGTCGATTTCTTTGGAAAACCAGCATCGACATTTCGGTCGATTGCGCTCATGGCCATCGAGAACGAAGCCATTGTGCTGCTTGGATACGGTGTCCGCCAACCTGACAATTTCGATGAATGCCGCTGGGTCCGATACGAGGTTGGTTGTGAAACCGTCATCGATACAAAAACGATTCAATCAGACGATGAGGTCCGTTCAATCACTGAGAAATACTCACAGGCTCTCGAAGCTGCAGTGAGGAGACACCCCGAGCAATACTTTTGGGTCCATCGACGCTGGAAGTCAATCCCCAGGAAGAAGAAGCGGGACAAAGAAAAGGCTGCATAAAAAAGCGCTGCATACTTTATAGCATGCAGCGCTTGGGATTTTTCATCGCATTACTGGTCAACACACAACTGGCTGATCACCACGAGGCTGAGCATCTCAGTAGATTTGCTCTACAGCTCAAGTAGCATTCCGAAAACTCTAGAAGCTGCCGCCGAATCCGCCACCGAAGTTGTTTGTATTCATTCCGTTGTTGCCAGTTCCGTTGGTGTTGTTATTGCCCCCAAAACCAACGTGTTGGTAATACATCATCTCTGCTCGGCGCCCGGTGTAACCTGGGCCATAAGGAGTTGCGACAACCGTTCGTTGTTGGGCATCTGCATTACCGAAGTCTGTGAGAATCGTAGCGACGATATTTCTTCTCAATGCATCGAGTTCTGGATTCGAATTGTTCTCAGAACGCTCAATAATGACAGGGAACGGAGTGCTGCGATATCGAGCTGCGACCTCAACAATTTTGTCTTTTGCATCCGACGTCAAGTGCGCCGTTTGACCAACAAAATCGTGCCGATGGAAGATGAAATCTGCAGCTTCGGCATTTGTTTGCATCACTTGATCGTGTGCACGAAGGGTACTTCCCAACGGAAGTGTTTCCGGGACGGCAGCCGGTTTTCTCCACATCCATCCACAGAATGCAAAAGAACACTTCTCGCAAATTTGACAGCAGTCTCCACAGCCGACTTTGCCGCAGCCAATTCCGCCACACGCTTTGGTTTTCCCACAGCCGGCGGTCTCTTCACATCCTACGGGGTCACAACTTGAAACACCGCACATGTTTGAATGGGCACAGCTTGAGGCGCACATCAATAAGATGAGAAGACTTGCCAGCTGTCTCTGACGCTTCCGTGATGACATTCTTGTGCTCTCCATGACAAATCACTCCTTGTAACGCAGTGATTTACTTCGGCGTTCACTCATCAATTCGTTCAATGAGTAATGTCCCGAGGGAAGGAATAGATTGACGACAGGTTGATTTTACCGATCGATCGAATCCGTTCCGAAAATTCTCAACAATCCAGCGATTCAAGTTCATGAAACAGTTGAGCAGTATGCTCTACCGTTTCCTTATGAAAACGCGTTTCTCTAGAGCAAATCTAAAAATCCGTCTTAACAGCTCTGCCTTGTGACACCCGCGAATGGACTTGTGACAACGCACTTCGCGATCGTGAGAAGCATTGGAAATGCTCTCGAACTGATTTCAAAAATTGATGTTCACTAGGAGGCTGATACTGAACGCTAATTCGGACGATGCTCTATCCTCTGCAACCTTATCGATTTCGTTGCACTCGAGTATCGAGTCGATACCCGGAAGTCTGCTGAACCCCTTGTGGTGCAACTTGCTGACGTCCTTGCGGGCCAACAGATTGAGCAGGGCTCATTCTGTTTTGAGTAGTTCCGTATGGCTGCGGCGGTGGCGGAAGTGGCTGAGCCGGTGGAACAGGTGCAGGTTGCTGATATTGCTGCTGACTTGGTGGATATTGTTGTTGTGGCATCTGCTGCTGCGGCTGCTGGTACTGCTGTTCCTGAGAAGGCGGATTTTGTTGTTGCGGCTGTTGTGGATAGGTTTGCCCTGCAGGTTCGCCCGGGACAGGAGCATATCCATTCGCCGGTGCAATCTGTCCATCAGCTGGAGGCGGATTAAAGAAGTTGTATCCCACATCCTGACCGTAACCCTGACCGTTTCCGTAAGGCAAGAGCTGGTAGTACCCCATGTCCGGGTTACCTTCGATGCGATTGTATTTGTAGAAATCATGATCGTCCGGTTGGGTCACGTAGAACCCTGGCAACGGCGGAGTTTGATCTGCATCCATTGGCCGGACAAGTTCTGGCGTGACAATAATCAGGATTTCAGTTTCGTCTTCAGTTGCCTGCTTGGCATTAAACAGGTAGTTCCCGATGTGTGGGATTTCCCCCAGAAACGGGATTCGCGTGACTTCAGCAGTCTCTCTTCGCGAGAAGACACCACCAAGAACGATTGTTTGACCTTCGCGAAGCTCGACTTGCGTTTGTACACGCCGAACGTTCAAACCGGGGATTCCCCCAACTGTATTTGCTGAGGAGACAGAACTTAATTCAGGTACGATTGTTAGACGAATCAGATCGTTATCAACCACTGTCGGAGTTGTAATAATCGACGTCCCAAAGCCTCGGAAGCTTGTCTGTTGGCCCTGGGCTCCACCAATTCCGACGATTGTCGGGACTGCGAATTCTCCCCCCGAGAGGAACGCGGCCGGTTGCCCACTTAAAGTGATCAGCCGCGCGTCTTCGACCACGCGGGCAGATCCGTTCGACGCCAAGGCATCAATCATGATATTGATGTCCCCACCCTCAAACACGCCAGTCAGAGTGGCAGCACCGCCAGTCAGCGTCTGGCTGATCGATTGTGCTCCATTATCAAAGACAACACTCCAGTCCATGCCAAGTCGTCGAAGTTGTGAACGACTCAGCTCTGCGATTCGGACACGGACACTAATTTGAAATTCACCTGGGACTTGCAATTCATCCACAATGTAGGACGAGAAAAAGTCATTCACCCGGTCGTTATCGAAGCCGTTGTTAAAGCCGTTTTGACCAGCACCGAAACCGAAATCGTTCCCCAACCCAAGCAGACTGCCGGACTGAGCGACAACCTCCCCACGGACAACATTCATGATTTTGGCAGCTTCAGCAGCATCGCGTGCTTGTCCTCGCACGATAATCTTTCTTGACATCGGAATCAGATAGACCTTGCTGTTGGGATACAACAACTGAAGCTTCCGTTCGATACGCCCAAACTCAATTCGTCGCTGATCATCAAGTTCGGGATCGCGAATTGTTGTCACGACATACATGAGCGGCTCGGCCACTTCGCGGCCTTCTTCCTCGAACCACAACCACAAATCAGTGGTCCCCAAGCCTGTTCCGAGAATCGAAAACTCATTCTCACTGAACTGGATAATGTCGATAACCTCTGGGTTCGAAAACGCGAAGCGAGTCACCCGCTTGTCTGTAATCACCAGTTGCGACCGATTGTTGATCACATCCAACTTGCGTTCCGAGCGAGGCATGGAGCGGATTCGCGGATCCAGTGCTCTTCGGGCGTCGTAGGTTGCCTGCACCTGCTGAATCTCCGGTGCCCTCTGCTGAGCCCCAGCATGCCCCTGCTGTGCACGGGGGACTTGCAAGTTGAGTTGCTGGCCATGTGCAACCCCTCCGAGGAGCGTTGCACCAACAATCGCTGCGGAACACTTCTTGCGTAGCTTTACCTGCGAAAAGATTTTCTGTACTCGATCCCAGACAGTTGGTGATACTTCTACGGTCGACATCCGGTGTCGCTCCCTATCATTCTCAGCCAACATCCGGTCGGCTGCACGGCTCGGAATTTCCGAACAGTATGATTGACTTACAAATACGCCTGTTCGAGCTGTTTCAATCGCGCTACATCCCTGCAGCTTTGTCTCAATGCGACTGACTCATGATCTAAATCGTCAAGTGTCAGGCACAACTCCAATCCGTTACCGCCGCAACAATCATCACTTCGCAGACAAACAGATCGATTCCCTAACATCGAAAAATATTACCTATCCTGCGAAACCGGCAAACAGCGAAGAGGGGGCAGCGGAAGGGCGAGAAAATTGCCCAAAAAGAAAAGATCCGCTCAAGGCGAGGGCAGTCAATTCAACCGTTTAACCGTGAAGAGTGAGATTCTTCAATGAGGTCGAGTAAATCGACGAGGCAGGTCTTGAATACGATTTTCGATCGCTGATCTACAGAAGCACGAGCAGCAAAGACCGTTTTCAAAGAGGCTCATTGAGTGGTGGGCGAGTTTACTCGATTTCCCAACCGACACTCTTGAGATGCTCAATGCTGACGAGCACCCGTTCATGTGTTTGCTCTAGTGTCAGCTCGGGTTCTCCCTCAATGCCTTCCAATTCGAGGCTGCAGGGGCCGTGAAAATCGATCCCATTGAGAAAACGGAGAACTGCAGCAAAGTCAACATGCCCAGCAGCTCCCAGGGCAGGGAAGTGCCAGTCCTTAAATTTCCCGTTCGTATCTTTCAGGTGGACATGTGCAATATAAGGAGCGACCTTGCCCATCTCTTCCAGCAACTCAACATCTTCGTTGTAGTAGAAGATATTGCCGGTATCGAAGTTGATCCGAATATTCGGATGATCGACTCGTTCAACGAGTTCCAGCATTCCGTCTGCATTCTGACAGGTTCCGGGATGCGTTTCGCAGCAGTAAACGATTCCCAACTTCTGCGCATGGTCACCGATTTGACGCATGTGGTCGATGAGCAACGGCCATTGATCATCTGCTGTCAGCTCCCCACCTCCGGCGACGACATACTCAGCCCCGAATTGATTGGCGATGGTGAGTTTTGTCAGTGTTCTCTTCAGAACATCCTCTTCAAGCGGATTGCCACTGGTGATATTGCAAGTGCAAACCTTGAGACCAGAATCAGCGATACGCTCTTTCAAAGCAAAAATAGACTGAGGAGTCGAGCCATTCGTAACAACGGGCTCCTCCTTAAAAAAAGAGGGCACTCCATGATTCTTAATCGGCAGCTCCAGCCAGTGAATTCCGGCGGAGGGGAGTAAATCGATCGCAGCGTTAGGACCAAAGCGACCATACGTATTCGGGAAGCATGCGATTTTCATCAAGAAACAATCATTTTTGAAACAGATTTTCAACCGCCCCGGCCCCTTTGCATTGGCCCCCTCAGAGTTTGAGAAGACTTTTCACCGCAAAGGGTTCCGGAGAAATTCTAAGTCCAGAAACTACGCTTGATCATCGCTCACGGGGAGGCAAAGCCAAGGGGGTTGAACACAGTCCAACGAGTCGAGTTCAATTGCAGCAGCTCGAAGTTGACCTTCAGTTGCGTTGTGAGTCATGAAGACCAAAGGAACAACGGGAGGCTCTCCAGCTTTAGGGCTTTCGATCTGTGCCTCTTTTTGCATCACCGAAGAGAGGCTGATGCCGTTGCGGCCTAAGACATCGGCAATATCTGCAATCACGTGGGGACGGTCTTCGACATGAAATCGGAAGTAGTAGCGGCGTTCAATATCTTCCGACTTCTGCAGCTGGAATTTTTCTTCGGTCTGCCAGAGATTCAGATGCGGGAAAGTAATCGCCGCTCGGCCCACAGCGACATCAATAATATCTGCAACCACAGCAGAGGCAGTCGCCATTTGACCGGCTCCCATCGCTGAGAACCAGGCTTTGCCAACTGCATCACCCGTAATCTCTATCATATTGTATGGCCCGTCGACTTGAGCCAACGGCCGTTCCTTGCGAATGAGCGTCGGTTGCGTATGCAACTCGAGATGCCCATTCACGAGTTTTGCAGTCGCCAGAAGTTTGACGGCATAGCCAAGCTCGTCAGCGAAGTGCAAATCTTCGAGTTCAAGTTCATCAATTCCTTGAACCGGGAATTGGTCGGGACTAATCCGCTCACCAAACGCAAGCTGAGTGAGAATCCCAAGCTTTTGAGCTGCATCCGTCCCTTTGACATCCATCGAAGGGTCAGCCTCAGCGTAGCCGCACTCTTGAGCTTCCTGAACCGCATCGTCATAGGATGCGTCGTTATGCAACATTTGCGTCAGAATGAAGTTGCTGGTTCCATTCAAAATTGCTGCCAGAGATGTAATCTGATTTCCAGTCATTGACTGGCTCATTGCAGCAATAATGGGGCAACCGCCTGCAACAGCCGCCTCGAACGCGATACATCTGCCGGTCTCTCTTGCGAGAGCAAAGAGCGTGTCCCCATGCTCACAAAGCAACGCCTTGTTCGCCGTCACGACATCTTTTCCGTGATTCAAAGCTGCTTCGACCAACTCTTTCGCTGGTGAGATTCCCCCGATGAGCTCAATCACGACGTCGACATCGGCAGCAGTTGCCACCGACATGGCATCGGTGGTCAAAATGTCTGATGGAATCTCAACATCACGTGATTTACTGAGATCTCGGACGGCGACGCGAGTAATCTCAACGTCCCGCCCGGCACGCTCCCGGGTTCTGTCACGATGACGTAAAAGAATTTGAGCAACGCCACTGGCAACAGTTCCCAGTCCAATCAATCCGACTCGAAGTGGTTTCGACATTTCTGTGAGTGAAATTCTGTTCAAGGAACCGATCCAAAACCTCTTTCATCAGGAATCCCCTCAATACCTGGGGACCCAATTCAGATTTTCGGATCTGTTCTCAATGTGGGCAGGTTTCGACCCCGCCATGATGTTTGACTTCCGTGAACACCAGATTAGCGGGATTTCTTCGCTCACGGGAGGCATGTTGGAGACTCTGTTGTCTCAAATCGTAAAATGGGGCTGAATTCTCCGTTACGACGAACGTGATTCTCCGGTTCAAGGAGAGAGGACAAGTTCAACTTTGTCCGGGAAAGGCAAATTTTGAAAGCTCTCCACAATGTTTGAGAGATCAGATTTCGGTATTCGGATCAGTCCCCCCGTTTCATTACAGTTCCGAAACGTTGTCCCAACAGCTGATCTTGATGTACGTTGTGTCGATTGCGAGATTCGTATGGTCTTCTATAATCCAATTGTGCCAAACTATGGAAAGTAGGACTGATGATTGATCGAGCGCGAAAAGAGACTCCCAATTCGCTTCCAGAGAAAAAGGTTCGAGCGACGATGCGAATCGGTGCAGTCAGCTATCTGAACAGCAAACCGTTGGTCGAAGACCTCGAAAGTCTTTGCACGGAAAGTGATTGCATTTTCGACGTCCCGAGTCGCTTGGCTGACGGATTGGCGTCCGGCGATCTTGATGTTGCTCTCATTCCTTCGGTCGAATCATTCTTGAATCCTGAATACGAAGTCGTTTCGGATGCATGTATTGCGACTCACGGACCTGTGATGTCGGTGAAACTATACTCACGTGTTCACCCGGGGGAGATTCGTACTCTCGCATTGGATGAAGGTTCACGCACCAGTGCAGCATTGACGCGTATCATGCTCGAAGAGCGATTTGGCGTTTCTCCCGAGCTTCAGAAACTTCCGTTGAAGAAAACCACCCGAGACACAAACGCCGACGCGGTTTTGCTGATTGGCGATCGTGCAATCTCTCCCCCCAAAGAGTCATTTCACACAGTCTGGGATTTGGGCGAAGAATGGGTCAACTGGACCGGACTTCCATTTGTGTTCGCGATGTGGGTCACTAGACAGAACGCAGAACTTGGCGAGATTCCGTCCAAACTGGCACAGTCACGAAATGCTGGATTGAACGCAATTGAGCGAATCGCCCAGGACGGAGCAGATGCCCTCAATCTAGACTACGAGACTTCTTTGAATTACCTGACAAAAAATCTCTACTTCAAACTCGGAGATGCCGAGCGAGCAGGGCTGAAAATGTTTCAGGAACTGGCTGCCAATTTAGGCTTGGCAGATTCGACGCCACTGAGCTTTAGAGAATCCACTGAGCCCGAAGAGGCCGAATTGATCTCGGCGTAACTCGCTTTGCCACCGCAAAGAGACCTGTATACCGCTCACCTATACCGCACGCCTGTGCGATTCGCTTGAGAATTGACTCGCCAAAGCGATGGCGCGCCTCAAGTAAGAATTGGCTCGGATGAAGAAAGATGCCCCCCTGATTCCCACTTATTGTGGAAAACACACCTTTCTCCAAGCCAACCCTAGAATCGGCAAAATCAGTAAAACTGATGAGGGATTTTCAAACTTCTCTTGACTTGCAGTGGAATTTGTTTCTCAGAATGATGCAAACCATCTTGCACCGGCTTTTTTTGCGATCTCGCTCAGCCATAATGCTGAGGAAAATCACTCAGTGGAAACTTCAGAGTCGCTATAAAGCAATTTGGTCTACCGTCTGCCCATGTAGGATGCATTTCAGCAGGAAAATTGCTGTTTCCCACGAGGCAGAGCGAATAGACCAATCTTAGATTCTATTTAGAACTGATCCTGAAACTTGAAATAGCTCTCTCAATCATTGAGAAAAGCAGCGATTCCAGATGTTTTCGGACTGGTCCTAGAAAAACTCGCTGAATGATTCTTTGACAGCTTTAATGCCTGCGTTGAAAGTTCGAATGTCGTTCGTCGGGCTGAGCATTTTACAGCCTAATTCTGCGAGCATGTGAGCATGTTCAGGAGTCGTCGTGACTGCTCCGAATGTTTTTCCGTGTTTCGCACAAGCTGCCGCAACTTTTTTGATCGCAGCAATACAGCTCTCATGCATGAAATCGCCGGTCACTCCTAGAGCCTGACTAAGATCAGATGGCCCGATGAACAGCAGGTCCACGCCATCGATGGCAGCGATTTCGTCACACTCTTCCAATGCTTGCAGCGTTTCGATTTGAATTGCAACGAAAGAACGTTCGTTCGCCTGCTGACAAAACTCTGCAACCGGAATTGTTCCGAATTGTCCGTCGTGACATCCTGCGTTCAAGCCACGTTTTCCACGCGGGGCAAATTTTGCCCATTGAACAAATTCTTCTGCTTGCTCTGCCGACACGATTTGAGCAGCCATCACACCTTCAGCTCCCGATTCAATACATCGCGTCACCAAAGAGTAATCGTGAGGAGGAATACGTACGAAGCAATCAAGATTGGAAGCACGAGCGTAGGCTGCTGCGACTTCGATATCCTGAGCCGAGAAACTCGCGTGTTCGGCATCAATCCAGAATCCGTCAAATCCGCCCTGAATCGCAAACATTTCGATCATGTTAGGCTGGTAAAGTCGGCTGAGTGCAAACACATTGACACGCTCACCCGCAGCGAGTTTTTTCTTCAAAGACATCTCGTTTTCCTGTCACTGTTTCTATGTGATCGAATAGTTTGCCGTTCAATGAGACGACAAGCGTTCATCAATATCGGTCGATATTCACGCCTCTGTTTAAACTTTAGAGAATTCTCAACGCTCTAGCTAGCAGGTCGTTTTGTTGGGCGAACTGGTGCGGGACAGCAATCTTTGGCACAGACATCCCAGTTCGCGGGAAATTTTCCGATCGCTTCTTTCTCAATAGAATTATTCAATCGCTCAATGATCAGCTTGCTCACACACCGCACGAATTTAGGATGATTTCCCGGAGAATCAGCCCGGACCAACGTGATATCTAATTCCTCACACTTTTGTGCTGCTTCCTCGTCGAGATCGAACAGAACTTCCATGTGATCAGAAAGAAAGCCAACCGGAGAGATAATCAGCGATTTGACACCCTGGCTATCCAACTCATCAATGTGGTCAAGGATATCCGGCTCGAGCCACGGGTCTTGTGGCCGCCCGCTGCGGCTTTGGTAAACCAGTCGCCAACGTTTCGGTGGAAGATTCAGCTCTTCTGTAATCAGGCGGCAAGTCTCGGAGAGCTGCTGCACGTAGTCACATGTACTCGCCATCGAATCGGGAATACTGTGGGCAGTCAAAGCAAGACGAAACTCAGACTTCTGTGATTCGGGGAGAGAGTTGATCGCAGATTGAATGTGCTCAACATTCGCAGCAATAAAATCCGGGTGATTATAAAACGTCCGAATCTTATCGACTTTCGGAGAATTTTCTCCGACGGCATCCTGCGCTGCCAGAATATTCTCCCGATATTGACGACATCCAGAGTAAGAACTGTAAGCAGAAACAACGAATGCAATCGCGTTTTGCACTCCGTCATCTTTCATTTTCTGCATGGTATCCGGCAAGAGCGGAGTCCAGTTTCGGTTTCCCCAATATATAGGAATTTCAACGCCGAGTTCTTTCAAATCCGCTTGAACAGCGGCCATTAATTCGCGTGTCTGCTGATTAATGGGGCTCATGCCATCAAAATGGTAATAGTGCTCAGCAACTTCGAGCATGCGTTCCCGAGGAACATTTCGCCCGCGCAGCACATTTTCAAGAAACGGAATCACATCGTCACGTCCTTCTGGTCCTCCAAAAGAAACAAACAGGACGGCGTCATAATTATATTTGCTCACAAAACCACTTTCGATCATCGATGAATCTTCGTGAGATAGCCACGTGCAATCTCAAGGTATTATTGTCAAACTGCTCAAACCGTCCAATCGCTCCGCACAGAACCTTGTAAAAACCACCGAAAATACGAATGTCCGCACTTTGGATTGGGAATTTTTCGTTTGAAAATCAGCTGATCGAACGAAATCAAATCTCGACAGCTGTTCAACGCATCGAGGCAGAACTTTCTCCATGCCTGACTGCAGCCGCTTCCTCTGAAGATTTCATTCTCTGTCCGGAATTTATTCCACCTGACTTTACTGAACATCTCCGGCGTTTTGGCATTTTCCCCCCTAAATTTGTCGGTCCCGATCAACTCTCTGAGATTCTGCAACATGTCACGCATATTCAGCCTTGGGGATGGACAAAAGAACTGGTCGATCAGTTTGACCGTGAACTTAAAACCAAATCGACTCATCCTTCATTAGAGGCAGTGAAATTGGCAAATTCGAGAGTCTTTTCCTTTGAGCTCTCTCAGCTTCTCAATTGCCTGCTCAACGGAGAAAACTCTCTCCAAGCTGCGTCGTCTCTCGACCATTTACTGCAGAGTCCGGAATTTGATAAAGGATTTGTCCTCAAAGAAAATTTTGGACAATCCGGACGTGGTCAAATCAGTGGAGAGACCCGTAAATTGACCGAGAAACAGGCTGCCTGGGCTGCCAATCGCCTGGAGGCCAACCGAGTCCTCTTTCTGGAACCGAAGCTGAAATCGCTCGCGGAATTTGGAATTCAGTGGGATCTCCCCGAAGAAGGACCGCCACAACTCTTCGGAGTCACACAGTTGAAAAGTTCCACACGGGGGCAGTTTATTGGTTCTATAGTGCGGATTGACGAACAACAATTTCCGGAGTTGGAATCGATCATCAATACGCAGCGATTTGCATGTTTGGAGATCCAGCAAATTGGATATTTCGGTCCGGTCGGGATTGATGCCATGATCTACGAACATTCCGGTGGAGAGCGAGCCGCCAGACCGTTGCAGGATATCAACGCTCGCTGGACGATGGGGCGACTTGCCATTCACTGGGCGAATGCCTGCTTCCCGAAAGAGAACAACGTGAGCTGGATTCATTCGAAAACGGCACCGTCGACAAATGCGGTGAGAACCTCGCCGCTCACGCTGGGAGGGAAACCGGTCCAGCATCAAACATGGTGTCACTTATGAGCGAATCTGTCTCAGCTGCCTATATTCATGTCCCGTTTTGCATTCATCGATGTGGATACTGTGATTTCACAGTCATCGCCAACCGCGATGATTTGTTGTCGGTCTACCTTGATTGCCTGGAACAGGAAATCAGCGAATCACTTGTTGAGCCGCAACAGCTGACCACCCTCTTTATTGGTGGCGGAACTCCTAATTATCTTCCTCCTGAGCACCTTCAACGCCTCTTGAAGATTCTTCAACGATGGCTGCCTGTTCGAAGTGATGGCGAATTTTCAATTGAATGCAACCCTGAAGATTTTTCGTCTGAGAGAATGGATGTAATCAACGAGTTCAACGTCAATCGAGTCAGTTTGGGAGTGCAATCGTTTCAGGCTGAGCATCTGAAAACCCTCGAACGCGGACATCGTCCAGAGACCGTTGCCGATGTTACTCAACGCTTGCGTGATCGAGGATTTCAAAATATTTCGTTCGATTTAATTTATGCCGTCCCGGGACAATCACTGACCGATTGGGAGACGACGCTGGGTCATGCGATTTTACTCGCTCCTCAGCACATCTCGACTTACGGCCTTACTTATGAAAAAGGAACGGCATTCTGGACGCGGAGAATGAAGTCGCAGTTGGAGCAAGCGGAAGACGAACTTGAGCGGTCAATGTACGCTTCCGCAATGAAAGAGCTTTCGCAAGCGGGATATGATCAGTATGAACTTTCCAATCATGCTCGCTCTGGATTTCAATGTCGCCACAATCAAATTTACTGGAACGCGCTCCCTTACTACGGATTTGGACCGGGGGCAGCTTCGCTCTTAAATGGAGAACGCGTAACGAGATATCGCAGTGTCACCGGTTGGATTAAGAAGATCCAGAAAGGGGAGTCGCCTTGTTCTGACCGAGAGGTTCTTGGACCAGACTTAGCGCGGCGCGAAGCTGTGATGCTAGGGCTAAGGCAATTGAAGGGCATCCACTTAAGTAGTTATGAAGAGCGTTTCAACTGCTCGATCCGCGATCTCGCCCCCGAGGAATATGACAACTTCCTCAAACGCGGCTTATTGGAAATCGACAATGAACACCTTCGACTCACCTACGAAGGCCGCTTCCTGGCTGACACAGTTGTTGCAGAATTTCTGTAAGTCTCTGTGAGTCTCGTTCGGGATGATTATTGCCCCACGCCAAGAACTTGCTTTTGATAGAACGGGAAGATGTTCCCGTTCTACAAGAGAAGTGCTTGGTTTCAACTGACGGTTTTCATTTGATTGAGCAATGATCCACGATGCACTGAGTGTGCATCGTGGAATTCGTACGTACTTGACCGTCAATCCTGGGCCGTCAAACAATGAGGATTTGGGATATTTAACCGTTTGGCTGAATGATCACTTTCATTGCTCCGGGTTCCCCTTTGTAGAGTCGGGCAAAGTAATCCGGACCTTCTTCGAGCGAGGCTTTCGCGGTGATGAGTGGCTCGACTTTGATATCACCACGCTCGAGAAGGTCGATACAAGCAGGGTATTCCCCGTTCGAGGCGCAACTACCGTAGAGAGTCAGTTCACGAGTGACAATCGCCTGCAAGGGAACTTCGACTTTCGGTGCGAGGTTGCCGACGAGGGTGATTGCTCCCCCTTTACGAGTCGCGTCAATTGCGGTTTGAATAGTGACACTCGCCCCAACGACTTCAATGGCGATGTCAGCCCCCTGACCACCTGTCAGGGATTGAATCTGTGCGACGACGTCGTCACTTTGAGGATTGAGGGTCACATCCGCGCCGAGTTCTCGGGCGAGTTTGAGTCGGTCCTCATCAAGATCGACTGCAATCACCTGTGAGCATCCAGCGAGGCGAATGGCTTGGACGACGAGCAGACCAATCATTCCCGAACCGACGATGACAGCGGTATCTCCCAGTCTCACCGGAGCCCGATTGGCAGCGTGAACCGCAATGGAAACAGCTTCGATCATGGCAGCATGTTCGAACGCCAAACCTTCAGGGATTTTGTAAAGGATGTTTTGAGGAACCGCGACGTATTGAGCGAAAGCGCCATGCTGTCGATATTCACCGCATGAAACCCCGAGGACTTTGCGGTTATCGCACAGGTTGATGTTTCCTGCTCGGCAGAATTTGCAATGCCCACAAGAGACGGTCGAATCAAAGGTCACGCGGTCGCCGACTTCAAAGCCGTCGACGTCGCTCCCTTTCTTCGCAACAACTCCTGCAGCTTCGTGTCCCATCACCAACGGTGGAATACGTCTTCCGCTGCTGCCGTCGTAACCGTGGATGTCGCTTCCGCAAATTCCACACGCACGAACCTCAACGAGAACATCACGCGAACCAATTTCCGGTTCGGGCATGTCGGTCACTTCAAGCTGTTTGTATTCCGTCAGGAGCATCGCTTTCATCGTTGTTCTTTCTTCGTTCGTTTTCTTCAATTGTTCTGTCTCAGAGAATTCAAGACTCAGCGTTTCAGAGCAAAATCCTGAGAATGTCTGTCATTGCGATGCAATCAATCGTCTCGACCGGGACGTGGCAATGAATGAGGTTCAGTCAGCTTTTCGTACATCTCCGGTCGCCGGTCTGCGAGTCGATCAATCGCGTGCTTGCCGGGGACGCGGTCAATTCGCTTGTTGCGAGACTTCTCTGGGTCGACATCGAAGTAGAGAATTTCTTCATCCTTCCCAGAGCCTTTCGAGATCGTATTTCCAGTCGGGTCTGTGATTACCGTCTCGCCGATAAATCGAAATCCCCGTTCTTCTCCCACGCGATTGACTGCGGCAAAGTAGACTTTGTTTTCCATCGAGCGAGTGTTCATCACGAACTTTGTCATCTGCTCCGCACCGGTCGGAAAGTTCGTCGGGAGTGCAATCAGATCGGCTCCCTGAATTGCCATAATTCGAATCGATTCAGGAAAGGCAGAATCGTAACAGATGCCGATACCGACTTTGATCTCGCCCAGGTCATACACTTCAAATGGTCGATCGCCAAAGGTTGCAAATTGATCGACTCCTAAACCGGGAAGATGAATCTTGCGATAAACACCGATCACTCCATTGGGACCAGCGAGGACTGCGACGTTGTAAACTCCCTCCGGACTCGGCTCAAGCATTCCGAAGATTGCGTATCCCCCAAATTCCTGGAGTGCTTTCACAATCAAATCCGTTGCCGGACCGGGGATATTTTGCGCAAACTGCCGAGCTTCATTCAGGTCGGAGTAGCAATATCCGGTGAGAGCACACTCAGGAAAGATCGTAAGTTCCGCACCTGCAGAACGGGTCTCTCCGATTAACTCAATGGTTTGAGCCAAATTCTGTTCGACCTCTCCGATTTTCACATCGACCTGTACGGCTGCTACTTTCATTGAATTGACTTTCATGATACGACAACATTTCGGAACCGATCCTAAACGACTTTCGGATTTTACACCTTGGGGAAAGTCTTCATTCCATAAGTTTTGGGATCAGTCTTCGACTTTGGAGAAATGCTAACAAATTCGTTGAGTCGCGAACACTGGTTGAAAACATTTGGAACGCCGCTCAATTTTTTCGAATTGAGCCAGTCACTATTTTCAACCTTTGTTCACTTGGGGTTTGTTGAATCTGAAGATGATCTGAGATCACATGCCACCAAGTGAAAACAGACCGGCTGATGGTCTCCAGCAAAATTTAAAACCAGCATCAATCTATCGTCGCATTTGAAATGCATTCTATAACCCCGTCCCTCACTTACGTTTGAACCGCCAACAATATGGAACGCGAAGAAAAATCTGAAACGAAACAGCTCCTGAGTGTTTGGGACACTGTGAGCATTCTGATCGGAATTGTCGTTGGGACCTCGATCTTCAAAGCTCCGCCGTTGGTCTTTGGAAATGTTTCCGAATCTTCAACCGGATTACTCGTTTGGGGGCTGGGTGCTTTCATTTCACTCTGCGGGGCACTTTGCTATTGCGAGCTGGCGACAACCTATCCCGGTTTTGGTGGCGAGTACCAATACCTTTCACAGGCTTACGGCCGCAGGACTGGCTTTCTCTTCGCCTGGATGCAATTGTGCGTCATCCTGACGGGCAGCATCGGGGCGATGGCGTTTGTGTTTTCGGATTACTCTGTGACGCTCGCTGCTGGTTTGAAGAATCATCAGGCAGCCGTGGCAAGTTCAGCATTGGTGCTTCTCACATTGATTCACAGCTCTGGATTGTCCGCTGGAAAACTTGTTCAGAACTTTCTGACAGTCGCAAAAGTCCTTGCGTTGGGAGCAATTTTAGTTGTCGGCTGCTTTTACTCTGCTGCTCCAGAAGCGGCGGTGACCTCAACCGCAAATACGGAATCGAACATGGGACTGGCACTTGTCTTCGTGCTGTATGCTTACGGAGGCTGGAACGACGCCGCCATGGTGACTCCCGAAGTTCGCGACCATCAACGGAACATGCCCAAGGCCTTGCTATTCGGGTTAGGTCTGACGGCCCTGTTGTATCTCTCGCTGAATGTTGCGTTTCTAAAAGTCCTCGGTTTCGATGGAGTCAGGACATCCGCAATCCCAGCCGCCGAGATTGTTGAGATCGCCTTTGGCCGCTCCGCTTCGATCGTCATGGGCCTCATCGTGATGCTTTCTGCGCTCGGAGCCATTCATGGAATGCTGTTTGTTTCTTGCCGATTACTCGCTGCCGTGGGTGACGACTATGCTCTGTTTCGTCGTTGGAGCGAATGGAACAAACGTGGTGTTCCTCTCGTCTCGTTGTTGACGATTACCGGGATTTCCTTGTTTCTTGTCCTGGCCGTCGGAACAGAAAATGGACGGGTTCTGACAGCGAATGCTGCTGTTTCGATTGGGCTTCCAAAACCTGACTGGGCAAAATATTTCGGCGGATTCGACACATTGGTCGCTGCGACAGCTCCGATTTTCTGGGCCTTCTTCGCGATGTCTGGATTTGCTGTAAGCATTTTACGCTTCACTGACCGAGACCGCCCAAGACCATTCCGAGTCCCGTTCTACCCGCTCCCAGTGATTGTCTTTTGCTTTTTCTCACTCTTCATGCTCTGGAAAAGTCTTGAGTATGCCAAGGAACTGACATTACTCAGCCTCCCGGTTTTCGTGTTGGGGATGATTCTCTCGATGACTCGAACGACTGATTCCGAAGGCAGCAACTCAACGGGCACGAAATAAACGGAAGTCGGTCTCTGCAATTCGTTCAGCGAAAAAAGTGCTTTAGTAGGCTATGAGGCTCGAAGCTGATATGTTCAAAGACTGAGCCGCCAGTCAATTCTGTTTGGGAAGAGTGTGACAATGACTCGTTTACAGTTACGATCGATATTGTTCTCTGGAATTTTCTTAGCCTGTTTCCTGTCTGTGACAGAACCTCTCGAAGCACAAGACCTCAAGCTTCACACAACTCCCGGGGGAGTCGAGTACGGCACATGGGGATCACCTGAACCTGGGCCAGCGCCGACCCTCTTCATCTTTTCCGGAACCATCGAAGGGACGCTGAAGGACGCATACTTCCGGCAATGTGGAAACGCGCTCGCAGAGCAGGGGTATCTTTGCGTTTCGATCGACCTGCCGTGTCACGGAAAACAGGCGATCGATGGGGAAACATCCGGGCTCGGAGGTTGGAATCTTCGCATCGCCAATGGTGAGAACGTCGCTGCCGAGTTTCAAAAGCGAGCATCTGAAGTGCTTGACCATTTAATTCAAACCAAAGTGGCTGACCCAGATCAAATCGCAGCCGCCGGGACTTCACGCGGTGGATACATGGCCATCCAGTTTGCCGCTGCCGACGAGCGAGTCAAATGTGTTGCCGGGTTTGCTCCGGTGACAGACCTCGCTGCGCTCCGAGAATTTGCTGGAAATGAAGAATTGCCGCTGGTAAAGCGTTTGAGTTTGGAGTCACAGGCAAAGCAGCTCGCGGGGAGACCGGTTTGGGTGATCATCGGTGACCGTGACGACCGCGTCAGCACGAAAAGTGCAATGGACTTCGCTCTAGCTCTCAGTGCTGAAGCAGTCGCCAAGGATGTGCCCAGTCGACTCGAATTGCACATCATCTCCGAACCGCGCGGACATACAACCCCTAAAGGAGCTGCCGAACAGGCAGCAAGCTGGATTCTCCAACAATGACAGATCGCCGCCGCAATGATTTTGCACCGTGAAGATCGCACTTGTCAGAGCTGAATGATCGCAGCTCAATTCACTCTGCGGCCTTTTCCAGTTTTTTTGCTTGCTGATACAGAGCTTCCATCTCTTCCAGCGTCGCTTGTTGAATTGACTTACTTTGTGCAGCCAATCCACGTTCAATATGTTTGAATCTTCCTGCAAATTTCTTGTTTGAGCGTCTTAGTGCTTCTTCCGGGTTCACATCCCAGCGGCGGGCGATATTCGCCAGTACGAACAAGACATCACCGAGTTCTTCTTCGATTCGATCTTGCCGCTCCGGATCGTTAATCGGCTCGTCTGGAACAGGTTTCATGTCCACGGCAGCGGAGATTTCGGGCATCTCTTCGTTGGGATAAAGTTCGACTTTCAGTTCTTCAACTTCTTCTCTCAATTTGTCGAACAACATGGCACGATGGGGGAAGTCATAGCCGACTCTTGCTGCTTTCTTTTGAATGCGGGCAGCTTTGGCGAGTGCAGGAAGGTCGACAGGAATTCCGTCGAGTGCGGAGTTCCGGCTCGTCTTCTCTTTTGCTTTTTGTTTCTCCCAATGCGAACGGACGTCGTCCGCTGTTTCGGCGTGAGCTTCTCCGAAGACGTGCGGATGCCGATGGATCATCTTCTCGGTGATTCCTTCGATAACATCGATGACATCAAATCGTTGTTCGTCAGCCGCGATTTGGGAATCGAGCATCACCTGAAGCAGCACATCCCCCAGTTCTTCTTTGATGTTTTCGTTATCATCTGTGTCAATCGCTTCAAGAAGTTCGTACGTCTCTTCGAGTGTATAAGGTTTAATTGACTTTAATGTTTGCACACGGTCCCAGGGACAGCCTTCTGGAGATCGAAGCTTTGCAATCACTTCGCAAAGTTTGACAAACACGTTCGAGACACGCTCCGCGTTTGGGGGAATTCCCTGTTGATGATCGTTTGACATGCAGATCGTCCTGATTGCGTCGGTTCTTGAGCCAAGTGCTTGGCTGATTTTCTCGGAAGGTCGTATCGAGCGGATGAGTTCACGAAGTTTTGCTTCGAATTATCCGGACGACTGTTGAGTCAGTTGTTCCAGATGGTGATGACCGGCGTTTAATAACTGATCGTCGGGAAGAGTGTCCAGTGGGGAATACCCTGGGTGGCGTGATTCTTTGTAGGGATCGTTTTTCTTTGTGTTGTAGCAGCAGATCAGTGCCCAGCGTGGGTTCTCACTGGTGTTCTGATCCGAGCGATGCAGCAGGTTTGAGTGAAAGAAAACCGCCGAACCGGGTTCGAGTTCCACATGAACTGTTTCGTATCGTTCAACCGCCACCGCGACCCGTTCGAGATCTGCGCCGGTTTGGTCACCGATGGGGCCATGATTGATCCGCCCGATTTGATGGGAGCCTCGCAAGACCTGCAAGCAACCGTTCTCTTCAGTCGCTCGGTCGATGGCGATGAGGCAACTTCCCATATCAGGGGTCAGGCATCCGTTGTTGTACCAGTAGCCATAATCCTGATGCCATTCCCAGGCGCCGCCGACGCGAGGCTCTTTGAGAATCAACTTGTGGTGATAGTGATAAACTTCGTCGCCGAGAAGAGCACTCATGCGTTTCACAATTCGCTGAGATTTCACAATGGACGAGTAATAATCCTGCTGTAATTCATTGCGGACAGCGAGTGTAACGACCGCGCCTTTCCCGTCTTCCCTGCCATAAGCTGTCTCCGCCAGGTTCACATCGGCCCGGGAGATTTTCGCCAGAAGTTCGGTCTCTTCAGAGCTTAGAAGATTGCGGACAATAACAAACCCGTCACGGTCAAACTGTGCTTTTTCACTCTCAAAGGCTGCCATTTCCATCCTCGATAGATTACTTTCCGAAAGGTGTCAGCATTCATTTTGCCACTCAACTTCGGTTCTAACTCGTACTCTGAAAAGCTATCGTCTCGACTTGCTAAGCGATGGGCAAGTCATCGTGCGTGTCAATCATCTATGGAAACGAATCAGAATGATTCGCAAAGAGCTTTCCCCCGTAAGTTTCACGGCTCTCCATAATTCAAGCAACCGCCATAGTATTCGCTTTCCCAAACGTGTCGACATGACTTCAATCCCAATTGGTATCGCGGTTGTTCTCTCGCAAGGACGTGTTCTGGTCGGGACACGCGATCAGGATGCTCATTTAGGGGGACAGGCGGAGTTCCCCGGCGGGAAGTGTGAAGCAGGTGAATCCGCAGCTAAGTGTGCAATTCGAGAATGCCTCGAAGAGACTGGACTGCAAGTCGAGATTGCCGAGAGACTTCACCAAGAAGTTTTTGAGTATCCAGATCGAACCGTCAGCTTGACATTCTACTTGTGCCGACTTGTCGAGGCCGCTGCTCCCCATCCCTCCGCGTTGCCGTTCGAGTGGGTCGAACTGGAAACGTTGCCTGCTCGAAATTTTCCGAGTGGAAATCAAGCGGTCCTGCGAATCCTTGCTGATCGCTTCAAATCAGAAAGTCAGGGATTGCACTGACAGAAATCCCGGATTGCATTTTCAACAAACCTCAATTGTCTGCCAGAACTTGGCAAGCTTGCTGGGAGTTTCCGAATCTTCAAAGAGGACGCCAGGCGTCTGGGGCTATTTCTTGTTGATAGAAATCGTGCGTTGACTCCTGTTGATCTGCAGAGCTCAATTCTCCTTCGCTAAGGATCGACGAAACGGTGAGTCCCGTGAGCTCCAAAAAGTTCTGGAGAATCTGATGGCCGGAAGTTGTCAAAATTGACTCGGGATGAAACTGCACCCCGAAGAGCGGAAACTTGAGATGCTGAATGGCCATGATGGTTCGATCAGGTGTGCGTGCAGTGACACGGAGCTCGGCCGGCAACGATTTTTCCTCAATGATCAGAGAATGATATCGACCGACCTGCAACGGATTCGGACAATCGGCGAAGAGTCCAGTTTCATCATGCTGGATCATCGATGTTCGACCGTGAACCGGTTCGCTGGCCCGAACAATGTTTCCTCCAAATGCCGCAGCGATTGCCTGATGTCCGAGGCAAACACCTAAAATCGGAATCGACTGATGGAACTCTTCAACAACTCTTTGCGAAATCCCCGACTCCGCAGGTGTGCATGGCCCCGGTGAAAGGATGATTCCAGCCGGAGCGAGTTGCCGCACTTCCGCAAGGTTGATGGCATCGTTCCGGACGACTGTTGTCTCCATCCCCAACTCCTCCAGGTACCGGGCGAGGTTGAAGACAAAACTATCGTAGTTGTCGATCAGGAGTAGCTTGGGGTTCATCAATTCAACATCTATAAAACAAGAACGCCTGCCTGAAGCGGTTCGCTCTACTGAGTGCCCGTGAAGAACGCATTTCTCTCATCAAAATGCTGTTCGCCACGAAGGGACTGTATCTCTCGAAACAGAACAGGTGCATCATAGCCGAAAGCGTCTCAGAACATTATTTGAATTCACAATCTTCCTCAAAGACTTCACCAACAACATGCAATGTATGGACTCCAGGCCCTCCAACTTGATGAACTACATAGAAAACAGGCGACACATTTCTCATGTGCCGCCTGTTTTCTGATTGGGATCGGGAAGGAGGAGGAAATCATTGGTGAATTAAAGGGCTCCGACAGCTTTCATGTTTGCGGTGTCGGAATTGGATTTCATACGTTGATGTCGCGGAAGTGATTTTGGCTGAAGCTCGACAGGAAGGTCTTCAAGAGAAAGCTCGCCTCGCAGGATTCGCATTCCTCCCGGTGCGTCGATTCCAATTTTCACAGAACCGCGACTGGTTTTGATGACTTTGACAACGATGTCTTCACCGATTTGAATAAATTCGTGTTGTTTTCGTGCGACGACAAGCATCTTTCTCTCCATAGATTGATTGAACTTCAGGGTCGCTGAAGCAATGGGAAGAAGTCGATGGCTTCCTGCCGGTGACTTCTTGAATTGATTGTAAAAGTAGGGAGTAGGGGGTCGGAAGTGACCCGTGTGAGGATGTTTTTTGATAATGCATTCAGCGTGCCAATCACGACAATTCACCTGTCACGAAAACTCAAAAGAGCGGGGTAAATAGAGATTTCCCAAGGGAATACCACTCAAAACAATATTCCCGGAAAGAATTTTCCAGCTTCCACGCTGCTCTCGCGTGGTCGATCTCTGTAAGATCGAGAATCGTTTCTTCCCAAAGATGCAATAGTTGCATCGACAAAACCACCATCCGGCAGTATTCGCCGCACCCTCTGGTTATTCTTCATTATCAAAGAAGTGACCTTGAAGTGCAGCCTCAACAGAAAACGAAGACATCAACTGATGTGGATTTCTGAAGTCTTTCATTCCGTCCAAGGAGAAGGTCGTTACACCGGCGTTCCGAGCAGCTTTGTGCGCACATCGGGATGCAATTTACGGTGTTGGTTTTGCGATACTCCATATACATCATGGGAACCGGAAGGAACTGAGCGTTCGCTGGAAGAACTTGTGGCTGAGATCACAGGCTTTGATTGCGAGCACGTCGTCATTACCGGCGGCGAGCCGTTGCTGGTTCCAGACATGGTCCCTTTTACGCAACAGCTGAGGTCAATGGGTCACTTCATCACCTTTGAGACTGCCGGGACAGTTTTGCGTGATGTCGAAGCAGACCTGATGTCAATCAGCCCGAAGCTCGCCAATTCAACTCCCGTCGGGACACCTTGGGAAAGTCGGCACAATGCTCGGCGACACCGCCCGGAGGTCATTCGGGAAATGATCAGCCGGTTTCCTTATCAACTCAAATTTGTGATCGACCAACCGTCGGATTTGAATGACGTCGAACAGTGGCTTGTGGAATTCCCGGAAGTCGTCGCTGAAAACGTCTTTCTCATGCCTCAGGGAACAGAGATTCAAGAACTCCGATCCAAAGAGAGTTGGCTCGTTGAAGAAGCCGACTCAAGAGGATGGCAGATCTCTCCGAGAAAACACATTGAACTTTTTGGAAACACTCGTGGGACTTAAGAAATTGTTCACGATTGAAAAATCTGCCCCTGTCGCGAGTTGGTGAATCACGGGTTGTCAAAATGGAAACCACATTGCAAGTTGAACTCTTTGGCCTCAAAATCTTTTTGCAAGCTGCTGACAGCGAGTGTGCAAGGTGTGCGTAAAATTCATCACAAGGATTTCAAGTCTCCGAACGATCCTCCAACATAAAATCTCGTAGCAAGCAGCCGATAAGTTCGCAAAAATGACGATCGCGGGAACGACAAGAATTCAAACACTCTCAACTTTACAAAGTAAGCGGGCCTCCCAGAACAATGAAGAAATAACTTCGTGCTTCAAGCACAGCTTTTCAGGACAGCCCAAAGATTCAGCCAGATGAATAAAGATAGCCCACAAGATGTTCGCCGCGAGCGGATGACTTTTTATCCTGTGATTGTGATGTCAACAATTTTTTGCGTCTCAATTTTCATCGTCATCGCAGTGACGTTCGGCGATCAGGACGTGCCGGTTAATCGTTGGGTCAACAAGAACGCAAATCTAATCTTGATCGTGGAGACCATTCTGCTAACGATCACTGCTATCGGTGCGATGACGGTTGATCGTTTGAGAACTCTCAAAAGAATCGCTGCGGAAAAAGAAGCAAACCCGGAGGAACACGCGGAGGACGAACCTGCCACTGAGGTGAACAACAATGTGGGTTAAAGTCTGCGGGCTAACTTCGGTAAAAAACGCACTTCAAGTTTGCGACACTGGTGTCGACGCGATCGGTTTGAATTTCTACGCGAAGTCCAAACGCCGCGTCGATCTTGAAACCGCTCGGCAAATTGTTGAATCGTTGCCGGCGAACGTCGAACCGATCGGCCTGTTCGTCAATCACACAGTTGAAGAAATTCAGAGAGTGACGAGCGAAGCCGGCATCAAAACGATTCAACTTCATGGCGACGAGACGGCGGAGTTCGCAGCTCAACTGGGCGATTTGAAAATTATTCGGGCGATACGAATCGATGAGACAAACATCAAGCAGTTGGCGAGCGAAATTGACAGTTTCCGAACTGCTGGAGTGGCACTGGCTGGCTGTTTGATCGACGCAAACGTTCAAGGCTCCTACGGTGGGACCGGACACACCGCTCCGTGGGAGATGATCGCAAACCATTACGACGTCGAGAACTGGCCGCCACTTATTCTGGCTGGCGGATTGAACACAAAGAACATTGAGGCCGCCATTCGCATGGTTCAGCCATGGGGAGTCGATACCGCAAGCGGGGTTGAATCCGCACCGGGGATGAAAGACCCTACGCAAGTTTGTGAGTTCGTAAGCGGGGCGACAAAAGAAAACGATTAGTACAGATTCATATCTTCTGCCTTTGCGAAGATGACTTTTCATGTCATGTTTTACTCAGTTTCGCGAGACAGAAAGCAGACATTATTTTCAAAATGCTTTGGAAGCAGATCATGCACAAGAACATTCGAGTTATCCTCGATCAGTTACTCAGTCAGCAAGAAGTGGATGCCAACCAGATGCGAACAGCGATTGGTTCAATCATGGATGGTGAGTGTTCTCCGGTCGACATTTCGTCTCTGCTCACAGCACTGGCAATGCAAGGTGAGACAGAAACGGAAATCGCTGGCGCGGCCTCAGCAATGCGTGAACGTTCACTGAAGATTCAAACTTCTCGGACCGGATTGATTGACACCTGCGGGACAGGTGGCGACAAGCTTCACACTTTCAACATCAGCACAGCCACAGCCTTAGTCGTAGCAGGTTGTGGGCAACCGGTCGCGAAGCATGGGAACCGTTCGGTATCCAGTTCGAGTGGATCTGCCGATGTCCTCGAAACGCTCGGCGTGAATATTGGCCTCACCGCAGAACAGGCGGGGAACTGTCTGGATGAGATCGGGATTTGCTTCTGTTATGCTCGCCTCTTCCACGGAGCAATGAAACATGTCGCACCGATTCGTGCGGAACTTGGAATTCGAACAATTTTCAATCTCCTCGGGCCTCTGACGAATCCAGCTTCTGCCGAGTTTCAGTTACTCGGAGCAAACAGCAACGCCAACGCCGAGAAAATCGCCAAGGCTGCAAGTCAACTTGGCACAAGTCGAACGTTTGTCGTCTGCGGTAACAATCAACTTGACGAAGTGAGCCTCTGGGGCACTACGGCTGTTTGGGAAGTCAGGGGCGACTCCGTTCAAAAACAGACATGGACCGCAAGTGACTTCGGACTCGCCGAGTGTTCACCGGATGATCTGATCGTCTCATCCCCTTCCGAAAGTGCCGATGTCATTCGCGGGGTGCTCGCCGGACAAAGTGGTTCTGCCAGAGATATCGTTGTCGCAAACGCCGCTGCGGCTCTGGTCTGTAGCCGAATGGCAGATTCACTCACCGACGGAGTCTCGAAAGTTCAACACGCCATTGATTCAGGACAAGCCAGAGACCTGCTCAAACAATTGGTCTCCTGGACACAAAAACAAGCAACGACCGACTGATCCGTAATTGAGATGTGGAAATGATGCAGGAATTCCCCCTCTTTCTGCAGTTCGCCTGAAAATCGCGTTCTCAGGCTCCAATCAATCTCGCTTGCCAGCTATTCTAGAAGCAGTCTCAAAACCCATGGAATCGTGACCTTTCTCTGTACCAGAGAAGTGAACAGCAAGATTTGAGACCAGTTCTAGAACACCTCTCGAATTGGTTTGCAGGTTCTGCCTCGTGGCGAACAGTATTTTACTAGTGAAATGCGTTCTTCACGGGCACACAGTAGAGCAAACTGCTCTATTGCGTTTCAAAGTTGATACAGCATCGCCGGTCGCATCACCGTCGATTGATATTTCCTCAGGAGTTTTTTCGTGCCCGTTATTAGCGTTGAAGGTGAGTGGCTCAAGCAGCTGCTCGGACAGGAATACCAAGTCGAAGAGCTGGCAGACGCTCTGGAGCAGATTGGATGCGACGTTGAAGAAGTGATCGACGTTGAACGCTTTCGCTGCCCGATGTGTGGAAGCGCTGTCGAAGGTTCGCTTGGTGCGGATGTCACGCGGCGATGTAACTGGTGTGACTTTGAGCAAGAAGATCCTTTTGTCAAAATTGGCGAAAGTAAAGTGATTCGCCTCGACCTGTTAGCCGCTCGCCCCGATCTGTTTGACGTCGGCGGGATCTCACGAGCCCTCAAGGGGTATCTCGGCGAAGTTCAAGGCCTCCCGGAATATGGTGTTGAGCCATCCGATCTCAAAGTCAAAATCGATCCGGCAGTTGCTGGGGATGACTGTCACCGCCCATTCATTCGCTGTGCTGTGATTGAAATGGCGAAGGTTGACGACGTCACTTTGGTTGCCCTGATGAAACTTCAAGAGGCGTTGCACTGGGGCGTCGGTCGCGATCGCAAACTTGCATCGATTGGTGTTTACGATCTCGATACGATCACCGGTCCGATTACTTACACAACGCTCGATCCTGATAAAGACTCTTTCGAACCGCTTGGAAAAGCGGGCGTCCCGATGACTGGACGACAGATTCTTGAAGAACACCCCAAAGGAATCGCCTACGCCAAGTTGCTGGCAGATCATCACCGATATCCCGCTCTCAAAGATGCTAACGGGATTGTGCTATCGATGCCTCCGATCATCAACAGCGAAGCGACAAAGGTCAAACTGGACTCAAAACGACTGTTCGTCGATGTCACCGGGATCAGTGAATCGGCGGTCGTGAAATCTTTAGACACGTTCGTCTCCTCATTGCTCGAACTCGGCGGGAAGGCATTTTCCGTTGAGATTACGCAAGCTGATGGCGAAGTGCTGGTCTCTCCCGATTTAACACCGCGTGAAGTCGATATCGATCTCAGCGAAGCGAAACGCTGGCTCGGATTACCACTCGATCCGGAGAGTTTGAAGGCATCACTCCGAAGAATGCGGCTCGACGCCAAACCTGTCGACGGTTCGGACAACAATTTCCGAGTTCGATATCCTGCTTTACGGACCGACTTCAAACATATGGTGGACGTCTTCGAAGACTTGGCAATCGGATTCGGCTACAAGAACATTGTCCCCAGCTACGCCGGTCAGGCAACAACAGGACAGGCACGCCCGGAAGAGGATCAAAGCGATCTGTTTCGAGCCGTTCTGTTAGGCCTTGGTTTCACAGAAATCATGAGCCTGCCGATGACCACAGAAGATTTGCATTACAACAAGTTCCGTCTTCCTGTCCCCGAACACTACACGCGCATCGCCAATCCAAAGCTGAAAGCGATGACTGTCGTCCGATCACACTTGATGACCGGATTGATGGAACACTTGCGAGAGAATCGCCGGGCACACTTGCCGATTCGCTTTTTCGAACTCGACAACGTGACCGTTCTTGATCCGACTGCAGAGACCGGCGCACGTGAAGAGCGACATATTTCGATCGTCGAGATGGGAAAAGAGGCCAGCTACGCCTCGATCCGCTCCGCGACGGATTCTTTGTTGTTTGAAATGGGACACAAAGGCGAATACGCAATCAGCGAGCATTTCTCGTTCATTCCCGGGCGTGTCGCTTCCGTTGAAACGGGAACGGAAGTGCAGGGAATTCTGGGAGAATTGCATCCAGAGGTGATCACCAACTTCGGCCTTGATCATCCAGTTGCCATGGCAGAATTGACTGTCATGAAGATTGATTGATGTCTATCAAATCGCCGAATGTTAAGTACAAGTGCGTCGCATTTGACGCAGTTGGTACGCTTATACACGCCACACCTTCGGTTGTTGATGCGTACTGGTCGATTGGCCAGAGATATGGTTCAGAGCTCACTCGCGATGTTGTTAAAAAGCGATTTGGAAAAACATTTTCCTCTCGACAGCTTTCGCTTCAGACCGATGAGCAGTCTGAGTACGAATTTTGGCAAGCGGTCGTCAAAGACGTTCTCGGCCCGGTTCCAGCCGCAGACGAATGCTTCAACGAACTCTACAATCATTTTGGAAAGCCAGAGGCCTGGCGAGTGGACTCTGATGCCGAAGAAACGATTCAGGCATTAAACGAACTCGGGATAGATGTCGCAATTGCATCGAATTTCGACAAACGACTCAACTCTGTCATGGATGGACATGCCGCTTTAGAAGGGATTTCACACCGCGTGATTTCTTCAGAAATCGGTTGGAGAAAGCCAAGTCGACAATTTTACAAACTGCTTTCAGAAAAAGTCCATTGCCACTCACATCAAATCTTAATGATCGGTGACGATTTCGAGAATGACGTCGCAGCTGCCAGAGATGCAGGGCTTGATGCGATTCAACTCGTTGCGAACAATGAAGCAACAGATGCTCATCAACAGATCCGATCTTTGAAGGAAACTTTGAATCACGTGATTGAGAATGGATGAATCCCTGAACAATAATGAGAGCAATGCTTCGACGTCGTCGAAGCTGCAGCAATTCGTTCAGAGTGTCTTAGGACTCGTTGGCTGGCTGACGATTCTCGGTTTGACATTGCGGTTAACGGTTCGAGATTCCATCTTCGGGATTTCGACCCTGTACTATATGACTCCCCTGGCACTGCTTGTCGTTGGCTCCAGTGTTGGATTGCTGAACTCTCTACTAAAACGAAAACGGACTCACATCCTGTTCTGGGGCGTGATGTTCGTCGTGTTGACAATGTGGTGGAAAGAGACTGACTGGAAATTTCACCCAAGTCCAACTCAGTCCGAAAACGACCTCGTCATTTTGCTGGCGAATATCGCTCAAGATCAAGATTTCGACCACCTCGCCAATATCGTCGAAGAGGTCGAGCCAGACCTGATAGGATTTCTTGAAGCACTCGCATTAACCGACGAGCAAAAACATAACTGGTCGACCAGATTTCCCGACTACAGCTGGACGTTAATTGGCGGGGGCACGCAATTGCTCGCCAAAGGTGAAATCAGTTCCCCGTGGGTTAAGCCACTCGAAGATGGAACACGGATCAGTCGCTCGATTGTGAATGTCAAAGGGGCCACACTGCACTGTTTTATCATTGATGTCGCTTCAACGTTATTCCTGTCGCGTGCTCCGGCACTCGACCTCCTGACGGAATTTGTTAAAGATTCAGTAGATGAAAACGTCATTATTCTCGGGGATTTCAATACTCCGCGAGATTCTGTTCACTTCGATGAACTGCGAAAAAACCATACTAATCTGCTTGAAAAAGTGGGGCAAAGTTACGCCGCCACATGGCCACAGCCACTCCCGATACTCACTCTTGATCAGATTTGGGTCAATAAACAGATCGAACCGGTCGCTTGTGAACATCGTTATAACCAGAACTCAGACCACAGTATTGTGATTGGACGAATTCGCGTGAAATCGAACCGGAATTGACAACCACACCGCTGAGAGTTTCACTTGATACAATTGAACGTTAATATCAAACTGAGCTTTTCCTACCAAAGCATCCACTGCAAAACGATAAATCACCGTCAAACATCACCACCAGACAGTCTCTGAAAGGCAGCCCAATGGCCGATCAAAACGCCAATAATTCACGTCGAGATTTTCTCAAAACAGGAGCAACAGTCGGAGCAGCGACTGCGTTGCTGTCCAACTTTGCAGCCAGTTCAAAAGTCTATGCGGCAGGAGATGAAATTCTTCGTGTCGGTCTTGTCGGCTGTGGTGGGCGTGGAACAGGGGCTGCGAACCAGGCATTGCGAGCGGACCCCAATGTCCACTTAGTCGCAATGGGGGATGCGTTCCCGGAAAAAATTGAGCGAAGCCTCGAAAACCTGAAGCGTCAAAAAGATGTTTCAGATCGGGTCCTCGTCGAGGATAACCACAAATTTTCCGGACTCGATGCCTATCGGTATGTGATCGATTCTTGCGACGTTGTCATTCTCGCAACACCTCCGGGATTCCGCCCTGAACACCTTGAGTATGCAGTCGAAAAAGGGAAGCACATCTTTACTGAAAAGCCGATGGCAACGGATGCCCCGGGTGTGCGTCGAGCGCTTGCAGCAGTCAAAAAAGCTGAAGAGAAAGGAATCTCCATGGTCGCTGGCTTCTGCTGGCGATACGACTCCACGAAAAAGGCACTCTTCGAAAAAGTCCTGAATGGTGACATCGGTGATGTTCGGTGTGTCTATGGAACCTACCTCACCAATCCAGTCAAATCGATGCCCGACGCCAGCACACGACCTGAAGGGATGAGCAATCTCGAATGGATGGTCCGGAACTGGTACAACTTCACCTGGCTCTCCGGTGACGGACTCGTCGAGCAAGCTTGCCACACAGTCGACTGGGTCGCTTGGGCGAAGAATGATGTTCCACCAGTCAGTTGTACCGCAGTCGGTGGACGTCAGATTCCTGCCAAAGGGGGCAACATCTATGACCACATCGAAATCAACTATCTGTGGGAAGATGGATCACGCGGATTCCTGGCACAACGCCAAATCTCTGGTTGCCACAACGAGAACAATCTCTACATTCTCGGAGCAAAGGGCCAAGCGAACATGACCCGCCGTGGAGCAACCATCTCCGGCTCAGAAGAGTGGAAATATAAAGGTGAAACGCCCAACATGTATCAAGTTGAGCATAACGAAATGTTCAAGGGGATCCGGGAAGGCAAGCCGATCAACGACGGCGAACGCATGATGAACAGCACCATGATGGCGATCATGGGACGCATGGCTGGCTACACAGGCAAAGAAGTGACTTGGGAGATGGCAATGAACTCCGAAGACAAATTGGTTCCAGAAGTCAGCAACTGGGACACTCCTGTCGAGATCCCAGAAATGTCGATGCCCGGCCTGACTCCGTTCAAGTAAAAACTTTCGCTGAAAGAACTTTAGAGCATCATTCGAATTGATGCTCAGGTTCTGCCTCGTGGAGAACTGCATTTTCATTAGCGAAACGCGTTCTTCACAGGCACACAGTAGAGCAAACTGCTTTAGAAACGCGAGTAAGACGACTAAGAGAGACCATTCAAGGGAAAGTCGGTTCTTTCTTGAGTCTTGCAGGTGCGAATTCAAAGCCGCTGGCGTTTGTCGGCGGCTTTTTTACATATCGAGAGTGAAGTGATGTCCTATCCACGTGTTTCAACCTTTAAAACCCCTGAAGACTTTCAGGAACGCCTCAACCATTTGGGATTGAATCTCCAGTTCGACCGAGAGGTTCAATCAGGCGTGAGTTCCCCGCTCGGTCAGAGTGTTCCGTTTCAAGACCAGTTCATTGGAAACCGATTCTGTATCCTTCCGATGGAAGGCTGGGACGCAGAATCGGATGGAAAGCCGACTGACCTCGTTCGCAGGCGCTGGAGAAACTTCGGTCTGAGCGGCGCCAAACTGATCTGGGGTGGTGAGGCTGTCGCCGTCCGACATGATGGCCGTGCGAATCCAAATCAATTGCTAATCAACGAAGAAAACCTCACTGGCATTCAGGAACTGCGGGAAATTGTTGAATCAGCTCACCGAGAACGGTTTGACACCACTGACGACTTGCTTGTCGGCCTGCAACTCACTCACTCGGGACGATTTGCCCGGCCCAATGACGGTAAGAAACTCGAACCACAGATTGGATATCGACATCCAGTTCTTGACAAAAAATTTGCGATCGACTCCGATGATAAAATCATGTCGGATGATGATCTTTCAAAGTTGATCGAAGATTTCGTATCAGCTGCGGTTCTCTCTCAAAAAGCGGGTTACAAATTTGTTGATGTGAAACATTGTCACGGCTACTTGGGACATGAGCTTCTGTCCGGCTTTGATCGTCCAGGAAAGTATGGCGGAAGCTTCGAGAATCGGACTCGCTTTCTACGTGAAATCGTGTCAGGAATTCGGGCTGAAGCTCCCGGGTTAGAGATCGGGGTACGTGTCAGTATTTTTGATTTCACTCCATTTGAACCGGGTGCAGATCGCATCGGTGTTCCGAGCGTGCTTGAGTCTTACAACTCGGCGTTTGGCGGAGACGGGTCAGGGCAGGGGATTGATCTTGAAGAGCCAGCAAGGTTTCTTAACCTGCTTCAAGAACTTGGCATCAAGCTCGTTTGCACAACCTGTGGAAGTCCTTATTACAATCCGCACATCCAACGACCTGCAATCTTTCCTCCTTCAGACGGTTACCAACCACCCGAAGATCCTCTGGTTGGAGTGGACAGGCAGATTCAGGCAACGGCTCAACTGAAGCAGCAATTCCCTGAGTTACTCATTGTTGGGTCGGGGTATTCATACTTACAGGAATGGCTTCCGAATGTCGGTCAGTATGCGGTTGCGAATGGACTCGTTGACTTCGTCGGACTCGGACGAATGGTTCTTTCGTATCCTGAACTACCCGCCGATGTCCTGGCGGGAACCACAATGCCGCGAAAGAAAATCTGCCGAACATTCAGCGATTGCACAACGGCGCCTCGAAACGGCATCATCTCCGGGTGCTACCCACTCGATCCGTTCTATAAGGAAATGCCCGAGCGGCAAGAACTCCTCTCCATCAAGAAAAAGATGGGGTAGGGCTGTTAGCTCATCCATGTGCTCGTGAAGAACGCGCTTCACCTGATCTTCAAGACTCGCCATCCTCAGCACTTGGAGGCCCCGGGGCTTCAAGTGGAGTCGTTGGCTCCGGTGTCGATTCGGCTTCCGAAGTTTCAGGGTTCTCAACTTTTTCTTCCTGTGGAGTGACTGGCTCCACAGGCTCTTTGGCATCGGACTCTGCTGGGCTTTCTTTGACCGGAGCAGTTGGTGGGGCAGCATTCGAATCTTTCGATGAATCTGTTGTCTCCGCTTCCTCTGTTGATTCTTCAATAGTCGCTGGTTCGACTGCTGAATCTGGAAGCTTCACCATCTCAACTAGAGGGCGCTCAAAGACAATCCTGTACGTTCCGTCAGGCCGAGCGACCTCAACGAAATCATCACCGATTCCTTGAACTGTCATTTCAAAATCAGTGATGGTGACCTCTTCACCCTTTCTCAACATGGTAGTTTTGTTCGTAGCTCGATCAAACAGATACGCTTCCCATTCTTCGCGCCCCTCACCAAAGACACGTTTGAAGGTCGTTGTCAGGAATGTATAGCGTGCGGAGTCCTCTTCGAGAGAAACTGGAATCGTTTTTGTGACCGATTCCGAGTCTTCATCTGAGTCGGTCACAGTGACCTGAATTTCATATGTTTGTGCTTCCAGCGATTCGGCAGGGGTCCAGCTGAGAACGCCGTCGTTTTCACCGATTTGCATTCCCTCTGGAGCGTTGGCAATTGAAAATTTGAGCTTGCCATTTTCACCATCTGGGTCATCGGCTGCGATTGTTTTTTTCGATGCTCTTCCCAGAAAGAAGCGGAGTGTCCCGGTCTGATCAATGACCGGCGGCTCGTTGGGATCACGAACCCGCATGTCGACAGTCGAAGTGAAGCCTGCCTGTTTACTCGCAGAACCGTAGACCAGAACCTGAAGTTCTCGCGGACCAAGATCGATGTCGGATTCAACATTCCAAGACAAATTTCCAGTCCGTTCATCAATTTCTACACCTTGTGGACTGTCGATGAGAGTGTACATGGGGGAGCCGAAAGCCGGGTTCCAACTGGTGACATTCAGTTTCCAGTCCCATTTGGTGCCACGTATTGCTGGCGGAGCAGTTGTGGCTGCCAGTTTCGGATCATAGTTTGCCTGTGGAGCAGGTTTTGTGAAGATACTCTGGCTCCACATTGCTTCGACAGCGTTTGAATCGGCTTCAACTTCACTGAGCAGTGGGAACAGTTCGAGTGTCGTGCCTGGCGAATGACTTTTGGAAAATGTGGAGGCAACTCCCCGTTGAAGGGTCCACTTGTTTCCATCGATTGCCGTGACATTCAGAAATTCATCATCGATGCGAACTCGAAAATTTGCCTTCTCTGGAAAACCAGTGGCATCTTCCACCTCAACCACGGTTTGATTTTCTTTGAGTTCCGTTTGCAATTTGATTTGAGGGAAAAGTCGAGTCCGCTGCTTCGCGGATTTCATTGATAGTCCCTCAGCGGTCAGGGTGATCTGGAGATCCGGATTCCCTTCACTCGCTGGGCTAATCACATCACAAGTTGAAATTCGATGAAGAAGTTCGACCGATTCGAAACGTTCCAGAAACTGGGCCAATTCCTGAGCAGTCGCCTTCGTTTCGAGCGTCACCGGAATTGTCACAAACACGTCTTGCTGCGAGCTTCGACGTCCCAAAGTGACTTTCGTCTCCTCAAATCCTGAAAGCTTTGCCAAACTGGAAACCCATTCTTCATACAGTCGCTGTGCATCCAGTGGATCGGGAGGGAGGCTGATCTTTCTCCAGTCGGCAAGTTGCTTCGCTCTCTTTCGCTGCTCGATTTGCTGATCAAAACGTTCATTCGCTTCGGCCTGAAGTGCTTCTTCCTCTGAAACCAAATTATTGATGGGTTCCAAGAAACTATTTTCAAACACAGGCAAGCCGAACCACAAGACAACAATGCTGCCAAGTCCAATCGCCAGATACTTTTCACGCTGTTGCATGAGAATCACTCTATAAAATATGAATTCGAATTCAGGAAGCTGTCAGTTGGCCTCAGGATTGAGGGGAACTTTCCGAGGTCACTGCCGCTGCTGTTGATCTCGTTTTCTTTTCTACCGAAGTCTTGGGCGAAGTCGCGGGCCGAAGCACATCGATGTTGATCTCAAAACGGACGGGGTAGTCAGGGTCTCGTGTGGTGTTTGAAGTTGCTTGAGGTGTCACACGAAATCCATTTTCTGCGAGCTTTTGATAGAGGTCATCGACATCGTTTCGCTCTTTCGCAAAGCCGACACCGGTAAACCGGGCTTCGACCTCTTTATCACTCACCGGCTGAAGGCGTAGCTCACTCATGTAAAGCTTCTCTGTTCCAGGCATATGCCTGCGGAGTTCATTCCAAGCGACAATTGGATTTTTCTGTCCTTGCATCCAGACTTCGATGCTGTTGAAAGCCTGATCCTGTGGCTTACCTGCGTTGAGATCTTTGTCAATTTCGGCGATGGAACTGTTGAGAGCTTCAATGCTCTGTTCGAGAGCTCCCTTTTTGGAAAGGAAGATCCCAAAGGTGAGTGCCAATAAAAGTGCAGCCGCAGTAGAGCCACCGATCCAGTACCATTTTTTTCGGTCCGGCTTTTCAATTTTCTTGCGCGGGTTCAGTAAATCCAGCTTCAGATTGGCTTGTGCAACGGGCAGAGCAGCTCCAATGAGCGTCTCGAATGTAACGGTGTCGTGTCCCCCAGCGAGAGACTCAGGCAGTTGAACGTGAGTGACATGGTCTTGGAAACGCTTTTCAAGCAGTCCTCGAACGTCAGCGTCAGCGGTTGTTCCGAGGAGATAACATCGATTCACTTTGACATTGGGATGAGTCTGATTCAGCGAGACAGTCAACCGAGACAAACCACTCTCAAGTGGCTTCAATCTATTCTCTTCAGGAAGTACCAGCGAGTGACTGAACACCAACGCGCCTCGATCGTAGATCGATAATTCGACGAGTGACTGACGTTGGAAGACGATAATTTCTGGTTGGTCCGCGCCGAGACTGGCTCCTCCAAATGTTTTGGCGAATTGCCCAGCGGTCAATGATGTGATCGTCGCGTGTTGAACTTCGAAACCGGCAGCAGAAGCTATCTGCTGCATTCGCTGCAATCTTTTGCGATCGATGGATGCCGTGAGGACTGCCAGCCCTTCACCACCCGATTCGACTCGTAGATAATCAAGTGAAAGGTCGTCAATAGCCAATGACGACTTCGCTGCCGACTGAAATTTGACTAAGTCAGGAATCTCTTCTTCAGGTGCGTTGGGCAATTGCAATTGACGTACGACGACCGCTTCCCGGGGGAGGACCAAAATTGCAGAACCGGAAGAAATCCCGGCACTGGTCATCCAATCTTTAAGCTTCTGACCAATCTCTTGTGACGTGAAGCTGGTGTCGTGATGTTCGAATGTTTCCCAGAAACCGCACTGAGCAACTCTGCCAGACGCATCTGCTTCGATAACACGAATCCCATCGATGGACCATTCTATGATTTTCTGTGACATGATAGCTTGGGATTACAGGTGAGTTGACGTTTGGAATGAAACACAATTGAAATGGAAGTTTTGTCGACAATAAATAGTCTACTTCATAATTCGGGCTATTCTCCGAATGGAATCAGCTGATTTGAGCGATAACCGGGACCAAGTTCATTGAGCGTCCGCTGAAAGATCACTCGGGGAATCTCCTGAGTTGCATCAACGACCGCTTCAATTCTTGTAACCGGACCGCCACGATCGGCATGACCGACAACTTGCATGCGAAACACATCACCGCGCGTTGTCAAAAATCCATCTAACTGTCGCATCGTTTGCAAATCGACGAGCCCCTGAATCAGTAGCCAACCGGTTGTTGAGTATTGATCGAGCGTCGTTGAAGAACCACTTGCACGGGCTCGGGCAGCCACAATGGCATCGGGCAGGTCGATGGGCATGTTTGGAATTCCCCGCATCACTTCTGGGCGCGCCTGATTGATGTTAATCCGCCCCCGGATGACAGACTCAGAAGAGACAGTCAATGAGTCCAGCAACAACGGCAGCGTCGCTTGAAGTTCTCCCGGATCACTTAACCAGGGACTTGCAAGTGTGGTCATCGTCCCGTCAATCTCCACATCGACTTCGGCATCGATGAGGTCGTACAGAGATCGAATCTCCGTACTCGCTCCTGCCGAGAGGTCGAGGCCGCCACGTGTGATTGAACCACCGCTTCCGGAAAAGAGACTCTTGGCAATACTACTGGCCGCTTGCTCCAGTTCCATGTCTGTCTCGAAATCTCCCGTCGATCGCGTTGATCCAGACCCGACACCGTTAAGTGGGTTTTCGCCTGATCCAGTTGCGCCCCCAGAATCGAGATCTTCAAGAGCACTCAAGTCTTCATTCGGCCCATTGAGTCGATAGGCCGTTACGAACTGTGCCGTTTCTTCATCAAATTCATTCAGAAGTGCGTCGTAGAGATCTGTCAGTAACGGTTCGTTGACGTTGATACGTTCTTCACGAAACATGTCGTAGGAGTGCCGGTAATTCCCTTCAACGCTGTAAGTCGTCAAATAGGCAGCCCAGCCGAGATCGAGAACTCCATCTTCATTGTCCGCAGGAAGTGAGAGTTCTCCGTCATTTTCATTCGGGTCGAGAATTCCGTTTCGATTGGCATCCTCACCATACATCAGCGCCGGCTCGACTCCCAGGACGAGCATCAGTTCTTCGAGGCTGTCAATTGGACCATTTCTTGGGAAGACGGTCGAATAGCTGTCAGCTTCGGCACCGTATTCACGTTGTTCATCATCCGCATCAATCCAGTCGAGAATCGAATCTGCGATGGCTTCGGTCATGTTAGGAAGTTCCATTAACATGTTGCGGGCAGTGTTGTCGTCGGGATTGAAGTTCGCCAGAACGTTAATGTTCAACTTGGCACACTCATCGACCAGTCCGAAACGCAAGCCATCACTCGATGCCTGAGAATCTATCCCGGACGAGTCGACACTCTCTCTCGGAGCGACAATGGAAAACCCGGCACCGGGATCTAAAGCGATATGGAACAGTCCCGGATCGTCGTACAGGTCCGAGTCGAATCCACCACCATCGGGTGTGAGCAACATTGCAACGTAATCGACTCCTGACTCCGCCCACATCTGCGATTGAACCCGGCGAGCATAAGCATCGGACGCCTGATATTCAGTGATCATTAACTCTGAAAAGGTGTATGCCCCCAAGGTGAGCATCACAATGACAACAAGCACCAGAATCAACGCACTTGCTGATCGGTGTGAACAGTTTTCAGATGGACAGCGAATCAACATCAGATTACTCCATCAACGGAATTGCTAACGGAATATGAAACACGTGTTCCACATTAAACACTGTACCAGTTCCAGAGTACTGATATCCCTTTTGAGAAGTCTTCGCCGGTTGCTGCCAAATCCCAAATGTGACTTTCACAGCTCGCGGCAACCCCCCGATCTCTCGGCTGTCCCAAGAAGCGAGCCAGGCAGTTCCGTCGAAGTACGAGAACTGAACTTCCGAAATTTCCGTAGCCAGCACATGCTCTGAATCCAGAAAGTCGGTCGCTGAGTCGAAGGCATACAGATCAATACTCCGCCGCCCAAATCCGGTCTCAGGACGACCATCGAACATTGAATCATCGCGGACGTCGTACTTGGGTTTTCTGGGATCAATCAACATACTGACATCAACAGGTGCCAAACCATAAGTGACGGTGAGTAAATCGTTCGAACGTCCTGAGGAAGGCGATTCAGTGTAAATGCTATCGTACGAGAGATCACGCAGTGGGCGGCTGACGCACAAATGAACGAACTCCGAAGTACCTACCACTCCAAAGGTGATCGGAGCACTCTCTGACTCCAGCCCTCCAATGGTGAGTGCGGTATCAGAAACATCGTCGAGCGGCTCAAGGTTTTCAACACTACTTTCGTCGGGCTCTTCTTCGTCGGCCTGCTCAACATAAAGAACGATACTGCCGAAGTCTTCGTCCATCTTGCGTATCAGAGCCCGCATCAGTTGAGACTTGTTGACTTGGTCTCGACCAGCGGTTTGAAAGCGTAAGTGCAACCCGACCGCTGAATAGACAGCGCTCAGAAGTAGAACAGTCAGTGCGAGTGCGATCAGTACTTCAACGAGGGAAAACCCATCGCGGTTCTGGTTCCATCGTTTTTCGTCCGGTCCGCTTTGCGTCCGCAGTCTTGGTCTCGTATTCGTCTGTTTTTCGAAGGACATCATAACTCCTCATCCGGGATGATGGCCGCTTCTTCATAAATTTGCGGATCGCGAACTAGCCGTGTGAGTTGAAACGAATTGTTGACATCTCCACGGCTACTCAGATGCTCGACGATCACTTCGACTTTCAACAAACCAATGACCTCGGAGTCAAGAACATTGACAGTCCAAACCCAGGCTGCGCTATCTTCGAATGGGGCTCGATTCTCCGCAGAGAGTGGAAGAACTCCGGAAAGGACTTCGTTCATTTTTCGCTCGCAACGCACTGCAGCATCACCAGTCAGTTGTGCTCGTGTGGCTGCACGAGACCCGTTCTGTAACACTTGACCGATGACAGCTGTTGCTCCCAGGAAGATCGCGAGTGCGAGAACCACTTCAAAGAGAGTGATCCCTTTTCGATCCTCTCGATCAATTTGCGTAGAACGACACGATCGAGAGAGTCTCCATGAAGTGCAGAGAATCTTCGTTGCAAAGACTCCTCCTTTGCAGCAGGACGCCTCGACATCTTCAGAAGTGATGTTAGTTCGACGATCCACCAAACTGCTCCGGTAATTGTGAGATTCGTGATGTCACAACAGCTCCGGTCAATCCGCGAACTGAAACTGAAATGTACCGTTTGTCCTCATCAACGACTGTGACCGCTCCTGTGGTGGCTGATCCGTCAGCATAAAAGAGAATAGGGGCAGACCAACTCACATCACGATGTTGGACGCCGTTCTGAACCATGTTCAACCACGCTTCCGGAAGCCGTTCAAGAATCATCGGCTGATCAGAAATTAAAGTGGTCGGCATATAGAACTGGCAGTCTTCCGACAGTTCATGTGTGATCGCCTGCTTGATACCGCCAGATCCCGTTTCCTGAAGAGTTTGGCTGGCGGAAGCTTGTTCGTCCGTATGGACCTGAAGATCGTAAGGCAGAAGGACGTATTTTCGTCCGTTCGGTTCGAAGCGAAATTGATAGGTGATCCCATCTTCAACCGCTTGCACGCGAGCATGGTCGAGAACTTGCCTCACCTGCTCAACGTTGCCCATCACACTTTCACGTTTTAAAAAACCCGACATGCGCGGCCAGCTGATGCCCGCAATCGCGACAATGACCGCCAGCACCAGAATGAGTTCAAGGACCGTAAACGCGGAGCGGCGCCCGCGCAGGTCGTCAACAGGTTGAACTCTTCGATGCTGGTGCATGGTGATTCATTTCAATGTGAGCCATCGTTACTGGTTCAGCTTGTCGTCCCAGTTATTGATGTCGTCGCCAGAGCCGTTGTCATTCTTGCGGTTCTTTCCGTTCGACCAGATCGCTGGCGATTCCGTATCTGCACGTGAGTTAGGATATTCGTAGTTGAGTGGGTTGTTCCAAGCATCAGTTGGAATTTTATCGAGAACCGCAGCGGTTCCGTCTTCTCGTTTGGAAAGCATCACATCAATGGACTCAGGCGGTTCGCCGAGATTGTCGACGGCATACAGCTTCGCAGCCTGCTCCAAGTTCGTGATCGCAGTTTTTGTGACTTTGACATTGGCAGACTGCTGTTGTCCCAGCAGTCGTGGAACAGCCATGGCTGCAATCACACCGATGATGGCGAGCACGATCAACACTTCCAACAGCGTAAAACCGCCAGGTCGACGTCTTTTGTGTTGTCTCTGATTGAATTGTTGTGTTCGCATGGGTCCGTCTCCTTCATAGTTTTTTCGTTAGTATTCTAAACGCACCGATGAGGTACGTCATATTTGGGGATCATTCTTCGATCATAGATGATGTTTGTCGTGCCCGTGACAGTTGGTTCCATGACATTATATCATGAACTCATTGACTGCTTTTCACGAGATAGAACGCTTCTCCAAATCGTTCAGCAGACTTCAAAAACTTGTTTCGTAACTGAGCCTCATTTTATTAAACAATGCTGGAGCTTTGAAGGATCGGTAATAAGAGTGCAATGACAACAAAAAGGACAACTGCAGCCAGACAAAGCAGTAGCATCGGTTCCAGAAGTCGGACGACCATCTCAATTTCGCGACTTGTTCGCCGTTCCAGGTTTTCTGAAATATCAATCAAAACATTTTCCAGGTTGTTGGCTTCTTCGCCGACTGCGATCATCTCTACAATCTCTTCAGGAAACTGCTTACTGGCAGCCAACGGGCCAGCTAATGATTTTCCCTCTGAAATGTTCGACGCTGCAACATCAATGGCATCCGACAGAACCACATTCGCCGTCGCATCCTTGGCAATTTTTAAGGATGTGAGTACAGGAACACCGTTTTTCAACAACGTTCCCAAGACCCGACAAAATCTGGCAACGGCCAAGCTGCGGACAATTCGACCGATTCCGACTGCCCGCAAACGGAACACATCGAGCTTACGTCGACCATCCTCCGTTTTCAGCCATTTCAACAACCCAATGATTCCACCAGCAGCAGCCAATAACACGACCGCCCAGTATTTCTGAGTCGCTTCACTCATTCCCATGAGTGCCGTCGTCGCCCAGGGAAGTTCTCCTCGGGCAGCCATATTCTCGAAGAGCCCATCAAACTTTGGCACCAGCCATGCCAACATCACTGTGACAACACCTCCCCCGACCATCAATAGAAAGACGGGATACACCATTGCTCCGATGACGCGACCTTTGAGTTCTTCTTGCTGTTCAGTAAACGCCGCGATTCGCTTGAGAACATCCTCCATGAACCCACCTTCTTCACCAGCATGGACCATACTGACCATGAGAGGGGAGAACGCCTTCGGGTGCGATTTCATCGCGTCATAGAGTCGCGAACCTTCAGCGACCTGATCTCTTACGTCTGCAACAACAACTTTGAGAGCAGAATGTGAAGATTGTTTCGAAAGAAGTTCCAACGACCGCAACAACGGCACACCAGACTTCAGCAGATCCGCCAACTGAGAATAAAAAACTGTCAGGTACTTGGACGGGACACGTCGATTAACTTGTTTCGCTGCGGCCTTGCTGGACTCTGCAAGGTCAACCTGAAGCGGAAACAGTTGTTGGGCAGCGAGTGTTGCCAACGCTTCTTTTTCAGTCGTTGCAGTGAGAAGACCGATGACCTGCTGTCCCGACAACTCTCTCGCTTTGTACTGAAATTCTGGCATGGAAAGGCAATATGTCGAAAGGGATGGAATCGTTGGAAAGACTCTCAATCAATACTCATATTTATTGACTGAAGTTTCACTTTACTGACAGAGAACGGACAACTGATACAAAACGTCAATCCCGACCAGCCGTTCACCTTGTCATCTGAACCCGCCGGCAAAACGAAGCGTCTTCGTTCGACAGGTCCATAGTGAATTGTATGGCATCAAGTGACTGGTCGCGATTTATGATTCTGTAAGACGAACATAATTGGCGAGAAAATCATTTTTCGACATCGGTTTCGAAAGATCTACCCCTGCCTTTTCAAATAAAGGTTTCGTCGTTCGTGCTCGCGCCCATTCCTCTTCTTCAAGCTGACCATCTCTATTGCGATCCAGCAACCGGAACATTGATTCACCTCGACGTGCAGCAGCTGTATTCATATCAACGCTGGGCTGCTCCGATTTCGCTGTCTCAGCCTTGCTAGTCGTCGCTGTTTTTGGAGTCGCCCCGGTCTGTTGAGTGCCGGAAATTGTCGTTGAGGCTGCTATTGCGGTCGAAGCGTCAGGAATCTCGACAGGGCCTTTTTCGAGCTCGCGTGGTGTCAGAAATCCATCTCCATTGCGGTCATAAGCGGCAAAAAGATGAATTTCGTCTCGCTTCCATTTTTTCCATTCATAGAAGCCAATTTGGCCATCGCCGTCGTCGTCGCCTTCAACAAATTGCTGAGGAATATCGACAGTCACCCGCTCTTTTGCACGAAAAGCGATAGAAGTGGGAGTTCGCTTGGCAGAATCCGCCTTCTTCCGTTCTTCTTCTCTGCGTTGCTCATACTCTCTGCGTCTTCTTTCGTACTCCTCGCGGCGTCCGCTGTCATCATCACCGTCACGGCGACTCCGGGACTCTTGCTCGCGCTGTTCGCGGACTTTCTCATACGCTGAGGCAAAATTTCGCTGATCCAGTCCTCTGCTGTAGTCGACACCTGCGCGCTGAAGCATGTCTTTGAACGGGCCACGAGAATTCTCGATCTCTTGAGGATCCAGGCGGCCATTCTTGTCTCGATCAAGGTATCCAAAAATCTGCTCAGTCGAAGGACCTCGCCGTTCTTGCCCCCCACGAGACTCTCGACCACCGCCCCGACTGCCATCACGGCCACCTTCGCGACCACCATCACGGTCTGAAGTTCTCCCGCGTGATCTATCGCCAGACCTCTGAGCTGCAGCTTCGTCGACCAGCACCCCTAGCACACAGGATGCCGAAAGAAGCCATAACAACAAGAACATTCCGAACTTCTGAAAATTCATAGTTTTCAACATGGCGCGCGGTCCGAAATTGAATTTGTGGGGTTTTTAGTTCTAACAGAACTTGAATAAGTGTTCGTTTTCAGAGAATCACAGTGATTCCTACAGTTCTGTTTGCGTTTCTAAATATGAAACGTGATGAAAGCTGGGCAGGTATGATCAATAAGCACCCAGAACGAACCAATACTATATCAACACCAGAATTGAAGAATCGGACCGGTCTTCTCTGGAATCCTTGGAAAAACACTTCCAATGAACATCAGCCACGACCGATGCGACTCAACTTTCCATATTCACTGACTGTTGTAACCCACCAAGACTAATTCCCGTAAGCTCTTACCTGACAACAGTTAACACCTGTAGTCTTACAAGTGAGACTGCAACTCCCTGTTCTCCGGAGCATCTCGATGAGTCCAATCGTTAAAGCCGTCACAGCATTTTTGCTCGGGCTTGTAATAGTTGTTTCCATTCCAGCCTCTTTGCCAGGCCAGCAAGAGGGAGAGCGCCGCGACCGTGGTGGTGACCGTGGAGGCGATCGCGGCAGCATGCGCGGTGGTCCAGGTGGCAGACCGGGCGGTCCAGGAGGACGAGGTGGATTCTCCGGCCGACGCGGTGGAGGGCTCCTTGGAGAGCTTGGAAACGAATCGACTCGGAGTGAAGTAAATATCACTGACGAGCAAATGAAGAAGCTGGAAGAGATCGGCGAGTCGATGGGGAATTCCCGGGAGCAATTCGGGGACATCTTTGGTCGGATGCAATCTGCCAGTTCAAATGAAGAACGTGAAAAAGTTCGCAACGAATTGCGAGCAAAAATGGAAGAGGCTCGCAAGCAATCTGAAACTCAAATGAAATCTGTCCTGTCGGAAGAACAGTTCAAACGACTCGATCAAATCCGATTGCACCGCGAGGGGTTACGCGCGTTTGGAAGAGAAGAGGTGCAGACCGAACTTGGACTCTCTGACGACCAGAAGAAAAAACTGGAAGAGCTCCAGGAATCACGAAGCGAGAAGTTTCGTGCACTCGGATTTGGTTCCTCTGAAGAAGATCGGAATAAACTCAACGAAGAATTTGAACAAGCCACCATGGCGGTCCTCACCGACGAGCAAAAACAGAAATGGCAGCAGCGAATCGGACCTCCTCCTGCAGATGCGGGTCAATCACGTGGTCAAGGTTCAGGAGGTCAGCCGCCACCACGTCGTGAGCGACCAGTAATGGTTGAACAAGTCCCGGAGGGTGCTGAAGCCGTTCTGTCGTTCGGAGAAAAGCGGGATGAAGACGACAACACGACAAAAGCGGATCGGGAGAACGTTCAGCTCTCCTTCAACTTCCGCTATGCCCCATGGACAGAAGTGCTGCGACTCTTCGCACGTGAGTCTGGTCTTTCACTCGACCTGCTTGACGTCCCACCTGGAACGTTCAGTTACTACGACCAGAAAATGTATAGCCCGAAAGATGCCCTCGATGTCATCAACGGTTACCTGCTCCCCAAAGGTTTCGTGCTGGTTCATCGAGATGACTTCCTGGTTTGTCTGAACATCGACGATCCGATTCCACCGAATCTGATTCCCAACGTGGCTCCTGATGAGTTGGCGAGCCGAGGCAAAAACGAACTGCTGACTGTCGTCTTTCCACTGGAAGGAGTAGACGCCGGGCAAATCGCCGCCGAGGTGAATGAAGTTAAAGGACCTCAAGGGAAGGTCGTTGCGCTCGGTAGTTCCAACTCTGTCCTGGTCACCGATATTGGAAGCAACTTGCGACGGATCGATCTGATGTTGAAAGATATCACGAATCGTCCCGGCCCGGATGACTTAAGCTTCAAACCGTACATCATTAAAAACATTCCAGCTGCCGATGCAGAAACATTGCTCCGAAGTGTACTGGGGCTCAGTTCTGGCGTTACAAACGTCAGTGCCGCTTCCTCAAGACGCTCAAGTTCTAGTTCCACTTCCGGGACTGGAATCACAATTGCTGCGGACGAGCGAACCAACAAATTGCTGATCTCTGCAACCGTCAAGATGCATCAACTCGTCGAACAAGCTCTGGAAACCATCGACGTGGAAGGTGAGCCGAGCACATTCTCGTCTGAAGGGAACAAACCGTTTTTGAGAGTCTACACGGTCACATCTGCCAACTCGATGGAGGTGACGAAGACAATTACCGCCCTGATGCCGGGTGTTGTCATTAATGAAGATGCCCGAAACGGAAAGATTCACATTCTCGCGACGAACGACAAACATGTGCAAGTCGCTTCGCTCATCAGTGAGATGGACGGAGCCGGAAGCAGTTCACAGCAGATGACTGTCATCCCGCTCTCGAAGATGGACCCAATCATGGCATCGACAACTGTCCGAGCCATGTTCATGAAAGATGGTGATCTTGCCCCAACCATTGAGCCAGACGTTTATGGACGGCAACTCATGGTGCGAGGCGACACGGCTCAGGTTCTTCAAGTGAAAGAGCTTCTTGCTCAACTCGGAGAAGATGGAACCGGACAACGTGACCGTTCCAGTGAAAGCAGGATGAGAACTTTCCCATTGAGTGGACGTGACCCAGAAGAAATTCTCCCGTTAATTCAGCGAATGTGGAATCAGCGATCTTCTTCACCGATCAGAGTCGTCAATCCCGGCGAACGTGGTCCAGTAAGAGACATTAAATCACCAGCTGAGGGGCAATCGGTTCGGCAACCAGAACCTGCTGCTCCACCAGCGAGTACTCAGCAAATTCGACTCGACAAAAACTCACCAAACTCGGTGCAATCGAACGATTCCTCCACAAAGGAAACTTCAAAACATCGAAGTTTACCCGTGCTCGCAGCCAGTCAAACAACAGTCCTGGCTCAGGCGACTGGGGACGATTCACAGGCAGCCGAAAGTGAAGATTCTGCCGGAGAACCAGCTGAGCAAACAGAATCAGCGAATCCTGTTCAATACACCGACAAAGAATTATTGGACCTGTTGAGGACTTACATCAATCAATCGGCTCCGCCAAAGGCAAGCGAGTCTGAAACAGCACCTGAGACCGAGCCTGCCTCTCCAGAACCGGCAACTCGCAATCAAGAGAAACCGCGGACACCAACGGATTCAGCGAAAACTCCATCCTCTGATATTAATGTCACCGTACTCGGTGACGAGTTAATGCTCTATTCGTCCGATCCGGAAGCACTCAACGAGCTCGAGGAATTACTGGAATCGACATTGCAGGTCATCCCGCCGCGGACCTCCTGGACTGTCTTCACCTTGCAAACCGCTGACGCAACGGAAGCATCCCTCATGCTGGAACAGCTTCTTCCTTACAGTAATGTGAGTTCATCAACTTCTGCAGGCGGAATGCTCGGGTCATTCTCGGGAGCAGCATCCTCACTCGGAAGTGGTCTCGCAGAGATGACCGGTCTGAGTTCAATCGCTGCTGCGGGGCAATCGCTTCGAATCATTCCGGACACACGATTAAACGCATTATTCGTTTCTGGTCCTGCCGGTCAGGTGAAGGAAGTTGAAGAGATGTTACGAGTTTTGGACGCGAATGAGTGGCCCGATTCAATGCGTGACAAAGTGACCCGCCTGATTCCAGTCGAACATGCCGATGCCAAGGAGGTTCTGCAAATCGTCAAAGAGACCTACAAGGTTTACATCGACCCTCCACAGCAACAACAAGGTCGGGGTAATCCATTGGCTGCCATGATGGGTGGCGGACGAGGCGGGAAAGATGGCGACTCTCCTGCTTCACTTATTAAAATGGCTGTCAGTGTCGATTCAAACACGAATCAACTGGCAGTCTGGGCGGACGAAGCGCTGTTCCGAGAAGTTGAAACTCTCGTTCAGACCATTGACAATTCAGCCAAGGAAGCTCGGAGAACTGTCGTCGTGGTTCCATTGAACAATACGAATTCATCCATGATTCAGAACGCCTTGGGGACGCTCATGCCGCGTGTCAATGTGAGCAGCACCGGCAGCCGGAACTCCTCCAACAATTCAAGTAACCAGTCAAGATCAAGTAGCACATCAGAGAACAATTCAGACCAAGATCGCATCCGCCAATTTATGGAACAACGGATGCGCGAACGTATGCAGGGAGGTGGAGGAGGTAACCGCCCGAGCACAGGTGGACCCGGAGCGACGGGGCGTACACGTGGTGGCGGAACCAGTCCATTCGGAGGCGGCGGTCGGCAAGGTGGTGGAGGACGAACCGGTGGTGGCCGCACAGGTGGTCGTTAATACCAGCCAATCCAGAATATGCTTGACGTGACGTCCTGTCACCCGGCAGTCGACGAGATCACTAAAGTGATCTTCACGGGGACTCGTGATTTCATCATACTTGAGGCTCTCCCGATGAGCTCAAAACGCATGCTTTAAGACTTTGAGCAGGCTCGCGAGTGTCCCACTCAATGAGCAAAGTTTGATATTGTGGTTGTTGAACAACTGGTCATCAGCCTGACTCAAGATTCGATCCCCCTTGACAGATGATTCGAATCGACGAACGAAAACACGAAATTCTTCCTCATACGATGAGTATTCTGACGTAGAATTTCCTTGACCCTGGTCCTTCAACACTCGACTCTGCCAACATGAATATTGGTTCGCTACTTCTGGAACGCGCTTTGGTTAACGAGCAACAGCTCGAAATGGCCCGCGAAGAGAAATCCGGAAAACGGATCGATCGTGCATTGATCGAAATGGGAGTGATTCGCGAAGACGAGACTCTCCAACTCTTCGCCGCCGAGTTGGGGATGGAATTCAAAAACCTGAAAGAATTCGAGCTCGACCGCGAGTTGCTCGACAAGTTTCCAACAACTGCAATTTTCCGACATGAGGCGATTCCACTCGCTCGCCAAAACGGACATGTTCAAGTTGCGATCAGCGATCCATTCAACCTTGAATCGATTGATGAACTGAGCACGCTTGGAGGCTGTCGCATCGAGCCGGTTCTGGCGTGTCGCGACGAAATCCTTGACTTAATCAAACGTAATCTCGGTGTCGGCGGCGATACGATCAATCAGATGGTCGCGCAGCGGGCAGAAGACGAGATTGATTTACTCGAAGCAATCCCCGAAGGAATGGGAGAACTCGCCGAATCAGCTCAGGCTCCTTCGGTCATTCGTCTTGTCAACGAACTGCTTGTCGAAGCCCTTGAACAGCGTGCGAGTGATGTTCATCTCGAACCTCAGGAAAACGGACTTGTCATCCGCTTTCGTGTCGATGGGATTTTACGAATTGAACCTGTCCCTCCGGAAATCAATCACTTTGCATCTGCGATCGTGACGCGTTTGAAGATCATGTCACGGTTGAACATCGCAGAAAAGCGACTCCCTCAAGACGGTCGCATTAACATGCGGGTGCAGGGGCGCGAAATCGACGTTCGTGTTTCTATCATCCCGATGCTTCATGGTGAAGGCATCGTCATGCGTCTACTCGACAAACAGCGTATGGTCTTCAACCTGCGCGGCGTTGGTATGCCTCAAAATGTCTATGAGGAATTCACCGATCTCATCTCAATGCCGCACGGAATTGTTCTAGTTACTGGCCCAACTGGAAGCGGAAAAACGACCACGCTTTACAGTGGGCTTAACGAAATCAAAAGCCCAGCGACAAAGATTATCACGGTAGAAGATCCTGTGGAGTATCACCTCAACGGTATCAGCCAAATTCAGGTCCACTCCAAAATTGGACTTACGTTTGCTGCCGGCCTGCGAAGTATCCTCCGTCACGACCCCGATGTGGTCCTCATTGGTGAAATTCGAGACGGTGAAACCGCCACAAGCGCGATTCAGGCGTCACTGACTGGTCACTTGGTTTTCAGTACGCTCCACACAAATGACGCTCCAAGTGCTTTTACTCGGCTCGTTGATATGGGTGTTGAACCGTATCTGGTAGCGAGTACCGTCGAAGGAATTCTTGCCCAACGACTCGTGCGAAAATTGTGTGAGCGATGCAAAGTGGCATATAGACCTGATCCAAACGACCTCCCTCCTGACTTTCCTGAGCCGAATATTGAAACGCTTTACAAGCCAGTTGGGTGCAGAGACTGCCGCGACATCGGATACACCGGACGGATGGGAGTGTATGAACTTCTCCGCAACGATCCAGAGATTAAAAAATTGTGTATTGATGGTGTCAGCGCTGGCGTTATCCGAGACTATGGCCTGGCCCACGGCATGCTTACACTCCGCCAATCTGGCTATCAACGGATGATCGATGGCAGCACCACAATCGATGAAGTCATTCGTATCACAAGAGGCGAACATTAAGATTCGCTAACAATGCCTCTAAGACCGTTTTGATTCGCAGGGATTTCAAGCCCACGTACAGGTATTGCCAGAGCGATGGTTTCGTCGGTTGCTAGCCACAAGAGTGAACATGGAGTCTATTTCGAAAAAAAAGCTATAGAATTTGTCAAATCGTTTTGATTTCGTTACGGTTCTGATCCTCCGGATTCCCCAATTGCCCGACAGTACCGTATCAGGCCACTGCGAATGAGAGTGCTTCAAAAAACGTTCTCGAATGCAGATGCCTGCCTTTTGGATCTGGACGCAACGAGCATTGACTCTGTATTTGAGCAAACGGTTCAGCACTTGGTGGACCAGAAGATGGTTGCTCCGGGGGCGTATGACGAGATCGTCTCTGAACTCAGTCACCGAGAAGAGGCTTCATCGACAGCCATCGGTCATGCAGTCGGAGTTCCACACTGCTATCTCGATTCGATGATCGAGCAAATCGTGGTCTTCGTACGCCTCAAGCACCCACTCAACATGGGTGCTCCCGACCGAATTGCTACTCGATATCTTTTCTTCCTGCTCGGGCCAACATCTGCAATCCCCGGGCACCTGGACACTCTGGCACTCATCGCCAGACTGATGTCGGATGATGAATTTCGATACGACCTGGGCGAAGCGAAAGAGTATCAATCTTTGCTCTACGCTTTTGAAAGAGCCGTCCAACGTTCGAAACCGTCTCTGCCAATCGCAACGTCAAACAAAGATGACGGACTCGAATACACTGGAAAAATCCCTGGCGGACTGATTCAGGATGTGAAACGTCGACTCCCCAATTATTGGAGCGACTTTACCGACGGCCTGCACCCCAAAGCTGTTGCGTCAACACTGTTCCTCTTTTTTGCTTGCCTTGCTCCCACCGTCACTTTTGGCGGGGTGATGTCCATCGAAACAAATGGCGACATTGGTGCCGTCGAGATGATCGTGGCGACTGCAATGTGCGGGGTGATTTATGCTCTCTTTTCGGCTCAACCTCTCAATATTTTAGGGGGAACCGGTCCACTTCTGGTCTTCACGGCGATTCTCTACAACTTATGCCGCGACATGCAAATTGATTTTCTGCCCGCGTATGCCTGGGTCGGAATCTGGACGGCATTGATGACGATTCTTCTGGCAGTGATCGACGCCAGCTTTTTAATGCGGTACTTCACCCGCTTTACGAATGAGATTTTCTCCGCGCTCATTTCAGTCATATACATTTACAATGCCATCAAAGCGTTGATCATCATCTTCAAGGATCTTGATGCCCATCAACATCATGATACTGCTTTGCTTTCACTCCTTCTGGCTCTCGGTACGTTTTACATTGCGATCACACTTCAAGGGTCGCGTCGCAGCCGTTACATGCTTCCCTGGATGAGAGAGTTTCTTGCAGACTTCGGGCCCACGATCGCACTGGCAGTGATGACACTCGTAGCCTTTCGATTGCATGAAGTCGACCTCCCCGTGTTGCCTGCCCCAGACCAGCTCGGAACAACTTCGGGACGGGCGTGGTTCGTCGATCCCTTTGCAGCTCCAGTGTGGGTTCGCTGGGCTGCGTTGGCTCCTGCGGTATTAGCTGCGATTCTGATTTACGTCGACCAGAATATCACTGCCCGGTTAGTGAATTGTGCTGACCATCAGCTGAAGAAAGGAGGCGGGTACCACCTGGACTTAGCGCTCGTCGGTGGCATGGTCGGATTATGTTCCATGTTTGGCTTACCGTGGGTTGTCGCTGCGACGGTTCGCTCACTCAATCATGTCCGCAGCCTTGCGACAACAGAAGAAGTCGTCACCAGAAGCGGAGACCGGAGAGATCGCATCCTGAGAGTTCGTGAGACCCGTGTCACCGGTTTGGCAATCCACTTGCTGATCGGTGCGTCGCTGCTGTTACTGCCGTTACTGAAAACTGTTCCGATGGCGGTCTTATACGGTCTCTTTCTGTTCATGGGTTTCGTCTCCATTCGAGGAAATCAGTTCTTCGAACGGATTAGCTTATGGCTGATGGAACCATCGTTGTACCCCGCGACACACTTCATTCGCCGCGTTCCGTTATGGAGCGTTCACGCATACACAGCCATTCAACTGGTCTGTCTAATTGTGTTGTGGACGGTGAAAGAGAGCTCGCTCGGGTTACTGTTTCCGTTATTCCTGGCGCTGCTTGTTCCATTACGATTCAGCCTTTCATATTTTTTTCGACAGCCATACCTCGCAGTTCTCGATGCTGACTCAGTCCCGGAAGACTGAATGAAGACTAAGTTAAGACTGACGGAAATGGAATTTCTTCATCGCATCCCTCTCATTTACCGTTTATACTATCTACCCCACCGACGGACCTTGTGAGCCTTCCTGTCTGAGACTGACCAGCCTTCACAGAATCTGGGAGAAGTGGCTGACCTTCCAGAGAACGTCAACGATTCCTCAAAGCATTGTTAGCGATTCTTATGTCTGCACTCTCATTCGACTTTTCTTCAATTCCACTCTCCCGGTCACTGCTGATCGTCTTTGCAGGACTGTTTTGTGCTCAACTCTCCCTCGCTGATGAAGAACAGACTCGCGTCGCTTTGCACAAAAAATTCGACGAAAAAGTTGCCCCCTACCTGAAGTCGTTCTGCATGGATTGCCATGGAGCGGATCTCCAGGAAGCCAAGCTTGACTTGAGCCTCTTCAAGTCCACGCAAGATGTTTCGAGCGCTCACGGACTTTGGGAAATCGTTTTGACACGACTCGAAGCAGGCGAAATGCCCCCCGAGGATTCAGAGCCCGCTCCTTCACAAGAACAAACAAAAGAAATCGTTGACTGGATTCACGCTCTCCGCACATTCGACGCGAGTCAAAACGCCGGAGACCCCGGAGTTGTTTTGGCCCGCCGATTAAGCAACTCGGAGTACAATAATTCTATTCGCGACATTACGAGTGTCGACATTCAACCGACACGATCCTTTCCAGTCGACCCTGCAAATGAAGCCGGGTTCGACAATTCTGGTGAGTCGTTGGCGATGTCGCCTGCACTTCTGAAAAAATACCTGGAAGCAGCTCGGGAAGTTTCTGAGCATTTAGTCCTGAGCCCATCAGGGCTCAGCTTCGCCCCGCATCCAGTCATTACGGATACAGATCGTGATAAATATTGTGTGAAGCGAATTATTTCATTTTACAATTCACAAGCGACAGACCTCGCGGACTATTTCTTCGTTTGCTGGCAATACAAGTTCCAGCAACAAGCCGGAAGTTCCATCGAAGATTTCGCAAGACAGTCCGGCCTCAGCCCCAAGTATGCAAAAACTCTTTGGAACCGATTAAATATCGAAGAGGAAATCGGCCCCGTCGCAACACTTCAGAAAAAGTTCCATGCGATCCCACAGAACGCTGAGGAAAAAGATGCACGTGCTGAATGTCTAACCATCCGTGACGACATTACTCACATCCGTTCGCAACTGGTTTTCAAATTCGACAACCTCGAAATTCGTGAAGTCCATAAAGGGGCACAGCCATTTGTGCTTTGGAAGAACGAGCAATATGCCACTCACAGAAGAAAATTAAACGAGAACGCACTGTTTCAAGAAGGTGAGACGATCCCGAAAGGGACACCAAAAGAGCTCATCTTGCCGAGCGATCCCGAACGGAAACAGCAACATCTCGAAAAACTGAAAGAGTTCTGTTCTCTCTTTCCGGATGCGTTTTATATTTCTGAACGTGGCCGAGATTACTTGGGGGTCCCTAAAGCCAAACAGGAAAAAGGCCGCCTACTCAGTGCCGGTTTCCATAGCATGATGGGATATTTTCGCGATGACTCCCCGCTCTATGAGTTGATGTTGAGCGAGCAGCAGCAACAGGAATTAGACAGCCTCTGGCAAGAACTCGATTTTGTTGCATTTGCTCCGAAACGACAATACGAGGGATTTCTCTGGTTCGAGCGTACCGACTCTCGTTACATGAGAGAGCCACAATTCGACTTCGCTCGTCCAGAGAACAAGGCCTCCGCATCCGAGGCAATGATTCAAAAACTGTCGGAAGTCTACCTGGAGAAAGCGATAAGGAACGGAGGCACCGAAGTTCCGCTCAAGGCAATTGAAGATTATTTCGAGAACATTAATCGGCAAATTCGCTGGGTCGAATCTGAACGAATCAAGTCTGAACCGGCACACCTGAATGATCTGCTTGTTTTTGCCAACCATGCGTGGCGACGTAAGCTTTCAGATTCAGAAAGAGCCGAGCTGACGCAGTTTTATCAGATGCTTCGCGAAGAGGAAGACCTCTCGCACGAAGATGCCGTCCGTGACACATTAGTTTCAATCCTGATGTCCCCACACTTTCTTTTCCGCATGGATATGGCAAGTACCGGCGAGGGGACACGCCCATTAACAGGAACCGAACTCGCCAGTCGCCTCAGTTACTTTCTCTGGTCATCGACACCAGATGAAAAACTCATCGAGGCATTTACCGGCAGTGTCGGCCCACATGAGAATTCGAAGATCATTTCTCAACAAGTTCGACGCATGTTGAAGGATGAGAAGATCGAAGGTCTTGCTTATGAATTCTTCGCGAATTGGCTCGACATTCGCCGGTTTGAAGAACACAACAGCGTCGACCGGAATCGTTATCCGGAATTTACAAACGAACTCCGGGCTGCCATGTTCGAAGAACCGATTCACCTGTTTCTCTCCTTAATCAAAAACGACGGTTCGCTGTTAGAACTGCTCGATTCACAATCAACTTTTGTGAATCCGGTGCTGGCAAAACATTACGGAATGGATGACCTGGAATTTCAGGGAGACGAGTGGACTTTCCTGCCGGATGCAACGAAGTATGGTCGCGGTGGCCTGTTATCGATGTCCGTTTTTCTCACAAAGAACTCCCCCGGTCTCAGAACTAGCCCCGTTAAACGTGGCAACTGGGTGGTCAGCCGACTTCTTGGAGAACGCGTTCCGCCACCTCCACCAAACATTCCCGAACTCCCGGAAGACGAAAGCCAACTCGAAAACGTCTCACTCCGTGAATTACTCGCCAAACATCGAGACAACAAAAGCTGTGCCAGTTGTCACGACAAAATCGACTCCATCGGCCTCGCTTTCGAAGGATTCGGGCCTGTCGGTGAAAAACGCGAACAAGACTTCAATGGCCGAACCGTCGAGTTGGAAGTCGTCTACCCCAACGGGTTCAAAGGGGAGGGCGTGAATGGGCTGCATCAGTATTTAACTCAGTATCGGCAGCAAGAGTTCATTGAGAATTTTTGCCGAAAGCTGCTCACCTTCGCTCTTGGGAGAAGACTCACCTTGTCGGATGAAGGCCTGATTGTGAAAATGCAAGAACAGCTCAAAACGAATGACTACCGGCTTGCTCCGGTCATCGAAACAATTGTTACCAGCCCACAGTTCCTAACCAAACATGGTGGAGAGTTCCTCGTTCGAGAGCCGTAAACTGCGTTAGGGAGCATTCGACCGCACCAAAGAACCGGTCGTGCGTACGGTCTCTCGCAGACACGGAAAAGCAGACTGCATTAAGAAGTCGAGTCACCATATCACCTTAAAATGAATCATGGTCATGAATCAGCAACATCGAAAAATTTCGCGACGGATTTTGTTACAAGGGACGGGAGTCGCGATGGCACTCCCGTGGATGGAGTCGTTGCAAGTCTGGGGAGAATCGACTCCAAAGCTGGACCAGAATGGTGAATTCCCGAAACGATTTGCCGCACTGTTCATGGCTTGTGGAATTAACGCAAAGCACTGGTGGGCGAAAGGCTCCGGCGCGGAGATGGAGCTGGGAAAAACTCTCTCTCCGATGGAGCCGCATAAGCAGAAGATGAATTTCATCTCCGGCCTCTTCAACAAGAATGCCACCGGTGTCGGTATTCATCCGGGGCAAACCGGCAACATTCTTTCTGGCGCCTCGCTTCAAAAGGGAGCGGAACTTCGAGGCGGAATCAGCGTTGATCAGTTACTCGCCAATCGCCTTGGTGAGCAAACTTCGCAACCAAGTTTAGTCCTCGGCTGCGAACAACCGATCACCGGTTATCACGAGACAAACTTCTCGATGGCGTACAGTTCACATATCTCCTGGCAAAATGCGACTTCGCCAGTCCCGATGGAAGTTTACCCCTCGCTCGCCTTCGACAGTCTGTTCGAGAACCACGGTCAACGCCGAAACAAAAGTGTCCTTGACCGAGTTAAAGCAGAAGCTGCCAGCCTGAGCCGTCGAGCCAGTTTTGAAGACAAAACGAAGCTCGATGAGTATTTAACCAGTGTTCGAGAAGTTGAGAAGCGAATCGAACGTATCCGTAAAGATCAAGATAAAGCAACCGACCGAGCAAAGAATAAAGGGGAATCGCTAGTAACAATGAAACGTCCCGATAACGGACTTCCGGAAGACATCCGCGAACACATGAAGTTGATGTGTGATATCGTTGCTCTGGCATTTCAAACTGATAAAACGCGAATTGCTTCGCTGCTTCTTTGTCGTGACATCTCAGGCCTGTTCTATCCGTTCCTGGATGTTCGAAAAGCCCATCACTCTGGATCTCACGACGATCTCTCTGACGATTGGGAAAAAGTCTCTCGTTTCTATTGCAGCCAACTTGCCTACCTTGCTGGCCGACTCGATTCGATGCCTGAAGGGGATGGGACTGTCCTTGACCACAGTTGCCTGTTATTCATTAACAACATGTGGTCCGGATCAAGACACGATTCCACAAAGCTTCCGATGCTCACTGTCGGTGGACTCGGCGGGACCCTCGATACCGGACGCGTCCTCGACTACAGCGACAAAGATGACGGTGACCGAAAGCTGTGCAGTTTCTACTTGTCGCTAATGAATCGAATGGGAATTGAAGAAACAGAATTTGGCGATGCCCAAACACAACTTGCAGGTCTGTGAGATTACGTCCGCCAAAGCCCAGAAGCGATCGACCTGTTCAAGCAGTCTGCTCTACGTGAGCCTGTGTAGAACACGTTTCAGATTAATGTTCGCGATCGAAGATCCACCTTCCTGAGGTGTATTCAATAGCCTTCACGGCAGCTCAACACCAGATTGCTTCCTACGCCAATGGAAGCGGAGTCCCGTCGCAGATCGGAAATGGTCGGTTGAGCATATCTCGGATTAATGAGTCTGGCGAAATTCCGAGCTGTCGAAAGATCGTCGCGTGAACATCTGGCGGTCCGCACGGTTGGTCGAGCGGGAGCGCTCCCACAGCGTCGCTTGATCCATAAACTTGCCCACCCTGAATTCCTCCGCCGGCGAGCAGAACAGAATAGACGCCCGGGTAGTGGTCACGTCCGGCTGCCCCATTTATTTTGGGTGTCCGTCCAAAATCTGTGAGTACGACAACGAGTGTTTCAGAGAGTGTCCCACGCTGCTCAAGATCAGAAAGCAATGCAGACGTTCCTTGATCAAAGACGGGAAGCAGCTTCTCCTTTAATCGATTGAAGTTGTTTCCATGGGTGTCCCACATATCTCCCTGGGCTCCGTTCAAGTCACCAGCTGCACAACAGACCTGAACAATAGGCACACCTGCTTCGGTGAGTCGGCGTGCGAGTAACAAGCTGTGCCCTCCGATATGATGCCCGTAGGTCTCGCGAACTTTGGGATCTTCGCGTTCCAAGTCATAGGCCTCTTTCACTGCAGAACTGAGCAGCATTTCCTGAGCAAGGTCGCGAAAGTGATCGAACTCGACAAAATCGTTGGCCTGACTCACTTGATCCTCAAGCTTCTTCCGCAAAGCTCGTCTGGCCTGAAGGCGAGGAAGATCAACATCCCCCAACTTCAGCACTTGTGATCCCAACGCACGTGAGACACCGCCGAACTCCTCACCGCTTGGAGTCCGTATCACAATCGGATCAAACTTCGTCCCCAGAAATCCACCGTATTCGCCAGCCTGCAAGGTTCCATTATCGACCATCGGATAAGGAAGGCGGACTGAGTTCGGAACTCCTTTCGGTGCAGAGCGAAAATTGGAGACCATGGCAGCGATTGATGGCCAATCGCCACTTTCAGGAGCGATATTGCCAGCGCGAGGAGGACGATGCCCCGTCAAGTTCCAATACATCCCACGGCCGTGAGCAGAGTCGTCATGATGAATCGAGCGAATGATCGCCAACTTCTCAGTCTGTTGAGAGAGACAAGGTAAATGCTCACTGACAACAATTCCTGGCGTCGCTGTTGAAATCGGGGAAAAGATCCCTCGAATTTCGGACGCAGCATCCGGTTTCATATCCCAGGTATCAATGTGGCTCATCCCGCCCCAGCAATAAATCAGGACGCAAGACTTCGCTGGCGCATTCGCCAAACCAGCTGACGCTTTGGCAGCCAGAAAAGAGGACAGCGAAAGCCCCGCCGCCCCCGCAGAAGCGCCAAGCATCCTTCGCCTCGACAGGTGACCGGGAGAAGCTGTACTCACACTTTTTCGATGAGTTGTCATTCGCCATCAACCGTACTGATCTCGTGAACAATGAAGAACCGATCCCTTGCCGAGAAATCGATCCTCAAACCGAATCCCCGACAGGCGCGTCACATCAACAAACACTTGCATTAAGTCTCAGTATTAAGTAACCGGGTGAAGAGTTCAATGTGAATCTCAGTTGAGTGCGAAATTTGGGGAGATCACCCAATCGGCTTAGCTCAAATTCTTCGTCGACAACAGAGGATCTTGAGCATTCCTTGTACATCACCGGCGTTTCTTGAGTTGATCGAGAATGACAGCTGCGAGGATCAAACCTCCGAAGACAACTTTCTGTTCATAGCTTTTTACTCCAGCCATATTGAGACCGTTTTGGATGACCGCAATAATCATTGCGCCGATCAAAGTCCCGAAGATTTTTCCTTCCCCACCGGCGAGACTTGTTCCTCCAACAACCACAGCAGCGATGACCTGCAGTTCATAGAGGTCACCCGCATTTGGACGTCCTCCTTCAAATCGGGACGCATCAACAACACCACCGATGCCTGCCATCGTCGCACAGACGATGTACACCGCAATCAAGACTCCCACCACAGGAACGCCAGAGAGCCTTGCTGCTTCTGGATTCCCACCCACCGCATAAACGTATCGCCCGAAGGCTGTTTGGCTCATCACGTAATGGGCGACGAAGTAAAGGGCGAGCATCAACAAAATCGGGTTGGGGATCCCGAAGACTTCCCCATTCCCCAGCCAGGAAAAGGCTTCAGCTTGAATCGTAATCGACTCCGGAGTCCCCTCGGTACGGCCTCCAGTCAAGCTGGACTGGTATCGGACAGCGAGGATCAGTGCGAGACCACGGGCGATCATCAGGGTTGCCAGTGTGACAATAAAAGCAGGGACCCGAAACCAGGTCACCATGACACCGTTGAAAAGTCCACACGCCGCACAAGAAAGAACCCCAAGAAGTCCGCAGCCGATCATGACCACAACCGATGCGTTTGCTCCACCGAACGACTCGAGTGAAATCGCTGTAATCACTGCGGCGATGGCGAGCAGGCTGCCGACAGAAAGATCGATTCCGGCAGTAATGATGACCATCGTCATTCCAATCGCGATGATCGCAACATCCGCATTCTGATTAATGACATTGATGATATTTTCTCGGGTCAGAAATGTCGGCCAATAATAACTCTTCGGAATGATGACTTGAGCCGATGACAGCGATGGATATTTTCCCTTGAGCTTGTTGAGTGTACGCTCCCGCAGTGGACCGAAAGCTGTTCCTGGCTGATGCGTTGCAATCACGTCCAGCTTCTTGTTCTCGACGCCGAGTCGCTCTATTCGCTGTCGCAAGTCGGCCGGTGTTCCTGAAATGATTCCTAGCACAGTCACGCCAAGTCGTTTCAGCTCTTTCTCAATTGCAGTCGCAAATTCCTGATCGCCAGTGGTCTCACGTATGACGATCAGGACTCCTCCGTCGTCAACCTCGTTTGCAATTCGTTTCCCAAGTTCCGTACCGGCAGCTTGCGTGATGGGATGCTGTTCAGAATACGTGGCGTAGCTGTAGTACCCACACAGAAGAAGCAGGACAAACACTGAGCCATAGTGAGTCACGAAGTCAGAATGGAGGAGCCGTTTGATCATGATTTTATTCGATTCCGTTGCATTTTTCCGCAACCATTTATTGGACCGCGAGATCCATGATCTGTTCCTGAGTCGCGGCGCCGACATCATTGATTTCGCCGGTCAATTTCCCTTCATGCATCACCAAAACCCGGTCTGCCATCCCTAACGCTTCAGGAAGTTCGCTCGTGATCATCAGAATCGCTTTCCCCACAACTGTGAGTTGATTCATCAGTTGATAAATTTCAAACTTTGCACCGACATCGATCCCTCGTGTCGGTTCGTCAAAAATGATGACATCCGCATTTCGTTCAAGCCATTTTGCCAGGACAACCTTCTGCTGATTTCCTCCCGACAGTGTACGGGCCGCTTGATTGCTGTTCGCGAGTTTGATTTGCAGGAGCGATTGATACGATTCAAATGCGTTTTGCTCAGCTCGCTGATCGATTCCGGTGAAACCTGAAAACTTGCGAAGGTTGGGAAGCCCGAAATTGTGTAGTACGGACTGATTCACGATCAGACCTTGTGCTTTACGATCTTCAGTAAGTAGGCAAATTCCGGCAGCGATGGCTTGTCGCGGGTTGTTAATTTTGACCGGCTGACCATCGAGTCTCATTGTTCCCGATTCTTTTTTATCCGCACCGAAGAGAAGCCGAGCAACTTCTGTTCGCCCCGCCCCGATCAGACCGGTCAGCGCGACAATTTCTCCACGTTTGACCGAGAGAGAAACATTTTTCACTTTGCTCCCTCTCGACAGTCCGTCTGCTTGAAGCCGTTCCTCACCAATCTCCGCCACCCGTTTTGGGAACTCTTGCTCCAACGTTCGACCGACCATCATCTCGATGAGACGATCTCTGGTCAGTTCAGACGTTTTCTGTGTGCCGACGTAATTCCCGTCTCGAAGTACGGTGACCTGATCGCAAACGGCAAAAATTTCATTCAGACGATGGCTGATGTAGATGATCGAAATCCCTTGTGATTTCAATTCACCAATCACTTCAAAGAGACCGTCAACTTCTTGTGGTGACAACGCTGCTGTTGGCTCATCCATCACAATAAGCTTGGAATCGAGAAGCAAGGCCTTGGCAATTTCCACGAGTTGTTGCTCGGCGACCGTTAAGTTGCCGCAACGCTCCTCAGCGTCAATATCGACTTTGAGTTTCTTGAAGATTTTCGCTGCACGACTTTTTTCAAGTTGAGCTGGTAACCGTTTCCAGATGGAAGTCTCTTGCCCCAGAAAAAGGTTTTCGCGAACCGACAGGGCAGGGATGAGGTTGAATTCCTGATGTATGACACTCACCCCCGCACGTTGTGCGGCAAGCGGATTGCCCGGAGGAAGTGGCTGACCATCAACAAGAACAACGCCTTTCGAAGGGGGATGGATTCCGCACAGAATTTTCATCAACGTGCTTTTGCCTGCCCCGTTTTCTCCGAGAAGCGCGAGAACTTCTCCACGTTTCAGGCTCAGGCTGACATCATTCAGAACCTGCACAGAGCTGAATGATTTCGAAATCTCCCGCATCTGCAGCAGCTCGGCATCATGTTGAGAATTGTCGTCAGTCATAAACTGGTCGTTTAATTGTTCGTCTTAAAATGGGAAGAGGTCTCTTCTTGAATGCGCTTGATGAGTGACGGGTCGCCAGAGGGCGCAACTTGAGATTTCATTCGCTGAAAAACTTCCGCCACGTTCTCTTCCGAACAACTGGCATGATGCTCGAGATACGAGTCTCACTATTGTCAGTCGACTATTGCAACTCCGGGTCTTTCATCGCGTCTGCTTTTCGATAGAGTTCGGTCGGAATGAGTTCAACCGCATTGAAGTCTTCGCCATCAAGATACTTCACGATATTCGCAACAGTTCCGGTCGCCATTTTTTTCGGAAACTGGATCGGGTCGGCGTATATTTTTCCCTCCTTAATCGCTTGCTTCCCTTCAAGCTGTCCGTCGAACCCAACGATGATGATCTGGTCTGTCTTCTTCGCCTGACTCAGCGCGGTATAAGCTCCCAAAGCTGACGGATCATTGATTGCAAAGATTCCGGACAGGTTAGGGTGTTGCTGAATCCCATCTTGAGTCGCTTTGAAGCTGACGTCTTGTGTTGCTCCTCCTTCGAGTTCTGAGACCACATTGATTTTCCCTGACTCTCGATTTGCGTTGTATTCGTTGATTTCGTCGTTGAATCCTTCCACACGCTCAACACAGGAATTTGCTTGCTTAAAGTGCAACACAAGAACATTGCCGCCCGCTTCGCCAAGTGCCTCAATCATCGCTTTACCGGCAAGACGACCGCCTGAGTAATTGTCCGTTCCGATGTGAGCTGTCACTTTCGCCCCTTCAGCGGCACACTGTAAATCACAGGTGAAAACCGGGATGCCTGCTTCATTCGCACGTTTGATCGCAGTTCCGATTGATTCTCGATTGGCGGGATTTAGAACGATTGCAGTGACTTCCTGAGTAATGAAGTTGTCGACCTGCTTAGACTGATTGTTGACGTCGCTTTCAGCGTCAGTCACGATCACTTCGAACCCTTCGGCTTCCGCTGCTTCAGTTAATGTATCTGCAATGATTTTGAAGAATGGGTTCTTTAAATCGAGTGCAGAAAAACCAATTGTGCCACGCGATCCTTTTTCAGCTGTGCCCGTTGAGGTCGTCGATTCAGATTCCGGTGAATTGCCCGCGCAACCGCCCAACAGAATGAGCGACAAGATCGAGACGAGCATTGAGCGGCGAAACATGGAATACTCCGTTTGAATTTAGCAACGGTGAAAATGAACGACTGAATATATTCACATCATTAACATCGTGACTAGCCGAGGCAGACACTTCAAGTGTTCAGCAAAACGAGAGAGACCTCAACGATAGCAGCGAGCATCACAAAATAAAAAAACGCCCCTGAATGCAAGAAGCAAACAGGGGCGTTTGTCATATTTCGGACACCGGCTCACTGAACGCGGTGAAGTTTAGAACCGATCCTGAAACTTGAATCTGCTCCCTCAAACGTTGAGAAAAACAGTGATTCCAGAAGTTTTCGGACTGGTTCTAATTCAACTCAAACTTTTCCAAAAATCGACTTTCCGGTTGAGTGTAAATCGTCACAGGCTTGCCCCAGTCGATCGGCAACACCCTGTTCAGCTTTTTTCAAGTACGAACGAGGATCGTAAACTTTTTTGTTCCCAACTTCGCCGTCGATTTTCAGAACTCCAGCGTAATTCTCAAACATATGCCCGACGACTGGTCGTGTGAATGCATATTGAGTGTCGGTGTCGATGTTCATTTTCACAACACCGTAAGCGAGCGTTTCTTCCAGCTCGTGACGAGGAGTTCCGGACCCGCCATGGAAGACAAGATCGAACGCTGCCTCTTTGCCGTATTTGGCAATCACTGCTTCCTGTCCACTCTTCAGGATGTCTGGTCGCAAAGTGACAGACCCTGGCTTGTAGTGACCATGAACGTTTCCGAAAGTCGCTGCGAAGAGGAAACGACCGATGCCGCTGAGCGCTTCGTGGACAGCGACCATATCTTCTGGAGTGGTGTAGAGTTTGTCATCTGGAACATTTTCCATGTCGGCTCCAGCTGCCCCATCTTCTTCACCGCCAACGATTCCTGCTTCGATTTCGAGAATGATTTCGTTCTCAACACACAATTTGAGCAGGTCTTTCGAGAGAGCCATGTTTTCTTCGAGTGGCAGGTTCGATGCGTCCAACATATGCGACTGGAACAAGTTCCCTTGTCCTGCGGCTCGGCGATCGGCAGTTGCCTGAATCAACGGCTTCAGAAAGCTGTCCACAGCGGTTGGCGGACAGTGGTCTGTGTGAATCCCGACGAGGATGTCGTAGCGTTCAGCGAGACGATGAATCGCTTCTGCCAAAACGATGCTTCCGAGAACTTCGTCCCCAACGTTCAGTCCCGATGCGAATTTTCCGCCACCGGTCGACATTTGGATAATTCCATCGGACCCTTTGTCAGCAAATCCCTTCAACGCAGCATTGATTGTTGTCAAAGATGTGATGTTGACTGCCGGGTAGGCGTAATCACCTTGTTGAGCAGCATCGATCATCGCTGCATACTGTTTTGGTGTTGCGACTGGCATCTGTCAGGACTCCTGAGGTAAAAGAAGGGGTATTTCTGGAATTTCGCCGGACTCGACGAAGGATCAGTCTGAATTTCGAACCTGATTGAGGGTTTAGCGATCAGCGGATAAGAATTCAATACTGAGGGAGCACTCTTCAATGATTTCAGGTTTCAGAGAAAATGCTCTCATTTTCTGAGAGAAAGAGAATTCCCCGCGAGACATCGCTGAGCTTCTCGTCGACTCTTCTCTTCATCTGTTTGCAGATTGAAAGCTGAATGGGTTCGACATCGCAGAGTCAAGCGTTATGTTAGTTATCAACCTGCCCGGACTCCACCAGTGAGACGGCTCCAATCTCAATAAACAAGTGATTTCTGATGCAACTCGGACTCATCAACTCTGCCTGGGCACAAGCTGGTCGTGAAACGACTTGGGGAATTCAAAAAACCAAGGAAATCGGATTTGATTCGATTGATATCTTCACAGACCCACTTGATATCGATGTTCGTGAGCGGCGATTGATCAAAGACGAATGTGACCGCGTTGAACTGCCGATTCGTTCGGTTTGCTGCGTGGCGGCAGGGTTAATCGACTTTAACCCAAGCGTCCAGCAGTTTCATATCGATCGCTGCAAGTCTTTCCTCGATCTCGTGTACGAATATCAGGCCGACAACCTGCTTCTGGTTCTCGGTGAGTACATCTGGAATCAGGAAGTGATTCCCCCCGAGGAACAATGGCAACTGGGCATTGAAAGTTGTATGGAGCTGGCGAACCACGCTGAAGACCTTGGTGTGAAGATTGCCCTCGAACTCGAACCGTTCCCGCTCTCAATGCTTAACAGCATCGACAAGATGGTTGAGTTCATTGATGAAGTGAATCATAAAGTCGTCGGGGCAAATATTGATATTTCTCACCTGCACCTGGCTGGTGTCGCAGCTGATGAAATCTCCAAACTCCAAGGGAAAACACACCACGTTCATATCTCAGATTGCGACGGAAAAAAACATGGTGACCTTCCACCGGGACAAGGGGTCGTGGACTTTCTTCCTTACCTGAAAGAAATTAAAAACCTGAAAATTGACGGGGCCGTCTCGATTGAACTGGAGTACTCGCCCGAGCCAGATAAAATCGAAGAATGGGTTCGAGAAGCTTACGAATCGACTGACAAACTGATGCGGGAAGCTGGACTACGCGATTAGAACCTTGCTAATAGTTGCCGTACTTATGAATGCAAGCTTAGCAAGCAACACAAGCACTGGAGATGCTTTGGACTGATTTCGCGATGCTTCTCTAATTGACTGAACTGTTGAGGAAGATCCCATGCATACATTGAGTCGCATACTCGTTGGCGTTGATTTTCACCGCACGACTGGAGAGCTTCCACTCCCGACACGTCGGGCAATTGAGAAATCGTTGTGGCTCGCTGAGAAGGCAGGGGCAAAGCTTACGCTCATGTCCGTTCTGCGCGGACCGGCACCATCATCAAAGGATAAACTTGAGTCATCTGCCGGCACAGAATATCAGAAACTCATTTCCGAACAAATCGAGACATTCATCGAGAAAGGGCGCAGTGCAGGCGTCGAAGTCAGCTCAAAAATTGTCTATGGACGGGGCTGGCAAGAACTGACTCGCGAAGTCATTCGTGAAGACTTCGACCTGATTATTGTCGGAACTCGCGAAAAGTCTGCGACGACACGGATGCTCTACGGAAGTACTGCTGTCAAGTTGTTGCGAAAGTGTCCTTGCCCCGTTTGGGTGACTCGTCCCGATGTCGATCCAGAATCAGCGACCACAATCGTGGCTGCTGATGATCTCTCGCCGGTCGGTGAAAAAGTCCTGCACACAGCCGTTTCCACTGCACAATTTATTGATGCACGACTTCTGATTGTGAGCGCAGTGAGTTACCCGCACGAAGGGGCGATGATACGAACGGAATGCTCGGAAGAAGATCTCGACAAGTACCGACTCAAAATCCAAACAGATGCAGAAAGAGAGGTCTTCGAGCGGCTTTCAATGACGGACTATCGAACAATTCAGCAAGGAACACAAATTGTTGTCCAGGGCGGCCCGGCAGATACTGTCGTGGAACAAGTCGTTGTCGAAAATCATGCCGACCTGTTGGTCATGGGAACAATCGGACGGGGAGGGGTGCCTGGATTCCTTATCGGAAATACCGCCGAACGCCTGCTTTACGGCCTGCAATGCTCACTTCTCGCGATTAAGCCAGACGACTTCGTCTCACCGGTGAAGGTCGACTGATTCGGATGAAGCGAGTTCGAAAATTCAATTCAGCTTTCTGCCTCGTGACGAACAGCATTTTTTTCAAAGAAACGGGTTCTTCACGGGCACTCGGTAGAGCAGACTACTCTAAGAACAGCCTTTTGCGAGGCCTCTTCGCATTGCCGAGATCTGTAAAAAGTGCTTTTTGTGATGATTCGCTCAAATCCGCAAGAGAGCACGCGATGTTCATTAAAAATTCCATGGAAGTGGCGTGAGCGTTTCTTGCTGCAAACTCTCACAAAGCAATTCGAAAGAAACAAAAAAACTCCATGCCACCGATTTGGCAGCATGGAGTTGAAAAGTGGTCGGGGGCGGGTTTGAACCGCCGACACCAGGATTTTCAATCCTGTGCTCTACCAACTGAGCTACCCGACCGTTGAGACTTCTGCTGAAGGAGTTACGTCGAAAGAAAGTGACATGCTCCCTCAGGCGGGACACATGATTGCGACTGAAGTTCGCTGTGTCAACTTTCAAAGCAAAAGATATTTTCACCGTTTCTTCATCTGGCCGTATTTACCGATTTACAGAATCAGGAAAGATCACGCACGTGATCAGTTATTACTGAAGTCCGGCTTATGCAACTCAAAACTTTATTTCTATTCGTCTGTCACATTCTGTGTTTCAAGCTGTGAAACAGGAAGATCGTCATCGTCGAAGTAGAGTTCATATCGAACGGCATTTCCGCTTTGGTCAAATAGAATTCTAAAGTCTCGACCAATGACAGAGTTCCAGGTGAATAGACCTACCTCGACCGCAGTACTTTTAGGTTCATAGACTCCGAGCAGCATTCCGAACTCCATGCAATAACCCGCGGCTTTCAAAGGCTCCGCAATTTTTCGCCTCGTATGGAAACTCTCGATAGTTCCGTCTTCAGTATAATGGACAGAAAGTGGCTGACCAAATTCCTGAACGATAAGTTCCCGCGTGTCTATCTGCTCAAGATCGATTCCAGCGTTTGCAATTAATGCAGAGCATCCCAAAGCTGAAATTGCCCAAACTGTGCTCAAGATTCCACAAAGAAATCGCATCAAATATGCTCCACTGATCGTAATTCAAGAGTCTGCAATCTTGTGAATCTGATGAGTTGTTACAACCTCGAATCTGTGGATCTCGTTAGAAGCAACTCAGAGTTTGTAAAAATGCGACTGTCTCGGGAAGCAATTTTTTAGAGGCAGTCTTGTTTTTCTGCCTGTTTCGCCTGAAATGCTCTTACCGGAAGAACCGCAGTATCTGCTAGGGCAACAAGTGGTAGACCACACAGAGAAAACCATCCAATGAGAGCTGGGCACTCATCGGAGTATTTCTTGTACCTCATCGCACCAACGTCCCAGGCAACTTCTGCACATTCAAGTGTGGCTGAATATGGCTTCGCTTCCCCGGCCTGCTGCCCATGCTCAAGGAGAGTGCAACCCGTCAGCTTAAACAGTAATAGAAGTACGACTGCATTCTTGAGAATGGCCATCCGTTCATCCCTATGGTCGTTGCGATTTGCATTGATTCATTAACGGATGAAGAAAAATGTGTCCAGAGCCGTTTGCTCTACCGTGCGCCCGTGAGGAACGCATTGCTCTAGTAAAAATGCTGTTCGCCACGAGGCAGAGCCTGCAAACCTATTCGAAAGATGCTCTAAGACAGGCTGCATGGTCCGTCAAATAGAGACAGCAGTTTGAACTGGCTTTGATTTCACGTCATCGTGCATACATGAATGCTCAATGGATGGCAGGCAAAACTCGACCGAGCTGTTCTTACCCTGATCACTATGAAGGTCGTAACTGACTCAAGCTTCCCAAAAGTGTTAAGATCGCTCTTCGCTCAGAATTTCAAATCAAATACCTCGTGACTCTGGATCTTCATTCTCGATTCATTTTATCGAAAGAGATCAATGTCGAAACCTGCATTTTCACGACCGACGAAACTTCAGTGAGAGACCAGCACATGTCGACCAAGGAAGTTGAAGACCCAGCGAGCAGCCAACATAGGCAGGACCGCTTTCTGCGTTGGCGTGGTTTTGTGCGCATCCTATTGATCGTCGAAGTCGTCGCGCTCGCCTGTCTGGCATATTGGAATGCAGTGGAATCCGCGAGCATTCTCCCATCGCTGATCGATCAAGCTCCCAAAGATCCGTTCAAGACAATTTTCATCTCGGCAGCGAACAGTCTGCTTGAGCTCTCTCTTCTAACGGTTCTCTCATTTCTGATTGGGGCAGCTTTCTCTCCCGGAATTCTCGTCACCTCGTGGCCTCGCTTTCTGGCCTCCTGGTTCACAGCTTTCATACTCGCCTTTAGCTTGACGACTTTGTTCACGATCGGAAAGCACAGGCTGCCGATTGTGATTCCTTCTTTCGTGGTCGTTCTTGCACTGATCGTCGCAAGTCTGAGTGGGAGTTGGCTTGGCACAACATGGATGCGGTCGCGGAGTTTACTAGGATGGTTCCTGTTCCAGACCTGTTTTATAGGTGTTGTCTTCATCGGCGGCACTTACTTCATGGCTCAGCTTGCGTTTTCTGGGAATCCGCTTGAAATTGCAGAGACGAAAGTGGCGAGCGACGATCGTCGGAATCTTGTCAAAATATTTAAAGAGCACGATCCTCGAAAGTTGCAATCAGAAGAAACCAGAAAGCTGAGCCTGACCGAAACTGAGTTGAATCAACTTCTCAGCTGGGGGCTTTCGGTATTCCCCGGAGATCATCAAGAAAAACTGACCCTCAAGAAAAATCTCCCGGAGCTACAAGTTTCGTTGCAACTCCCGGAGAATCAGTTCACCTCTTCTCGCCTCAACTTGACGACGGCAGGGGAAGTGACAACTCACCAGGGAGTTCTCGGTTATCGTCCGAAGACGTTTGTCATCGGGAACCTCAGCATTCCTCCCGGTTTCCTGAAATTCTGTGGACCGATTCTTTTCAATAATCAGTGGAACTCTCCCACAGCAGATCGTTTTTTGCATTCGCTCAAGAAAATTAAAATTGACGATGGCCTCGCCACGGTGACTTACTCACAGCTGAATGTGAATCGAGAAAATCTGCGTCAGGCAATGCTTGAGTTTGGCCTGATCGAGGATCTCGAACCGACAATCACCATTTACGTCAATACGTTGATAGGCTTGTCCGAGAATCGCCCCCAACTCACTTTTGGTGATTGTTTTGTGGAAGTTTTTTCTGAAGCCAGAAAGAGATCGGTGGACGGAGATCCGGTCAAGGAGAACCGCGCTGCGATTCTGGCATTAGGTTATGCGCTCGGACATCGAAAACTACGATTGTTCCTGGGAGAAAATGTTCCGGTCATTTCAAACGAGCAACTGAAGAAATTCCGCAAAATTAAATTGCGAGATCGCCAAGACTGGACTCAACACTTTACCGTAAGTGCTGCTTTGCAGGTGTTGTCGAATTCTTCAATCAGTATGGACATTGGCATTTTAAAGGAAGAACTGGACGCGAACGGTGGGAGTGGATTTTCCTTCGGAGACCTGCTTGCAGACAGAGCGGGAACCATGTTCGCTTTCCAAGCAACAAGCTCCAAAGCCAACGCAATCGAACTTCAAAACCATCTCAACTCTGGTTTTCAGGAATCAGACTATATTCCTGACGGCGCAGATCTCCCTGAAGGTTTGAGCGATCAAGAGTTTCAGGCCGAGTATGGCGGGGTAGGGGGAGATGGCTATCAAGAACTGCTCGACGAGATCGATGGTAGAATCAAAGAGTGTGCTGCATACCAAACCGACGAGTAATCAGCTCTGAAATTCAATCCGGGAACCTTGGACTGAGAGTTTGCATTAGACTTTGAGGGAGCGCATTTCAGAAGAAGTAGCGAAACCTGCTCGTCATCACTTTGGCCTTCATATTGACGACGGGCATCGCCGACACATAAACTGTCGCTGATCATTCATCCTAATCCGAGAAGAGCATGTTTCGACTATCATTGGGTTCAACTGGACGGTATTGCGACGGGGTTTCGCGCCGGTCGTTTTTGCAGATCGGTATGGCAGGGATGGGATCGCTCGGGATGAGCGACATCCTGCGAGCAAAGGCTCAGGCAGGGAGTTCGTCTCAGGCCGAGACCTCGCTGATTCTCATCTGGCTGGATGGTGGCCCGAGTCACATGGACACCTATGATCCCAAGCCGGACGCTCCGTCGGAGTATCGTGGGATCTGGAATCACATCCCAACAAATGTTCCGGGAATCGACATTACGGAACTCTTCCCACTTCAAGCGAAACTGGCGGATCGCTATTCGCTCGTTCGATCGGTCCATCACAATGCCGGAGACCACTTCACCGCGGGCCACTGGATGTTGACGGGGCGCGGCGGTGTGAACGGGGCCATGAAAGCTCAGAAGTACCCATTCTTTGGGGCCGTCGCTACGAAAGTTCTCGGTCCACGTGTTGCCGGGATGCCAGCATTCGTCGGAGTCCCATACTCGATGAGTATCGGTATTCGTCCGGGTTATTTTGGAGGGCATTATTTAGGCGTTGAAAACAATCCCTTCGAAACGGTTGGCGATCCCAATAACGACAACTTCAAAGTTCAGAACCTGAATCTTGCAAAAGGGCTCAACCTGGATCGTCTTACAGAGAGACGATCATTGACGGTCCACTTCGATGAAGTGCGACGGCTCATGGATAAGTCGAAAGCGATGCAGACGACGGATCAATTTGAGCAGGAAGCGTACGAGCTCGTTACTGGAGCCCGGGCACGTGATGCATTCGACATTCAGCAGGAGACGCCTGAGAATAGAGATCGTTACGGCCGCAACAGTTGGGGCCAAAGCGTGCTCTTAGCCCGCCGCCTTGTCGAGGCTGGCTCGACAATTGTGACGTGTCACTTTGGTGGCTGGGATTCTCACTGGGATCATCAAGCTCGAATGGAAACCTATCTTCCGAAAGTGGATCTTGCAGTCAGCGGTTTACTCAATGATCTCAAGGAACGAGGTCTTGATGAGAAAGTAATGGTCGTTGTCTGCGGTGAATTTGGTCGTACGCCGAAAATGAACAATGGAGGAAACGGCGGGGCTCCTATGAGTAAAGGAACACCCGGACGCGATCACTGGGGCAATGCTCTTTCCGTATTGATGGCAGGGGGAGGCCTCAAAGGGGGAACCGTTGTTGGAGCGACGAACAAACGTGGCGAACATCCGACCGAACGACCTGTTCGTCCCGGAGATTTGCATCACACGATCTTGCGACAACTCGGGGTCGACCCAACTCTGAACTTCCTGAATCACGCTGGTCGTCCAATCCCCGCTGTTGATCATGGTGCAGTCATCGAGGAACTCATCGCATAACGAACCAATGAGCGGCTTATCGGATGCGGTGATCAAATGAGGCGTTGGACTGGAGCTGCTCCTTGTCCTCAATTTTTGTGAAGTGATACCGTAAAGCTTTCGGTATCACTAAACCTTGTGTCAATGAACTCTGAAAACTCACACTACTTTCGAAGCCAGGCTCTTTCTGAACAGAGTCTGGTCAAGGACCTTCTCTTTAGCGACAATGCCGTCTCGGTACGAAAAGTCGATAAATAGAGCAGTTTGCTCTGCCGAGTGCCCGTGAAAAACTCATTTCCCTAATGAAATTGCTGTTCGCCACGAGGCAGAACCTGAAAACCAACTCGAAAGATGCTCTAGAAAGTCAGTCAGTTGCTTCAAAATCATTCGCTTTCTTGCGACATACTTGTCGCCGGTGGAGGCCCAGCCGGAGTTCCCTGCGCCCTCGCTGCTGCTCGCAATGGAGCCAAAGTGATCCTCTGTCAGGATCGATCCGTTCTCGGTGGAAATGCTTCCAGCGAAGTCCGTATGCACGTTGTAGGTGCAAATGGGACAGGGTCTTTTGACCGTGGAGCTGAACTGGAAACAGAAGCTCGTGAGGGCGGAATCATTGAAGAAATCCGACTGGAAAACTGCGTTCGCAATCCACAACGGTCGGCCGCCATCTTTGATTTGATTCTGTACGACTTGTGCCGAAATGAGCCTAACCTGACTCTAATGCTCAACACAACGGTGACAGGCGCCGTGGTCGAAGACAATCGAATCAGGCATGCCATTGCAGAACGGCAAAGTACCGAAGACCGCTTTCAGATCGCAGCTGAGATCTTCATTGATTGCACCGGTGACGGACGACTTGGCGTTGAGGCGGGCGCCGCATTTCTGGAAGGTCGGGAAGATCGGGAGGCCTATGCGGAATCACTTGCGGTTGAGGTTGCGGATTCACAGCGATTGGGATCAACAATCTTGTTGCAGGCCAGAAAACATCCGAATCCGATGCCGTATCGGGCGCCGACGTGGGCCAGGAAATTCTCAAAGCAAGATTTGAAACTCCGGTTGTACTCGGTCCCGGGAGAGGAAGAGCCGACTCATGAGTATGGATACTGGTGGGCAGAGTGGGGCGGGACGCTCGATACAATCAAAGACAACGAAACGATTCGCGATGAGCTGCTCGCCATTGCACTTGGAATCTGGGATCACGTTAAGAACGGTCCTGCTGAATCGAAGTCCAATGATGATCCATTTGAAGCTGCCAATTGGGCTTTAGACTGGATCGGCTTTCTCCCCGGAAAACGAGAGAGCCGACGCTTCATTGGACAACATCTTCTCACTCAATCCGACATTCTTTCCTCGCGTCAGTTCGCGGATGCCATCGCGTACGGCGGATGGTCGCTCGATCTGCATCCCCCCGAAGGTGTCGACGCCCCGGAGAAAGCTCCCTGCACGCAAACGCGAGTCCCATATCTATATGACATCCCATTACGATGCTGCATTGCTCAGGACACCGAAAACCTGATGTTTGCTGGCCGAAATATCTCAGCCACGCACGTCGGTTTTTCTTCAACCCGCGTGATGGCAACGTGTGCTGCAATTGGACAAGGAGTCGGGACCGCTGCCGCATTTGCTCAGGAGCATAATCTTTCCCCAAATGTCCTTGCTCACAGTCAAACCGCGATCCATACGATTCAGCAGACATTGCATCAGGACGATGCGTTTCTGATTGGTCAAACAAATCGTGCCCCAAAAGACTTGGCAAAATCCGCCACAATTACGGCATCAAGTGAGCTGCCGGAAGGTCTGGCGAACAATGTCATCTCCGGTCAAACACGTTCAGTTCATGGCCCCAGCGGAGCTCCACCCTCACGAGCGAATGCGGGGTCGCACCGCTGGATGTCAGATCCTGAGAAAGGACTTCCAGCCTGGTTGCAGTTCGAATGGGATCAGCCAGTCTGCATCACCGAAATACAACTGGTGTTCGACACAGGACTTCATCGCCATCTCACTCTCAGCCACCACGATGGATACACCTCAAAAATGATCTGGGGCCGCCCGCAACCGGAGACCGTTAGTGATTACGAAATCAAAGTAAAGAGAAAGGGTGAATGGGTGACAGAGGTTCTGGTGACGGGGAATTATCAACGTCTACGTAAACACCTGATCGAGTCCTCATTTCAAACGAACTCGTTACGAATCGAAGTGACAGGAACGAATGGACTTTCTCATGCACGGATCATGGAGGTTCGGTTGCTCTCCTGATTCATCGGGAATCACCTGTCCTTCGAATCACGATAGAGAGGACCGGACGTTCGAGGTCAGGAGAACTCCACTGCCAGCTGGAACTCTTCAGACGCGAAGCCATTTGATTGTTCAGCTGTAAATACGAAACGGCCTGAGCTTGAATTTCCGAAGCAATTTGAGCCGAACGTTTCCAGGCAGAGACAGAGGGAGTTGGTGTCCAAACGAGAATTTCCGCTTCTGATCCTGACCGGTTCAGGAAAGGACGAAGTTCCACGAGTAGTTGTTTGAGTCCTTCGTCAAGATGCTGTGATGTTTTGGGAAGAGGCTGGTAACGATCAAACGTAACCTCCCCCGCAACATCTTCAGAAGTGGAGGCGGCATGCAGCCGTTCGAGTTCATTAAGCATTCGTTCGAAGTCGTCCTGTTCCCGATCACGAACATGCAGTCGATCAGCGACCTCATCCGGGCCATGGCCAGTCTTGACGTCGTCAGTCTCATCAGCAACTCGGTAGTGTGGGCTGGAATGATTCAGTTGAATTGAATGTTGGCTTCTTCCAGACGGAAAAATTCCGGGGACCCCGAGTGAATTGGTCGCCTGGATAAACGAGCCAGTTCCTGAATACAAGTTGGCTCCAGTCTGCTCTGAAGCAAGTGAGTTCAACACAATGAAAAACGCCAGCAAGGCCGTCATCGTGTCGCCAAACGAAATCATATATGAGTTGTTTGGCCCAGCGGACGCTCTCTTTTTGCGAGTTGCCATCGTTCCGGTTTTGGTTGAAGAAAGAATTTGGTTGAAGAAATTAGAAGTGCGCCAGAAATTTCCAGTCAAAATTACTGCTCAAGACGTAATGACAATTGAAGCCCTTTAGGAGCATCACCAATCGCAATCCCGATCCGACCTGGCGGGACGTCAAATCGAGAGGTCAACAGCTCTGCAAGTTGAGCAACATTTGTCAAATGTTCAGGGGAATCTACACTCATTGTCAGTTCGAGAGGCAGCCGCTTCATTTGGTTCGCCAAGAGACTCAGTTGACGCAATGCAACTTCGGTCGGCTCCCCGTTCAAAGTTGTGAAAAGATGAATTGAGACATCGAGCGAGAACCGTTCGAAGTTTGCCAGGTCATTGTTCTCTTCGAGAGCAGATAACCCTTTCGATGCTGCTTCGGTAACAGGATCTGTGTACATCGGAGGGATTTCGCTCCCTCGCGAAGTCATGCGACTCGACGGAGGTTTAAATCGAACGACAAGAGTCTCCTTCTCCGCATCTTTGACTTTCACTCCGACGTTACTCGCACTCCCGCCAGAGCCGAAAAGCGATTCCTGCATGAGTTCGAACCCTTCGGGCTCGCTGCTCGAAAAAGTGAGCAACAAGATAAAGAACGTCATCAGCAGGGTGATCACGTCGCTGTAAGTCACAAACCAACGTGGAATTTCGCCGTTCTTGGTGGCTGATTTTTTAGATCGTCTCATCGTGCACCTCAGGCTGCCTGGACTGACGATTCAGGTCGACTTGAAGTCGAGAGGAACGCACACAGGCGTTCAGTCACAACCGGTGGGGCGTGTCCATCGACAAGCGACCCCAGACCGGACATCATTAATTCCCGGATCATGATTTCCTGCTGGCTGCGCATTTCGAGTTTCCCTGCTAACGGGATGCAAAACAAATTCGCAATCACTGCGCCGTAGAGTGTTGTCAGCAATGCCGTCGCCATGCCAACACCGATTTGACTGGGGTCGTCAAGCGTTCTCAACATCTGGACGAGGCCGATAAGTGTCCCAATCATCCCGAAGGCAGGAGCCGCTGCCGCCATTGAATCGAGAATTTTCTTGCCGTTTTCGTGTCGATGTTCGATATAGACTATTTCTGTCTCGATCATCGAAGCGAGTTCTTCGCGTGAACTCCCACCGACCACAAGTTCGAGTCCCCGTTTCAAAAACTGGTCGTCAATCTCATCCAGTTTTTTCTCAAGCGCCAGCAAACCGTCTCGACGGGCAACCTTTGCATATTCGGTGAACTGTTCGATGACGTCGTTTGCATCTGGAAGCTTAACAAAGAAGCAGTTCTTCAGAACTGAAAGAACGCTTAAGACTCTCGCTAAGGAAAAGTTGATCAACAGAGCTGAGACGGAACCGCCGACAGTAATCATCAGTGACGGAATGTTGATGAACGGCAATATCGAACCGCCCAGTAGAATCGACCCCAGGACCAGGGCTGTGCCTGCCAGCAGGCCAATGATTGTCGCGATATCCATTTCGCACCTTTATCAGTCTTGAATGATTTCTGTTTCAATGTTTTGAGCAAATTGCTCGGTCGTGTTGCCCATGTCGAACTCGAATACTTCTCGAACTCGAACGCCAATTCGAAAGATGCTCTACGATGCAGCACTCATCTTCCCTTTAATGCGGTAAACGTGTGCCAGGAGTTCTGCAATCGCCCGGTAGTATTCCATGGGGATTTCATCGCCGACATCAGCCAGTGCAAACAATGCTCGCGTAAGAGGTTTTCGCTCAAAAACGGGAACGCCGTTTTCTCTGGCGATCTCCGCAATCCTCCTGGCGAAGGCATCGGTTCCTTTGGCCACAATCACAGGGGCCCCCATCGTTCCGGCCTGGTATTTCAAGGCGACCGCGTAATGTGTTGGGTTGGTGATGACCATTGTCGCCTGAGGAACTTCCTGCAACGTTCGACGCTTGGCGGCTTCCTGCTGAGCGCGTCTCATTTTGTTGCGAATCTGAGGATCAACCTGATCTTCTTTTTGCTCGTCTTTGACTTCCTGTTTGGACATCTTCAATTTCTGCTCATGTCGAAACCGCCGCATCGCAAAATCGACGATGCCCCAGAGAAGTGTGATGCCTGAAAGTGAAAGCAAGAGACGGTGTATCAGAACTTGCTCTACAAGAACTGGTCCGGCTGGGCCTGCGCCAATCACACCTGGACCAGTTCCACCGTTCATCGAGGTCAGTCCTGCCGTCTGTGCACGGAACTCATGAATCGCAATCGAAAACAACAGAAGACTTATTCCTATCGAGCTCAGAAGTTTCAAGATTGATAGTCCCCCGCGAAACAGACTGTCCAGCGACAGTAAGCGACTCCACCCCGATGCTGGAGAGATTTTGTCCCACTTCGGAGCCAAAGGCTGAAAGGTCATCGTTGGCCCCGACTGGAGTTGCGATGCCAGCAGTGCCGTGCCGGTTGTCAATGTGAACACGACTCCAGAGCAAATCAGAATTCGGGAGAGCAACCACTTCCCAGCAAGAATTGTTTCAACCGTCTCCCATTCACGAAGCCGCAGCCCACTGAAGGCTTCGGTCAACGGAAATGAAAAAAGATCCAGAGCGGCTTCCCAAAACAAAAACACAAACAGGCTGACAGTACACAACATCACACCAGCTGAAAGATCAGGGCTAAAGACGACCTGACCTTCCTCACGCGCATGTTCGCGTTTGCGAGGAGTCGCTTCTTCAGTCTTGTTTTGATCTTGTGTTTCAGACATCGTCAAGCTCGGGGATCATCATCTGGATTCAGGATAGCTGCATCAGCCAACGTTCAACGAGAACAGGCATGCGCAAAATGAGGTCCGGAATAAAAAGGAACAATGCAAGCAGCCCAGCCAACAGCCGCACAGGCATTCCAAAATTGAACAGGTTAAACTGCGGTGTTTGCCGCATAATAAAAAGCAAACTGACTGTCGTCCCGAACATCAGCATGACCACGGGAGCTGCCAGATTCACACCGACCCCAGTCGTGTCCGCGATGGTTCTCATGACCCACTCTCCACTCACGGAAGCCCACTGATGCCCCACCGGAAACAATTGAAAACTGGCATCGAAAATGCGAAAAAACAGATGGTGCCCATCGAATGAAAAGAAGATCAAAACGGCCAGAGCATCAAGGATTTCCGAGAGGACGTTGCTACTCCCATCCCCAGACGCGGATGTCAGTGTCGCGATCGTCAGCCCCATTTCCTGAGCAATGAAAGCTCCAGAAATTCGAATGGGAATGAACACCATTCCCATCAGCCAACCCATCGCGGCTCCAAGTGTCGCTTCGCGTCCGATCATCCAGGCAAAAAGCAACCAGGACCGCTCGCCATATTGAGACATCGCAAGAGTCATTCCTGGAACGAATTGGGAGAACCACACAACGGTAAGAGTCACAGCCAAGCCGACCTTGACGGTCCTCGGAACTCGGGTTCCACCAAACAACGGCAAAAAAGCCACGAATGCAGAGACGCGGACGAACAACAGAAATGTTGCTTCGAGAACAAGTTCAATCATTCAGTCACCTCATCCCTCGTACTGGCTCTCCCGCCAGTCAACCGCATTCACAATTCCGTTTCGACTGTTGTGCTGGTTCTGTTATTGCGTGGCTTCGATCATGCGGAGCATCATTCGGGAAGTAAACGCCATCGCAACTTTCAAACTCCAAGGAAGAGTTCCCATCAGGACCAACGCGACAGCAACAATTCTCGGAGCAAAAGTGAGCGTTTGTTCCTGAATACTGGTGACAGTCTGAAACACACTGATGACTCCCCCGACCAACAAACTGACTACGACAGCCGGAAGCGACAGCAGCAGCGCTGTCAGCAGTAGATCACGACCAATCAAAACGACTTCAGAAGAGACCATGACATTCCTTCGCTCATCTCATTGAGAATTTTGAACGCTTCGCACATGTTTCAGGGCAGGGGATTGAACGACTGAATTCACTGATTTAACGCAGCGTCCGTCTTGCTCGTTTCGACTCTTTAGGTGACTTCAGATTACGAAACTCGCTGACCAAATCCTGAACAAGTTTGGCATCATCAAGACTCGATAAGATTTTTGCCGCTTCCCGTTCTTCTAGATGAGAGAGAATCTCCACAGCAATGGGCATCTTTCCATCGTTCGCCATTTCACGCAGCACCTCCGCCGCTTTGACTTCGTCCATACTTTGAATCCACTGAGCAAGTTTTTTCGTATTTGTCGTATGTTGCTCATCGACTTCGATTTGGACTTCTTCCATCTTCTTGAGTTTTTCCTCGGCGGCTGTTCGCTCATCAATCACCGCTTGCCTTGCTTGAATTAAGCGGTCAACCAAAATTTCCGCTTTGGCAAGTTCACTCTTCACTTGCGTTTGTTGTGCCTCAATCGCTCCTTGCTCTTGCTGGATGTCAGCCAAGGCAATTTGTTGATGAATTTCTTGCTGCCGGAGCTTTTCGGCATCATCCTTAAGTCGTTTCTCACGACGTTTAAGGTCCATCCCCAACCGAACCATCTCTTCCACGGAAAGTTCTTGAGGGCGAATCGACAAGTTCCCCTTTGCGGAATCCCTGGACGCACTTCCCTGTGGAGCACGTCCTGTCACTTGAGTTCCGTTCCCTTCACTTCCTGGAGGGCTATCCGCTTCGATGTCGCTTGCCTCAGCCAGGTAGTTCGTTTTCAACCACAGTGAACCGAAAACGCTGCCTGCAAAGACCGCAATCGTAAGAGTGAGAATGACAACAGATTTCACAGCTTTGTGCTTTCGTTCCAAGGATGAGAATGAGTGTTCGAGTACGAATCCAAAATCTCCAGAACTGGATCTGGATAAATCTTTGTAAGCAACTCAACGTTTGTATTGAGTTGACTGTTCGCCACTTGAGTGACAATCACTTTTCAAATTTGCATCGACGAATTCGACATCTGCCGAACGAATGTTTTTCTGGGCTGAGCTCTCTTCAAGTTGAAGTTGATCACGCTTCATTCGCTCAAGTCGAGATTCGCTGCGTCGACGGTCGAGGAGTTTTTGTAGAGCTTGTTCACGGGCATACTCTTGTTTGTATTGCGCCCTCAGAGCTTGGATTTCATCTTCAAGATCCAGTCGCTTTTGGCTGAGCCCCTGAATTTGCTCGGAGAGTCGATCACATTCATTTCGATTGACATGAACAACTCCCATGACTGAACTGCTTGCATCGTTAGTACGGAATCTTCTCAGTTGATCTGGATTCAAGAGACTGGTTTGAATCTCCTGGATCGCTGTATCCATTTGGGATATTTGCAATTGACACTGACGCCTTTTCGCTTCCAACTCGACAAGTTCCATGGCCATCGATTGGACCCGATGCGAGATGACTTTCAGGATTTTTTCATAGTTCGCTGTGGAGGATTTCTTCATTTTGAACATTCACCAACAAAGCGGATCTTTGAGCCGCGTGCGTTGTCAATTTGAACGACACATTCAATTCACAGCACTCTTTAACGTTGATCCGCTGTCGCTGGACAGGTTGACGAGGTGAGCCATGTCGTGGGCAGTCTGGTTCAGCTGACTGGTTTCTCCGATTCGCTGATGCAGAAACTTATGAATTGCGGGGAGCCTGTGAATGGCATTGTCTACAGCGGCCGATGTACCAGGTTGATACAGTCCGACCTGAATCAGTTCTGCAACCTCTTCGTATGTCGCCAAACATTCCCGAATGCTGTGAGCTGCAACTTGTTGCTGTGGTGACGTCACTTCACGGAACAGACGGCTGAGACTCTTGAGGACATTGACTGCGGGGAAGCACCCTTTCTGTGCCAACAGGCGATCCAGAACCAGGTGACCATCGAGAATCGAACGTGCAGCATCTGAAATCGGTTCATCAAGATCATCGCCATCGACCAGCACTGTGATCAACCCGGTAATTGAACCTGTTTGACCGTTCCCCAAACGTTCGAGCGTGACAGCGAGAGTCGACAACACTGAACTCGGATACCCGCGTTGCCCGGGAGCTTCTCCGCGAGCGAGCCCGATCTCTTTTTGTGCAGTCGCGAAGCGTGTCAGGCTGTCTAGAAAAAACAAAACATCAGCTCCCTGATCACGAAACTCTTCTGCAATAGTGAGTCCGGTCCGGACTGCCTGAATTTTCATCAGCGGCGTTTCATCCGAAGTCGCCACCACAACGACCGACCGTTTCAACCCTTCGTGACCGAGACAATCTTCAAGAAATGGACGGACCTCTCGTCCACGTTCCCCAACGAGCACAATCACATTCAGATCCGCGACATTCGAATCCGATTCTGCAAATTTCGCGATTTCTCCCAAGAGGGTACTTTTTCCGACACCTGATCCCGCAAACAATCCCATTCGTTGACCTCGCCCAATTGTCAGCATTCCGTCGATGACTCGTTGGCCAGTCGCTAATGGCTGTGTGATTCTTTTACGCTCAAGGGCCTGTGGAGATGGAGAATCAGTCATTCTTTGTTTGAACGCTTGCAATGGTTCTCGACCATCGATTGGCTGCCCCAACCCATTGAGAACCCTCCCTAACAAATTCCATCCTACCGGGACCTGGACAACTCGATTGAGCGCCACCACGTCCATCCCGGGAGCGAGCCCGTGAGAACGGTGGAATGTCATGAGTTGAGATTGATTTTCATAAGCCGCGATCACTTCTGCTTGGACCTTTTCTCCGAACCCGGTTTCGATTTCGCACATTTCCCCCAACGCCATCGTCAGATTGGCTGTGAGGAGATCACGCACGCTATGCAGTTTCCCGACGGTCTGGAAAACGTCGCAACGTTGCGTCTGCATTTTCAGCTTTTCGACGTTCAATCTGAGAGTCATCAAGTTCTTCCAGCCAGTGTTTTCGAATGTTTGCCAACCGCTGCGAGATGTTCGACCTGAGAGTCTGTTTTTTGAAGGACTGAACCTCGCAAGATCCTCGTTCGAACGAGGAGTTGGTCTGAAATGTGATGTTTGTTGCGAGTTGATCGAATTCCAAATCTTTCATGCGAGACATCAGCAGTTCGTAATCTGCGGGATTCAGCTGAACAGTGATCGGGTCGTCCTGCTCGAATTGTTTCACCGCAGAGTCAACCAATTCTTCAATTCCGAATTGGTTTGCCTCAATGGCCTCGAACACCAGATGCGATGCCGCCGCGACAGCGAGTTCGATGGCGACTTGCTGCATCTCCGAAAGTGTTTGCTCGCGTGTTTGTGAATACGCATAGACTTGCTCAACGAACGCTTCCAACAGTTGCCGACACTGCTTCAATTCCAATTGCTCACGTTCATCTTGCTGGAGCACTGTTGGTTTCGCAGGACTTTCGACTTCAGCTCTCAGGGCCACTTCTGGACTTGCAGGAGATTCAGGAGCATAGGGCTTGACCGAAGCTCGCCGCAGAGTCTTCCTGGCATTTTGCCTGATGCGAATTTCTGTCGGCCTTTGAGTCCAACGAATTCGTTCTTGATGCCGTTGTGGTAGGGTCATGCCAATTCCTCATCAGCTGTCCCGATGGCCTGCGCGATCTTGTCGCGTGCCGCTTTCTGCTGTGTTGGAGAAAGCGGACGTTGATAAGCGAGCTCTTCCCGAAGCGTACTGGCCGCACGTCTTGATAGATTGCTCATGATCTTTTCGACGAGTTCTGATTCCGCCTCGAACAATGCCTCTTGAAGAGTATTCGAATCGATCTGGGCAAGGACTTCTTGAACCTGCCGATCTTCCAAATCGAGTAAGTCTTCAAATCGGTACATCGCTTTTTGTAGTTCCATCGCAACTTCTTCATTCTCTTCACGGAGCGAGTCGATCAACTCTCGTCGATCGTTTTTATCAATTTCACGAAAGACATCTGCCATCCGGAGGATTGGATCGACGAGTTCTTTTTTCTGTGTTGGATAACTTGTCGCTCTTTGGATCGTCGTGGCAGCGATCTTCTCAAAGACGACTTCCGGAGCTTGTGGATTGCGAGCTAACTCGAGGACGACCGCTTGTCGCTGCTGAGGAGAAATCTGCTTCAACAAATCTGCAACACGCGGTGATGATAAATTCTGTAATAGAAGGGCAACCGTCCGAGGACTCTCCTCATCAAGAACTGCAGCCAGTTGGAACAGATTCATCTTTTCAAGGTCTCGATTCGACTTGCCTGTAAGCAAGTAGATCTCTTCGTCCACTTCAGAGTCGTCTTCATCGGGAGTATGCATTTTGAGTTGGGGGCCACGGATTTTTTCAGCGAGTCGAAAGAGCCGTTGAAATTCATCGATCAACTCTTCAATCCGTTTCTGAGATGGAAAACGTCCTGCTTCCGTGCGGATTTTGTTTTGTAGCTCTGTTCGAATTTCGTCAGGCAACGACGCGAACACCGAATTTCGGGCGTCGTCGTTCAACAAACGTAAAAGTGTGAGAACTCGTCGTTCGTTTCCTGCAACAGCTGGCATGATGGTCTCTTATGCTGAATGACAGAATAATTTGCTTGCGTGAAGTAAGGTGATCTCGTTGAGTACCGCGTCGTGTTCAACACCGTTATGGAAGAGTTATTGTCACTGCTCAAACCTTGCTGTTGCAGAATTGAATTGCTCGCTCAACCCTCTGACGTTGAGAAAAGCAGCGATTCCAGAGTTCGTCGGACTGGATCCAGAACAGGTCAGGCAGCTCGACGTTTTTCGTTCACTTGATTTTCGGAAGACTTGTTTTCATTTGTGTTCAGCCAGGAAGCCAGAACGGTTGTCACGACATCGGGGTTCTCTTTCATTCGTTCCGACAAATCATTCAAGCGGTCGACGATTTCAGGTGAAAGGAAATCCGAGGACTGCTTCTCGACAACAACAGGCTGTAACCGTCGAAGAATCAACATGCCTAAAAGCAACGCAACCAATGAAGCCAAGCCGAGTGAAACAGCTTTAAGGATCGGAACAAAATTTGTGATGCCCCCAAAGAAACCAGTCGGCGTTTCCACTATCGGGACCGCTGCAAACTTTGCTGCAACAACGTCAATCTGATCTCCGCGTAATTCATCATACCCAACGGCATTCTGAATGATTGATATAATCTCCGCCTTGGTAACTTGCGAACTCGTCGATGCGGATGCACCTGGATTCACACTTGGATTCGCAGCCGCAAGACCGTTCGCAGTCGCTGTCTCTTCCGGAGTGTCTGTCGGGATCTGGACGACGGCTGCAATCGTGAGCCGTTGGATTTTCCCGGGAAACTCTCGGATCAAATCGGTAGTCTCTCCATTGATGTATTCGGTCATTAAATCTTCCGACGCACGTTGCCCCTGTCGAGCTGATGCAGTCGTCGGGACAGTCACATTTGAAGATGTCCCTGGCGGTCCAAGTGGAAGCGGATCGTTGCCCGTGAAGGTCTCTGTGCGGAGTTCCTCACGCACTTTGGCTTTGCTATCGGGATCGATTGTTTTCTGGGTTCGCTCGGATTCAGTGAAGTCAATTTCGGCACTCACACGTACAGTCGCATTTCCAATTCCAAGCAGTGGAATGAGCAGCGCCTCGGCCTTGGCGGCCAAATTCGACTCCAACATCGTGCGGTATTCGAGCTGCCCACTCACTTCACCGTCAACACCACCAGCTGATGACAGTAAACGACCGTCGGTCGAGAGAATCGTAACATTCTCCTGCGTCAGTCCTTCAACGCTGTGTGCGATCAGAGAGACGATCGCTGCGGTATCTCCACCAGAAAAAGGGACGCCCGGCTTGAGCTCCAACGTCACACTCGCTTTCGTGGGGCGCTGATCTCTTACAAAAGGTGACGTCGTCCCTTGAGTCAAATGAACGGTCGCCATCTTTACCGGCTTCATTTGCTGAATCGTTCGCCCCAACCGTGCCTCCTGTTGCCTGAGCAACCGCACTTGATTCATTGCCGGATCGGACCAGAGACTGCCAGAAAGGTCAGTCTCACTTTTAAGTTCGACATCAATCAGATCGCGAACTTCCAGGCGAGCCTGACTATGTTGAGACTGAGGAACCGAAACGGAAGAGCCAGCGAAGTTAAGCTGATAAGCAATCCCTGCAGATTCCAATGCGCTAACGTAGCCTGCAGTTTGCGTTGGAGATAATCGGTCTGCGAGAACAACAAATTGTGGAGTCATCGCCCAGTAGCCCACGCCGACTAGACTGAGAATCGACAATGCCACACTTGCCAAAATGGTGACTCGCTGTCCTTGCGACCAACGTCCCCAAATTGCTTTCAGCTGTGTAACGAGTTCCGAAAGGAAGCTCATGGTGAATCTTTCTTAGTCAGTATTCAGTGAAGTGCTGAGCCGGTGAATTGCCTGCTCGACAGCATTCTGCACGACAACAATTTGCTCGACCGTGTCACCTGCAGAACGTTTCTCAACAGTAAAAGTGCAGTGAACCACGAGACAGAACAGGAACGCAAATTTGAAAAACCCCGTACCACGAAGAGTTCTCATGGAACACTGAAGAAACAGAGTGTGGAATCAATCGCCAGGTGAACGTCAACATCAAGCGGACCGGAGAAGGTGTTCGGTGAATTTTCACACCTGCATCCGCATCACTTCCTGATAGCTGGTGATGAGCCGGTCTCGGATTTCCATAAGGAAACGAAACGACAAATCGGCCTTGGCAACATTCGTCGCGACCTGCTGCAGGTTGTCAATCTCTCCACTTGCAAGCCTCTGCACATCCTCTGCAACAACTTGCTGCTGAGCATCGACCTCATGAATCATGTCAGACACGAGTTCCGCAAATGGCAATCCCTGTTGCGATTCGCCAACTTGCGAACGAAAGCTTGAGGACTGCAACTCTCCGAGATTTTTTCCACTTGATGTGATTGCCGCTGCATTCAAAGGCTGTAAGCTCATCTCAGTTATCCTCTCATCAGTTCCAGAGTTTGTTCTGCCATCCTGCGAAAAACCTCCAGCGACTTCAGGTTCGCCTCATACGAACGACTGGCGGTCATCAAATCGACCATCTCCATCGGGAGCGCGACATTCGGCATCTGCAGGAAGCCATCGGCGTCTGCATCAGGATGGCCCGGATTGTAGACCTTGGGAAATGGACTGCGGTCGGACTCAATCCCGACTATCCCAACACCCCCCAGTTGATTTTGACTCCCCTGTGAAACGATTCCGCCCAGTGCACTTTGCAACTGTGTTTCGAAGACAACCTGCTGTCGCCGATAAGGGCCACCGTCCGGGCTGCGAGTCGCGTTGGCATTTGCGATATTCCCAGCGGCGACCTCCATTCGCATTCGCTCTGCCCTGAGACCAGTCGCTGAAATATCCGCAGACGCAAAGACGTTTCCAATTTTCATTACTCGCCCTCCCTGGCGTTCTATTTTCATTAAGCGTTACACAAAGCATTCACGAAGAGACCGGCGAAGAAACTAACGTGCCAGCCAGTTACTGCCCGAGCGCTCGGCGCATTGTATTCAAGTGAGTGGAAAGGATCTGCGAGTACATTTGAAACACCATCGAATTCTGGTTGAGGTGGCCGATCTCCGAATCGATGTCGACGTTATTCCCATCCATCTTGGTGATCTCCCCCGGCTCCTGAACAATCGACGGGGCCGCCCCCTCCGACGCTTGTCCTTGCCGCCTTGCTTTAAAAAGGTGCTCATCAAAGCTGACGTCAAGTCGCTGATATCCCGGAGTATTGACATTCGCGATATTGTGACTGATCACGCGGTGCCTAAGCTCAGACACTTCTGCCAAGACGGAAACTCGTTCGATATGTTCAGGAAACTGGAGCATACCCTGAATATCGGAGCAACGCGTTCAATCATTCCAATCGGTATTGTCGGCAGGGCTGGAATTGAGCCGCGTGAAGTGATTTCACTCACACCGACGGGTTTTGCTCGACAGCAAGGAGTTCAGAAACTGGTCAAGTCGAATGAAACGCTCACTTAAATAGTGAGCAGAAAACCAGAAGGTCTTTCCGACACAAGCGGAAGATTCTTCCTGGAAGGGTGTAGTCAGCAACTGCGTCCAAGAATCGCCAGCCACCTTAAGCCTTGACACTAACATGAGTAACGTCGCGACTTTGCGAACATGACGTTCAGTCAGGGCTGTTGTGGAACGGATTCTGCAATAACTGATGAGGTGACTGATCCGTACTTCTTCAGGGAAGCGATTCCGCATGACCTTGCCATTGATCTCCCCCCAATCGACCGTAATCGAATCATCATCGACTTCTCGTGCATCGACAAAAACCATTCCAGCACAAACGGCTCCAACACCAGTTCACTCATTCGAAGCCCCCTCGGATTTCGAAGAGATCTTCGCACAAATGTTCCTTGTTGAATCCGTGGTGCTGAGGCCGCAAGGCATTGGAGAGAGTCCACTTCAACCTGCTGAACAGGCCCAACTCTCGGCGGGACAAATCGAAACGATCTCTTCTCCGTTGACGGAAGAACAACCTACGAAAGCACCCTTGCTGGCGAAAACGCCTCTGATCACAGAAGCAACGCAGGTAGAAAGCTCACTCGCAGGAGAAGCGAGTCAATATAAAAACTTCGCTCCCAGCCAAGCTGAACTGTTACCGCAATACATGGGTGAATACACAGTTGAAGAAACAGAGGCCGAAGCCGCTTTCGTCGACTCGACAGATGCCGGGAAAACAAATCGTCTCTCTGTATCGCGAGAACACTTCTCAGCAGCAAGTTCACTGAACTCCGATTCACCAAATCCAGTCGACCTCAAAGCAAACCATCCGCAGAGCTCAAACAATGAGCTCCTAAATCCAGTACAGCAGGGCGACTCTCAGCACTTATCATTCTTTGAAAACAGTTCATTGATTGGGGGCGATGAAAACCGCTTCAGTTCGATCACCGATCCTACTTCAGTCGCAGGCAAAGTGATCCAAAAAGTTGTCGCAGAGACGATGGCTCAGCTCTCCGCTGCTCAGAGCAAAATCGACTCTTCTTTCTCCGTCCGCCTCGACCCTCCAGAACTGGGGGAAGTTCTCGTGCGGCTGAAGAAAACCGAAGGAGGACTCATGATGCGTATTGTGGCAATCGATCCGACGACTCAGCAACTTCTGGAACATCACGAAACAGAGCTTTCCGAGTCGCTGCAATCTGAACAGCCTGAGCAGTCTGAACTCTCCATGGAGCTTGGTGATCGCTCAGAGTTTCAACGGTCCGATCAATTTTATGACTGGGAGACAAACGAAAACTGGCTGGGCAATCAACCGAGCCGTTCGGGAATCAACTCCAACTCGTCGTCTGTGCAAACAAGAACACAGTCCACGAATCCACACGACTTTATGGCGTAAATCTTCACGACTCTTTCAAGGATGAAACGATGGCGATCTCAGGCTTCAACGCAGAACTTGGCAAGCAACAATTTCTCGAGTTGATGGTCACACAACTCCAGTATCAAGACCCTCTGGAACCGGTCGGGCAACAACAATTCATTGAACAGTTAGCACAGTTTTCTGTGGTCGAGGGCGTCGAGAACCTCAACCTGCAGTTTGAAGACTTCCTGAAGCTGCAAACTCTGAGTCGCGGGACCGAACTAATTGGGCACAGTATCGAATTCCAGGATGCGACGTCCGGTGAAATTTCACGGGGGCGAGTTCAGGAAACACGTGTTATTGGTGGCCAGATGATGTTGCTTGTCAATGACCAACAGATCCCGCTTTCAGCTGTCGATGCAGTGATTGCTCACGATTAAACAAAGATTCAATACCGCTTAGAGCAGCATTCATCGCCCCATTCGGACTTCATACGTCAAAGACGCAAACTGCGTGCTTGGCAATACATTTTCAAAAGGATCTCTTCCATGGCAAACTCACTTCTCACCGGCGTTTCTGGTCTCGCATCACATCAACACATGATCGAAGTGGTGGGGAACAATCTTGCGAACCTGAACACTGTCGGATTCAAGACGGGGCGTGCTCATTTTTCGGACGTCTTTTACGAGACAGTGAAAGCTGGCGGTGGAGGAGGAGTCGGGGCTGTGAGTGGCTCAAATGCAACGCAAATCGGGAATGGAAGTAAACTCGCTTCGGTCGGAATCGATTTTGGACAGGGGATTCTGGAAACAACGGCGTCTCGATTCGACTTCGCGATTGATGGTGAAGGCTTCTTTGTCGCGAACTCGGGACGGGGTCCGCTTTACACTCGTGCTGGAGTGTTTAACATTGATAACAACGGATTTCTGGTCGATTCCTCAACTGGATTCCATATTCAGCGGTTTGGAAACATCGGTGAAACAGGTGCCGTGCTCCCTGGATTCCAGACACCCGGAAACAACAGTATTCAGATCCCCCTTGGAGCGACCGTCCCAGGGCGTGCGACAGAAACCGCTAGTGTTTCTGGGAATCTTTCGTCTGCAGCGAATGGATCGGTTCGCCAAATTCTCGAATCAACAGCGATGACAACATCAGGGTTACCAGTCGCAGGGGGAACGCTGTTGAGCAACCTCGACAGTGTGACGACTCCATTCCAAACAGGCGACTTCATCAATGTTCAGGGGACCGACGCAGACGGTTCCAGCATCAGCACGCAAATTGCTGTCGACTCCACAACAACCGTCGCTCAGTTTGTCACTGCATTAGACTCCGCTTTCGCAGGTGCTGATGTGACTCTCTCTGTAAATGGAAAACTTGAAGTCACAGCAATCGATGGAGGACTTTCGATGCTCAGCTTGAACCTCTCCGAGAATGCTGGCAACACAGGTGTGATTGACTTCTCGGCCATTCAAGTGTTGACGAGCCAGCAAGGTTCTGTTGGCGACACCGTTCGCGGAGCGATCGAAGTGTTCGATGAACGTGGAGATGGTCACCTGGTGAGTCTCGAATTCAAAAAGCAAACAGATAACACCTGGACGATGACTGCCGATCTCGATCCGGCGGAAGGTTCCCTGATTGATGCGACCGTGGAAGGGATCACTTTCGCCCCAGATGGTTCAATATCCGGTGTGACCGGCCCCGACTCTCAACTGGTTTTCCATTTCACCGGACAACCCGATCCACAGGCGGTGCAGATGACCTTCGGGTCGACCGGCACACTCAGTGGACTGACATCTATCCCGGGGGAATCGTCTGTCGCGACGACACAAGATGGCTTCTCAACCGGAACCCTTGTCGATATCAATGTTGAAGGGAACGGATTGATTGAAGGTGTCGGGAGCAATGGGCTGAGGTTTCCACTGGCACAAATGGCATTAGCAACTTTCAAAAACCCTCACGGACTGTCTGCTCAGGGAAATAATTTCTTCTCCGACTCCATCGCCAGCGGCGATGCCTTCGTAGGCCAACCCGGAACAGGCGGACGTGGGAGAATTGCTTCGGGGCAACTTGAGAACTCCAACGTCGATATCGCCGTCGAGTTCACACGACTCATTCTTGCTCAAAGAGGTTTCTCTGCGAACGCACGAACCATTACCGTCACCGACGAAATCCTTCAGGAACTCAACAGCCTGATCCGATAACTTCCTCCGGCCTTCACATGTAAGAGTGCTTGTGGATCGGGACAATCGTACTCCGCAGAATTTCGCCAAAAAGCCCGAACAAGCCTGTTGAAATTGTGTAACTGACTCGATTTCGACCACTTGTTCAGGTTTTTTCAGCGAAGCGGCCCATGGGAATTTGCAAGTCATCAACTCTGATTGTTTTCTCCACCGAACAAGACCTGTCGTCAAAGTGACTCCTCAAGTCTGAAGAGTGATGTCACCCGACTTGACGGATTCTGCTGATTAGCATTGCCGTAACTCTCGCGACCTGAAGAGTTAGGGACATTCTCTCAAGTTCTGATTCAGTGTGGCACCAAGGCTGCATTTGATTCACTCTCAGAGATTTCACGTCAAGCAGTAATGCTCGGCGATCACGATAGCCAGCCCTTTGAAGTGCAAGAGGGACATTCCTGAGAAGAGGCTGGCACTTTGATTCGAAGCAACGTCATTTCGGCAAGTCGAATTTTCAACTTGCTGCCAATGATGACGCAAGAGTCCCTCGACTTCGGGGGGAGCGGGGGGCTCTTTTACTAATCAAAGCAAACCAAGTGAAGCAAATCAAAAATCAAGAATCAAGAATCATTTGAAACGGTGTCGCACAGGGTCTTTGCGAACTCCCTACTTAGCAATGACCTCTGCTGCGACACCACAGGACACGACGACAAAAATTAATTTGCCTCAGACCAGCTTTGAAAAGATGTTCGTGTTCAGCCTCGTAGAAGTGAGTGATTCATCACATGAAAGCACGCTTCTCCGAGACAAGAAACACGAAAGTTCATGACCACAGCCCTCAGACTTTATTCCCATGAAAGTGCGAACATGCCGATTCAAGCTCCCACCGCTGAAGCCCTTCGCCCCTTAATGAAATCAAAGCGCCTCAACGAGTTGAAAGATGCCTGTGCCTTACTGGCAGACGGATTGAGTGGTTTCGACGAGCTGATCGAAAAGTACGTACAAGTTGAAAAACGCAATCGAAGAGACACACCAAATCGGGATTGCGAACGCTTTCTGGAATGGCTCGAAAGCAAAGTCCAGTTAACAGACCAGCAGCGAGACATGATTGTAAATCAGCAATCACGACACGCTGTCGAATTCGTCGCACTGAAACAACGTATCGCCCACTTACGGTATGAGGAAATGCTTTCCAACAGTCAGCCGTTTCAAAAACATTCTGCCCAGCATCTCGGGGAACTTGTCTACTTGAACCCGGTGCACGTTTGGGCAACTTTTGACACACACGCTTTCATCGAAGATGAGTCCCCAATCCCGGCAACCGTACTGTTCTATCCAGCTGCGGGCTCTGTTCGAACCGCAGTCATCGATGAACAGTCAGAGCAAATTATTCGGGAACTCGAACAAGGGCCACAAAAACTACGAACGCTACTGAAACAGACTCCAAAAGAGGAACGAGAAACTTTCCTCGAAGCTATCCAACGACTGGTCTCGTTAAAAATCCTCGCTTTGGCGAGTTAACAGGATGTGTCTGATCTCAACCAATTGATCGTCACCAGCCTACAGGGATTCGGGTCGTGAACCGCCTCTCACACCAGCCGAGAGCTAAGGACCATCGAAGCATCAATGGCAATTCTGTAGCCACAAAAAAAGGCCCTGAGCGTAATTTACGCTCAGGGCCTTCTAGGTTTCAATCAATCACCCTGGCCCGGGGCGATCTAGTCAACGTTGACCTTAGTAGAGGTCGCCGTCGTGACTTCGACCTTTGTCGTCGTCTTTAGGCTTCTCGGCGATGAGGGCATCGCTGGTCAGCAACAGAGTGGCGACACTTGAAGAGTTCTGCAGAGCGGTTCGTGTCACTTTGACAGGATCGATTACGCCTGCTTTCACAAGGTCTTCGTAGACGTCAGTCGCTGCGTTGTAGCCTTCGTTTCCTTTTTGTTCGGAAACTTTCTCACAGATCACACTGCCGTCTTGGCCGGCGTTGTTGGAAATCTGTGTCAGTGGTGCGCGGCAGGCACGTCGAATGATGTTGTAACCAACTTCTTCATCGTGGGTCAGTTTGCCAGGATCAACGCTGAGCGAAGCCCGCAGCAACGCAACTCCACCACCTGGAAGAATTCCTTCTTCCACAGCAGCACGGGTTGCGTGCAGTGCATCTTCAACACGAGCTTTTTTCTCTTTCATTTCCGATTCGGTCGCTGCTCCAACGTTGACCTGAGCCACACCGCCAGAGAGTTTCGCGATTCGTTCTTCGAGTTTTTCACGATCGTAGTCGCTGCTTGATGCTTCAAGCTCGTGACGAATTTGATCGATACGTGATTTGATATCGGCAGTCTTTCCAGCTCCTTCGATGAGCGTGGTGTTGTCTTTGTCGATGACAACTTTCTTGACACGACCAAGATCTGACAACTGCAGGTTGTCGAGCTTGATGCCAAGATCTTCGAAGATCGCCTGTCCGCCACACATGATGGCGATATCCTGCATCATCGCTTTGCGTCGATCACCATAACCAGGTGATTTGACAGCAGCGATTTTGAAGGTTCCGCGAAGCTTGTTGATCACGAGAGTCGCAAGTGCTTCCCCTTCAAGATCTTCAGCGATGATCAAGAGTGGCTTGCCAGCGTTAACGACCTTTTCCAGAATCGGAACGAGGTCTTTAATGTTGCTGATTTTCTTTTCGTGAACGAGGACGTAAGCGTCTTCGAGAACACATTCCATCGTTTGTGAATCAGTCACAAAGTAAGGTGACAGATATCCGCGGTCGAACTGCATTCCTTCAACAACTTCGAAGTCTGTTGTCAGGGATTTGCCTTCTTCAACTGTAATCACACCATCTTTACCGACAGCTTCCATGGCGTCTGCCAGGATTTTTCCAATTGTGGCATCGCCATTGGCGGCAACAGTTCCAACTTGAGCAATCGCTTTTTTGTCACGGCAAGGAATTGCCATTTCGCGAAGTTTCTCGGTGACCTGCTCGACAGCTTTGTCAATTCCTCGCTTCATTTCGAGCGGGCTGACACCAGCGACGACAGCTTTGAGACCTTCGTTGTAGATCGCTTCTGCCATGATAGTGGCAGTTGTCGTTCCGTCTCCAGCGACGTCGGAAGTTTTACTGGCAACTTCGCGAACCATGCGAGCTCCCATGTCTTCGAACTTATCGGGAAGTTCAACTTCACGGGCGACAGTCACACCGTCCTTGGTGACGGTAGGAGAACCGAAGCTTTTTTCGAGAATAACGTTTCGGCCTTTCGGGCCGAGAGTAACACGAACGGCTTTGGCGAGTTTGCTCACGCCGCGTCGCATCGCTTCTTGAGCTTCCTGATCGAAGGCAATCATCTTAGCCATGGTCTTGGCTCCTCATATTTTGAGTTGATTGTTGTTGTATGGAGTTCGACGAATGCAACGTCGAAGGATGTTTTACGTTGACGGTTGAACGTTTTTCACTGAGAGTAAATTTTCTTCTACGGTACAACTCTCAATGATTTCAATAAACTGACAAACTTCGCCGTGTCCCTGAAATCATTCTTATTCGATTTCTCGAAAATCACTTTGCAGGTTTTGTCAGAAGATTGAACACTGACCCGAAAAGCCTTCATCACAAAGGTTTCCGGAGAGTGACTTAATACGTTGCGAGGATGTCACCTTCGCGGAGCAGGAGATACTCCTGATCGCCAACTTTGATTTCATCGCCTGCGTATGAACTGAAAATCACACGATCACCTTCTTTGACAGTCAATGGCAATTTACTGCCATCGTCTTTGGTGTGCCCATCGCCAACGGCGACAACTTCGCCACGTTGTGGTTTGTCTCTGGCAGAATCCGGGAGAACGATTCCACCAGCTGTGGTGTCTTCAGCTTCCTGCCGCTTAAGAACGACTTTATCTCCGAGAGGAACAATTTTCGTTCCGCCAGACGCTTTGGCCTTCTTCGCCATGAATGACCACTCCTACACAGTTTAAATATGGATGCGGGGTGCTTTTGCCTCACGAATGACATGATTGCACGTACCGCCGGTATGCTTGATGAAACTTAATACAAATGGCGTGCCACAATCTCAAAAGATGCGTAAACTGCTAATATAATGCACTTTAGGCACTTCTCCAATTCGAGAAGCGACACGTTTTGGCGGTTGAGAAGGGGTTGCACGCGTCAGCTCTGTCATTCTGGCAGAAGCCCTGCTTAAGCGACATTTCTGACAAGAGCGTTGAAATCCTCTTCTGCAGAAGCCAGTCTTTTTTCCACTCCGCCGCTTTTCTCAACGTTTGAGAGAGCAATTTGACGTTTCAGAATCAGTTCTAGAGAATCTTTCTGAATTGGCTTGCAGGTTCTGCATCCTGGCGAACAGCATTTTTACTGGAGAAATGCGTTCTTCACCGGGCACACGGTAAGAGCAAGCTGCTCTATATTACGTACTTTGACGCAAAACTACCCGATGAAAACATCGCCATCCTGGTCGGCATCGATGCTCTCTGTGATTTCTTTGAAGAGGGGCTCGTAGTACTTCTGTTCGTGGTCGGTCATCTGATACATGATAAACGCAGTAAAGCGTCCCGTACGAAAACACCTCAAATACACATGATTGATCAACTCCAGACAGACAAAGCTGATGTCGTACCCGGAGGAGTCACGGAGTGAAATTTTCTCCTGCACCGGAAGTGCATCGAGTTCGTCATATTCTTCATCGAATGCCGTTTTGGCTTCAGAAAGAACTCGCTCGATCGGAGGACGCTCCCACATAAGAGTCAGCGTCCAAAACGCAATCCCATCCGTCAGCGAGATCGTCAAATCGTCTCCATCACTAACAGACTCTTCCAGGCTCCAACCACTGGGGTACGTAAACATAATTCCATGTTCGCGGTATACTTCTGAAGAACTCATGATGATCCAAAGCGTGAGTCGGGTTGAGAGGCGGAGTGATGATTCTGAGAAACAGCGTTGACCTGCATCCTATCGAACAGGCAGCGAAGTCTCTATCCGCAGTTTGTATCAAAATTGAATGCTTGCGCAATCAATTTTGACCAACACAAAGATGGCGACAGGTCCAGCGACTTCGAGCAGTTTGCTCCACCGAGTCCCCGTGAAGAACTCATTTCTCTTACAAAAATGCAACTCAGCACGATCCAGAACCTGAACGCAAACCGACTCCGCCCACAAATCAACTTCATTCGATGAATAAAAAAAGACCACGCTGCGAATCGACGATTCGCAGCGTGGTCCAATTCTCTTTTATCTTGATTCCTTAACGAAACGTTGAGCCGGATCGACGAGCTTGTTGCGTCTGACTTCCGGATGCGTAGAAGACTTTCGGATCGTCAATAATCCATGGCGTTGACCATGACTTCCCGTCGTCAGCAGAGCAGACGTTAAAGAAGATTGTGTTAAAGTGCGTTCCCTGAATCTGATACGGAAACTGCGTCGTGATATGGTCTTTTGAAGTGAGATCGTCGACACCTGGGCTGGCATAGTAGTGACAACGGCCATCCGGGGTGACACTCATCCCGAAGGTCCACCAGCCCGGTTGCTTGATCACTGGGCCTGGAACTTCGTGCCCCAAGTGATTCGCACGGATCAAAATGTTCGCGTAGGCCTCGCCAGTCTTGTTTGTTGGATCATCTTTAGGCGTAAAGTGAATGAAGAATCCTGGATAGTAAGGTTCAATCTTTGTTTCAGTCCGATTCAATCGACGAAACAGACGTCGTCCAAAGCCCCCTTCAACTTCTTTTTCCTGCGGTCCCTGCATTCCTGCTCGGATTCCAAAGGAGACACCACGACGTTGTTCCCATTGATCCCAATCGGGAAGAAAGACTCGAACAGTGTAATTCGGGTAGTACCCGAGCGTCATCGGCTTCGCAGACATAATCAAATCGTCTTGAGCCTGTTTGAAGCCTGGACGACCTGGAATTCCAGTGTCTCGCGAACGCATATAGAGTGCACCCAGACTACCTTCGATCCCACCAGCTGGCGTTTCCACTCGTTTGAGCACATCTGGCATCCCCCGTTTGGGGCTTTCGAACCACATTCCGTTCGACGATTTCCCTAAAGGATACCGAACGTTTTTGTCCTCTTCGCGGCTACTTTTTGGCCAGTTCAATTCGAACTCAAAATCGTCTTTCTCAAAATCATCTGTATTGATAAGAGTCCCTGTCCCTGGAACCACCTGAGCCAATGACACCGCAGGTGCTAGTAAAACAGGCGTCGTCAACAACAGAACTGGGAGCAGGTTTAATGTTCGAAAAAGCATCGATCTAGTTCCATCCTGGAATTCCATGATCGCTGGTGAGAGCAACTCACGCGACCTCCGCTCAAACCGAAAACGAATTCGCCGTTTTCACACATCAACGCTCTATTGAACTCGTCCTGTCAAAAGAGCGCTGCTGACTATCCTATCGGATGTTCTGTTTATGCAGGTGTACCGTTTCGGAAGGATTCCGGCTCAGGTAAAACAGGTAAGATATGACGCCACTTATATGCAGGAGAATTGAATTGTGTGGTTCTTTGATTGACTAAAAAAATCCGATTTCGGCTACGACGTCCAGGCTCGTGATGAGAAGCCATGAAAGTGACATCACAACCAAGACAAGTACTGAAAATAGAATCGCGCCAGCCCTGAAATTTGTGGAATCGACATTTCCTCCTGTGCTTTAGAGCAGTTTGCCACCCGTGTGCTCGTGAAGAACGCATTTCTCTAGTAAAAATGCCGTTCGCCACGAGGCAGATCCTGCAAACCTTTTCGAAAGATGCTTTAGAGCACAAATCCAGCCTTTCGAGTCAGTTCTAATACTCTTTGAGAATTGGAATGACCGCCTGTTGAATGAGTCCTCCGGTGACGTGAACTTGCCGTTGTGCATCAACGAAAACGTCCACTTCGCTGCGGATTCCAAACTCTTCGAGATAGATCCCCGGTTCGATTGAGAAACATGTCTGCGGAAGAATCTGCCGATCCTCGCGAGTTTCCAGATTGTCGAGATGAGCCCCGTTTCCATGCACTTCCTGACCGATACTGTGGCCAGTTCTGTGCCCGAAGAACTCTCCATAACCCGCATTTTCAATCACATTCCGTACGGCATCATCGACATCCCCCCCCGGAAGTGGTTCTTCAGCTGCCATCGCAGTTTTCACTTTTTCAATCCCCGCATCCCGAGCCGCAGCGACAATCTCAAAGATCTTTGTGTAATTCTGAGGGACCTCTTCTCCGACAAATCCAGTCCGCGTCAGGTCGCTATAGACGCTGTTGGGGCGATCCATTTTTGCCCAGAGATCGATAAGCACGAAATCATCTTTGCGAATCAGAGTCTCCTGACCCATTCCGGTTTCATAGTGTGGCAATCCGCTATGTGGCCCACGAGCGACGATCGGGGGATGATAGGTTGTCATTCCGTTGCTGTGAAAATGGTCCATGATTGCATCACAGACAGTCTTCTCTTCGACACCTTCGCCGTTTCGCACCGAGTCCGCAATGAGTTTCCAGGAAAGTTCGAACGCTGCGTTCGTGAGAACAGATGCTTCCTGATGCATCTTCCACTGCTCGTCGCTCCAGACGGCTTCGAAAAGTTGAATCAAATCACCGGACGAGACGACTTCTGTTCCAAAAGATCGGACCAACTCGATCGTTCCCCCGTCGACGCGGGAAATATATGGGTTTCCGTTTTTTTCCGAGTACTCCATCGCCACGCGATCTTTCCCATTCAGAAAACTTTCCAGGGCTCCTTCAAACTCCTGCCAACGCAAATAGATCTGCTTTTCCCCCGGAAGGTGATCCAATGCTGAATCCTCAATGCGATGAACAATCCGAACCGGCGTTCCCTTAGCTGGGATTCCATACGCACATCTTCGCGATCCCATCGAATCATCGGTAAGCTGCATGATTCGCCGCGCCAACTGATTGCTTCCACGGAAATCGTAAAGCAACCAGCCATCGAGACCGAATTGCTGTAACGCTTGCTGTATGGCAGGAAGGTCGAACATGTTGCTGGCCTTTCGACGACAAATCCACAAGAGCACAGATTGGTCGACATTGATTTCATTGATAAGATGATTTTGGAAGAAGAACACCCTTAGTGTAGCGGGGTAGATCTTGTCTTCCCAAGGATTCACAAAGTCTTGATGGTTCAGAAAGTTGTTTTTCTCTTAAAGTCGCGGAACTTTTCAATCACTCTGCCAAGTGTCCTTGACGGAACGCTCAAACCTCAACATCCTGCACAACTTACGACTTTAAAGCTCCACACGTAATACATTGTACGCTTGTGCCCGGACTCCGCGCACAAGCCTGGTATTTACGCTGCTGAGTATTTAGTGCCTGCGAGAACTTTCTGCCCTGATGATGACGGGTAATTTTGACGGAGAATGGAATGTCAACGGAAGATCGTCCGAACCTGTTTCATGTTCAACGATTTGAAAACGAACCGAATACCGACTTCAGCCGCGCGGAGAACCGCGAGGATATGAAGCAGGCCCTCAAAGATGTTGAGGCTCTGTTCGGTGCCGACTATCCGTTGAACATTGACGGGAAAGCCCAGGATAGCCGTTCGCACATCATTTCCCGTTCCCCATCGTCAAAAGAGACTGTTCTCGGAACCGTCGCCTCTGCAAACCGGGATCAGGCGGAACAGGCGATCGAAACTGCGAGGCGAGCCTGGCCTCAATGGCAAAAAATTCCTGCAGACCATCGCGCGGAATATCTCGAATTAATCGCCTCAGGGATGCAGACTCGACGATTCGAGCTTGCAGCCTGGATGATTCACGAAAGCGGCAAGTCTTGGAAAGAGGCAGATGCCGAAGTCTCCGAGGCGATCGACTTCTGCCGTTACTACTCTCTGGCGATGCGAGATCTCGTCTCTGAGTTAGCATGTGATTACCCGGGCGAAGAGAACCGCTTGTTCTACCGCTCACGAGGCGTTGCCGTGGTCATCGCTCCCTGGAATTTCCCACTCGCAATTCTGACCGGAATGACCGTCGCAGCCTTGGTGACGGGGAATACCGTGGTCATGAAACCTGCAGAACAGTCCTCCATTGTTGCAGCCAAGCTGATGGAAATCGCTCGCGATTCCGGATTGCCGACTGGAGTCCTCAACTTTCTTCCTGGGAATGGAGAAGAACTGGGGCCAGTCCTCGTTGGCAGCCCAGACGTTGATCTCGTTGTCTTTACAGGTTCACAAGAAGTTGGCCTGTCAATCAACAAACTCGCAGCGGAAACAGTCCCGGCGCAACTCAACGTGAAAAAAGTGATTGCCGAAATGGGAGGCAAAAACGCAATCATTGTCGATGACGACGCCGATCTGGATGACGCCGTTCAGGGGGTGGTCAATTCCGCTTTTGGCTATGCTGGTCAAAAATGCTCTGCCTGCTCCCGCGTCATTGTCTTGAAATCAATCTTCGATGAATTCACCGAGCGACTCGTCAATGCCGTCGAAAGCCTCGTGATCGGACCGGCGGATGATCCCGGAATTGATTTCGGCCCGGTCATTGATCAAGAGGCATACGACCGCATCAATGATTACATCGAACTCGGAGCCGAAGAGTGCGAGACAATCGTCTCGATTGACCTGTCTGACCGCGACGACGGCTACTTCATTGGGCCTCAGATTTTCAACATTCTTGAAGAAGATTCCCGCTTGGCACAAGCTGAAATTTTTGGTCCTGTGCTTTCCGTCATGAAAGCACGCGACATGGATCACGCTCTCAAGCTCGCCAACAACACCGCCTATGCTCTCACCGGGGGAGTCTATTCTCGCAGCCCGAAGAACTTGAAACGTGCTCGCGAAGAATTCCTCGTCGGAAACTTGTATCTCAATCGCGAGATCACAGGAGCGATTGTCCAGCGCCATCCATTCGGCGGCTTCCGAATGTCCGGGATCGGCTCGAAAGCGGGCGGCCCGGATTACCTGCAACAATTCATGCTCCCGGTCAACATTACAGAAAACACTATGCGGCGAGGTTTCGCACCGAAAAGTTCTGACGAAGAGTAGGGGAGTGGGCGACTTCGTTTGATGAATTCGATGAGGTCGCTAAACCGAATCAGTTTTCGAAAACAGACTCAAAAGACAAAGTCGATTCGCCACGCACTTACGAAAGTGCGTGGCGTTTTTTTTTGTAAATTCAGATTTTTCGTGTCAAATTCTCTACGTTGATGTGTGCTCCTACTGTGAGAAGACAACGCCGAGATGGACTTGACGTTTAAAGTGGTGGATACTGACAAACGTAGACACTACCCCGGACAGCGCAGGAATCGAAAGGTTTCGAATTTGCCTGCACATCGAGTGGACCCTGCTAAAAAAGCGGCGACTGTGACGGAACTGCCCACGACTCGTCGCAGCTTACTCATTCGTGTTCGCGATCCTCGTGACCACGGTGCTTGGGCAGAGTTTGAATCGATCTACCGCCCTGCGGTGTATCGTTTTGCACGCCGACGAGGACTTCAACCCGCCGATGCGGAAGACCTTTCGCAAAGAGTCTTTCAGAAAACAGCTCACAAAGTCCGTGAGTGGGACGAAGTCGGCAAACAAGGCTCGTTCCGCGCCTGGATTCTTCTCGTCACCCGCAACGAAGTGATCAACGCACTTAGTCGACAACGCCCCGATGCAGCCACGGGAGGAACGTCGTCCAGCCAAGCCCGCGTCAACCATATTCCTGATAGCCACTCCCTCGATGAGTTACTTGAAAAAGAGTATCGCCGGGCGACCTTTCGACACGCCGCCAGCATCGTGCAAAATGAATTCACCGAAACAAGCTGGCGTGCATTCTGGCTGACAACGGTCGAAAACCAGCAGTCGCAAACAGTTTCCGAATCTCTGGGAATCTCCATCGGGGCGCTCTATGCGGCTCGTAGTCGAATCATGTCACGCTTGAGAGAAGTCGTAACGCAACTCACAAAGGAGGACGAATAATGCCGGAAATTCGATCTTCTTGTAATCCCGAAATGTTGAATCTGTTTTTGAAGCAGGTACTGCAACCCGATGAAGAAGAGCTGTTTCACTCACACCTTGACCGCTGCGAGTCTTGTCAAAAAAAACTTGAACAAAACGCCGCTGATCCAGACTGGTGGCGAGACGCTTCGGACTTTCTTATTGCTGACGAGATCGATTTGGAAATACAGGCCACGCTGGATGGAGAAGCGATTGAGACCGACGACGGCGCCATCCCTCGTGGATCGATTGCCGGTGTGATGGACCAACTTCTACCGACTGACTACCCGGAAATGATCGGTCGATTTGGTGGATATGAAATCGTCGGAGTCATCGGCTGCGGCGGTATGGGAGTTGTCCTGAAAGGATTCGAATCTGCACTGAACAGATTCGTAGCGATCAAGGTTTTGGCCCCTCATCTTGCAACGTCCGGAGCCGCTCGAAATCGTTTCTCGCGAGAAGGTCAGTCGGCTGCTTCGGTCGTGCATCCAAATGTTGTTTCCATCCACCGGGTCTCTCAAGCGAACGGCCTGCCGTTTCTGGTGATGCCGTATATCGGTGGTGAATCGCTGCAAAAACGGTCTGACCGCGACGGAGCGTTGCCGGTCTCTGCGGTCGTACGCATCGGACTTCAGGTCTGTCGAGGCCTGGCAGCCGCACATGCTCAGGGACTTGTTCATCGAGATGTTAAGCCTGCCAACATTCTGCTTGAGAAAGATGTTGACCGCATCATTCTCACCGACTTCGGCCTGGCTCGCGCCGCCGATGATGCGAGTATGACCAAGTCGGGCGTCCTCGCCGGAACGCCTCAATACATGTCCCCCGAACAGGCTCGCGGGGAGCGACTCGATCAGCGAAGTGACCTGTTCAGCCTGGGGAGTGTACTCTACACGCTTTGCACCGGACGCCCACCCTTTCGAGCAGAGACCAGCTACGGAATCCTCAGAAAAATCACTGACACGCAACCTCGTCCAATCCGCGAAATCAATCCGGACATCCCAAGTTGGATGGCGACATTGATTGCTTCGCTACAAAGTAAAAATCCAGACGATCGAATTAACTCTGCTGAAGAAGCGGCCAATCTTCTCGAACAATGCCTGGCACACCTGCAACAACCAGACCTGCAACCGCTGCCAGCGGAGTTGAACGCGTGGAACAAACGACGCTGGCCGAAATGGGTGACTTCTTCACTTGCGACCGGCATCATGATTTGTGTTGTCGTCGGCAGCTTGTGGTTCAATCACGAACCAAACGAAATCACTGCAAACCATTCCGAAACTGAGACAGTCGCCCCTTCAGTGACGTCAAAGAATGAACCTCTCGTGTCTGCCTACGCCCCCGCAGAAACCGACGATAGTCCCCCTGTCAGAACAGCTGAGCCAGTTGAAATCGCAGTTCAAGCTCCGCTCACCGATCAAGAAATCAGTGAACTCGAAGATCTCTTCGACGATGTTCAGTCGCTGCAAGATGATCTCAAACTCATGGAATCGAACTTGCAACTCCTTGATCCTCCCCAATTCAATCCGGCATTCGAACCTGAATTAAGGACAAACTAAATGATTTTCAAATCAAGCTTGAATGTCAATTTCCGTTTGGTCAATGCGATATGCTTGGTGGCGATGATCTTTGTCATACTTCTCAAACAGTCAGCCCTGTCTGAGCCAGCGGAAAAGGTTGAGCCTGCACCGTCTCCTGTCACTGCAAAGAAAGTGAGCAACGACGATCCGCCTCCGTTTCCCGTTTTCACGAACAAAATCAATTATTCAGAAACTTCAGAGACCTTCCCCGAGTTCGTATGGGATAGCCATCGTGACCAACAAAGAACTGAATCGTCTACATCGACCTCTTATCGGCTCATCGCTGTCCCGAAGAATGTTGTCGGCCCGCTCGCTAATGCAATCTACGAGAACTTTCCTGAAGTTCAGGACGAACTCGATATTCAGACCACTGTGCGCGGCGTTGTCTTCAATGCTGATATCGTAGTCGAAGAAGATTTCGACAAAGAGCTTCAGGCACTTGTGAAGGCAATTCAGGCAGATGTCAAAACGCACTCCGACGTTCAGTTGTACATCCGCTTGCCGATGAATTTTCGCAACTCGAAGATCAAACCCGCAGAATTCCATGGATACCTTCGGGATTGCGAGTTGTCCAAAGAACCGATCTTCAACGAATTATATTCAATGCGTGGGAGAGCTTCAGTCGTCCATCGTTGCAAACGGGAGATTGTAGAACTACTGAGCGGAATGGAGAAACAAAAACATCGCAAGGCTGGAAAATCAGAACCTGGAAACGATGGCGATTTCATAGAGGAATCGGAGCTTGGAATTCGCCAGCCGGTCGTTGTGAACCATCCAGAAAATCTCTACCAAAGTTTAGTTGCACAAGTTCACGATGCCCAAGCTGACTACTTCGCACAGCCCCAAACCACTGAGGCCGGCCCAGAATCAAAACGACTTGCTGGCGAACTTGAACAACTCAGCAAAGAACTCTGGGAGGCTGAGCAACAACTTCTCAAGAATCAAGTGACCGACTTGAAACGCCGTCTCGCTGCCATTGAGACAAAACTGGAACTTCGAGAAAAGCGGCGTGCAGAACTCGTGCAGCGACGATTGGAAGAACTCAAAACGCAAAAACTAAGTGTTGTCGAGGCAACTCCCCAGGGAGAACCGACGCCCATCCTTCCAGTACCGCCGATGCAACCACAACAGCAACCTGAAACTGAACAAGCTGGGAAAAGGCTACCGCCAGAAGCACCAACCGAGACCGATGCCACTCGTGCTGTCGAAGTTCTTTTAAGTTCCAACAACGGAGAATTCGTCGTCACACCTCGCCAGCAATCGGTGCACAATCTGACCAAACTGAATCAGGCTTTGCTGAACTACCACGCAGCGAAAGGGCACTTTCCACCAGCTTCAAAAAGCATCACTACACAAGTCATTTTCGATGGCCCGGGGAAAATCAAACCGTTTCCCAAAGTTAGTTGGAGGGTCGAATTGTTGCCTTGGCTGGGTGAGGACGAACTATATCGCCAATATCGAATTGACGAACCTTGGGACAGTGAACAGAACAAGAAATTGCTGGCGAAAATGCCGGACATTTACCGCTCGGCACTCGATCCGAGCGACTCGCAAAATTCGGCTTTCTATGCCGTTGTCTCCGAATCGAAAAGGCAGGTCGGGAAGCCAGAATACTCGACACTTTTCGGCAACCCGGCGGGTTCGAAATACTCCGACGTCCATGACGGTACAGCGAACACCATCGCACTGGTTGAACTCGATCTCAAAATTCCCTGGACCAAACCCGAAGACTTACAATACGACCCCGACCAGCCACTCCCCAAACTTCCACTCTATGAAGAGACCGGTTTTCATGCAGGTTTCATCGATGGAGCGGTTCGCCGAATTCAGAAAGAGACCGACGAAGAGCAGATTCGCCGTTTTTTCGAAATGAAAGATGGTCTGCCAACCAAGCTACCACCAATCGTAAACGCGTTCGGGACAGTGTTGCTTCAACCGGTGAAGCCGCAACCACCCAAAAATCCATCCGCTCAGGTTCCAGTTTTCGATCCTTTTACTCCCTCAAACACTCTTCCAGAAACCAGGCAGTTAGAGAAAGAAATTCTTCATCTTGAAGTCTTGGCTGCGAAGCAAAAGTTAGAAGCTGCACAGCAAGCATTGAAAGAGGTGAAAAATGCAGTTGAGCGAAATCTCGTGTCATCTCAGGAACTGAGCAATAAAGAGTTGGCTGTCAACGAGGCTGCCATTGCACACAAGCGGGCAGAACTCGCGCTTCAACGTGGAATCATCGATCAAACACCTGATCAAGCGAAATCATCCTTCGAAATCCCAAAATCACATGAAATGCTTCGACTCGATCTCGAACTTGCCGAGCAGATTGACAAGCTGGTAAAAGAAGATCTTGTAAGAATCCAGGAGCAATACTTAAATGGTGCCGCCTCTCTCCAACAGGTGACAGAAGCAAAGTCAAAAGCGATTCAAGCTGAACATGATGTCAAGCGTCTCCAACTCGCCTTGAAGCCGACAATCGCACCTGACGCAGAATCTTTCGCAAGTCAGTCATCAAATGAAGGTCGGTCACTCTCAGCTTCGGAAGCGACTCCTGATGCAACGCGGTATTCAATCGAGGAATTGCAGCCAAGAATCAAGGAGGCATTCACCAAGTTGGGCGGTAATTATGACCTGGAAGACGAAGAAACTTATATCATTGGAAGCGTTTCTGCTTCGCATCATCAACAACATGCGACCATTCCGCAAATAACAAATGCAATTGCCCTCAAGATCATGAAGAATCATAAGCAGGAGACACCATTTACTGAATCGGACTACCAAAAGAGTTCAGTTTTCATTTTTCGTTTACAACCATCAAAACGAAAATGGTTCACATTACGACCAGTTGGCTCCGCAAAAATCCACAGGCAGGACGACGAAGTGTTGAGTGGTATCATCATCAAAGAAGAAGAGAACGAAAAGATCCTTCCTGGCGATTTGTTTGTGGCAATCAAGAATCCAAAGGGTTTGAAAAAAACATTCAGGCCGCATGAAACGCCAAAGCGCACGATCCCGGTCACTCCAATACAGCCTGAAGAAACTTCTGTCCCACCAAGCTCGATTCCCTCATCCCCTTTTACTAACAACACACCGATAGAAGTGAAATCGCCCGCTGATCAGCGAGCGAAAATCACGCGAGGAAAAGATTCTTACACCGTCAGCAACGCAACCTTGATCGAAAAATCAGTCGAGGCTATCGAGGCTGTCCTTAAACTTCCGACTGCCGATCAGATTTCGGTTTCACGTGGGGTGCGTAACGACACTGTCTCGGTCTCCAGCGATGTCGAAACAAAACAATTGTCTGAAGAGATCGAGAAAATTGTACGCAATCGGAAGGAAGTCTATTTATTAAAACATGACGACGGCCATCTGTTTATCGACGCCGGACCAAAGGAAGCTTCAGACGTCACGAAATCGTTGATCGACGCGATCCAAAGCAGCCGAGCAAAGCCCAAAGAGAGCGAACCATCAACGAAGGACTAATCTTGACCTCGGTGAAGATAAACATCTCGATCGAGCTTACAGGAGAAACGCGTTCTACCGTGGCGAAGAGGTTGCTCAAGGCTGTTGCTTGCGGATCATCTGCTCCTCAACATTGATATCCGAGAGCGATTTCAATTTCATGCTGCGGTAAATAGACCAGCCGAAGGGGCTTGTGAGCGGGCTTTCGCATTTCACCTCGAACACTTTTTCATGACTTTCGTCGCCAGTGATTTCGAAAATCCTGGCCCACTGATGCTTCCCGGGGACTTCGTTGAAGGGCGTCCCATCATCGAGTTCGACGTGTCCACCATCCGTAATGAGATAGTTTCCGGTCTCTGGCATCAGGTCTGCTTCACAGTAGAAGGGACAGAAGAACATTTCATTCGGTGAGCCGTCGTACTCCCAGAGTTGCTGGACAGTTTTTGCTTTTTCATCAATCTTGAATTCCACGACGCGGCTATGGTTTTCACTTCCTTTGAGCGGTGTATTGAACGGACGAGTGCGATAGTTTCCATTATCATACAACCGGATGTTGCCGTCCGGTGTCAGTTGAGGACCATGCTGGTGGTACGGCCACGCGAAATCGTCGCCCACCGGTTTTAGAAGGTATTTCTGCCACTCCTCCCCCCAACCGTCAGGAGTTCCCAGAATCCAGATAATCTCTTCGCGTTTGAGATCAAACTTCACAAGACAGTCCAGATGCCGGAACGAGATAATGACTGCATCCTCCTCTGGAATGAGAAGCAATCCGTTGGCGTGACACCAGTCTCGACTGTAGCCGTTGATCAGATGGTTGTATTTCGGTTTCCAGAACCCACCCCGTGATAAAAAGCTGAAGCGTGTTTGGTCCAGGTAATCCTTCAGCTCGACACGTCTTACAACTTCGCCTGTTGACGGAACAAATTCAATCAGCTGATCACAGACAACATGTGCAGGTTTCCATTCTGCTTCGGGGTCCGTCACGCTGGTGGGGAACTTGTCGAACTTGACGAGGTCCGTCGAGAGAGTGAATAGATTCCCATTAGGATGCTGCGCAATTTCGTGGTGCATGGTGTCGATATCCACCGCGATCGACTTTGGATTCGGTGCATCAGTCAATCTGGCTGTGTGCCATTGACGAACAAGATTGCCGACTAAATCGATTTCAAACGCATAGCGGTAATTGCCATGCTGAAACAATATGTTGCCGTTTTTCAGCAATCGAACATCCGCCGTCCGATGCCCGGTTCGCATGAACCAGACAATCTCCCCTTGCTGATTCAAGGCGATCAAATAACCATAATCCATCACACTCGTATCGTCTCTCCACAAATTGATCGGAAACAATAAGACCCCAGGCTCCATTTTCTCCGGCTGAAGATGTGTGACTTTGATCGGTGGGAAATTGCGGGGAAGCGGAATTGTCTGATAGGTGAGCGGTTTGCTGATCTCAAAATGCCCTGTCTCCGGATCTGTCAAGCGAACTTTGATTTCGTGCTTGCGATCCGGGCGAAGACTATGTGCAATGAGGCGCATTTGGCGTGTCGACTTTTTCGGCCCTTCAATTGTCCATGAACTCTTTCCGTCTGTGATTTCCAGCGACGCGATGACGGGCTTCGTTGCCGTTACGTCAACATAGGCCACGAGCGGTGCTCTCCACTGAGGATTGGGAGAGACAACCGGGATCGCCGAAAACAGTGACGAATCGTTCGTGTCAGCTTCGCCTTCCCGGGCATGCAAACTCGTTGACAAAACGACACCGCATAATGTCAGGAGAGACAGTGGTTGCAGAAAAAAACGAATGAGATAGAAACGCAACATTTTCAGTCCCGAAATTGGTCTAACTGTCAAAATTTCCGTACACTCTAACACCCATTCTTCAAACCTTCACCTCACATCAAAGCCAGTCAATGTCATACTCAATAAAAAAGATCGAACTTTACGTTCGTGAAACAAAACCGGGACGAATGCTGTTTTCCCTCGGAAAGAAAAAACAGGAAAACAAATCGCAGCAAGGTCTGCTTAATCCGTTGGGACACATCCGGCTGGTGCTTCAAGATTCTGAGGGGAACGAAACTTTCGGTTGCGCCGGTGATCGACTTTCAGTGCGCTGGCTTGATAAACGTCCAGGACGATCGCTTGATCTGAAACGACGAGAACTTGTTCAACTTCTCAACGATGCCAAAGAGATCGCACTTTCGATTGGGGAGTTCGAAACGCCGTTCGAATTCTGGGAGAAAGCACATCCGCAAATCATGCAACGAGGAAGAGAGATGCAGCAGGAGGATTTAACGTCATCCTATGCATCTGCACAATTTGAGCGCGCTGTTCTCGATGCCTTTTGTCGAGCTCATGAGAAGTCGATCTTCGAGATGGTCAAGACTGGACAAGTCGGGTTTGAAGCCGCGTCAATTCATCCGGAACTCAAAGGCTTTCCATTTGAGAAATCACTGCCGCAGCGTCCACTTTCGCAGTTTTGGATTCGTCACACGATTGGCTCTTCCGATCCACTTACCGAGGCAGACCTGAATGCTGCAAATCGTGCGAATGATGGTCTCCCAGAAACGCTTGAGGAGTATGTCCGCGAAGATGGTATCCGTTACTTTAAAATCAAAGTGTCGGGAAGCCCTGACCAAGACTTGCAACGACTCTCCGCAATTTGGGATGTCATCGTTTCCGCTCAGGCACCAGTGATTACGCTGGATGCCAACGAAGCATTTGACGATTTGAAAACGTTCGAAAAATTTCTCGTTCGATTTGATCGTGAATTAACGGGAATGTTCCAGCATGTTGCATACATTGAACAACCTCTTCGACGGCAGCTGACACTCGATCCCAGCACGAAAAAATCAATCACGCGACTGGCAGAGCTAAAGTCATTACTGATCGATGAATCGGACGGCACGACCGATTCTTACCGCCGGGCGCTCGACATCGGCTACGACGGTACATCGCACAAGAACTGCAAAGGTGTTTTCAAGTCGCTGGCAAATTACGCACTCATGATGAAGCGAGCAGAGACAGGCCGTTCAACATTCCTCAGTGCCGAAGACCTGCAAAACCTACCCGTTGTCCCACTTCAGCAGGACTTCACGACATTGGGAATCCTGGGGATCGAACACTGCGAAAGAAACGGCCACCACTACAACTTTGGACTCTCCATGCTCTCTGAGAAAGACAGAGCGAACGCTTTAGCCAGCCATCCAGATCTCTATGTAGAAAAAGATGGGGAAGGTTTCCTCAATATCCAAAATGGCCAAGTCAATTGTGCCAGCCTGCAATGTTCTGGATTTGGAATTGCTAACGAACCTGACTGGGATTCAATGATGAACATGAACGAGTGGGTGAAGCTGCGGCATTCAGAGTGATCGCTGCCCCCGTCGTGGAAAGATTTTTCGCCACATCAAGCGGGCTCTGACTTCTTCATTAATTCTTGACGTAGCAAATTCAGCGCACATTTTGCAGTTCGACCTTTTGTGATAGCCGGGTTGCCAGTCCAAGTGAGAAGTTCTTGAGTACGGACGGAATCGCCGATCAGCACGATCGGGATTTCCGAGATGAGTCGCCCCGATTCATTTGTTCGAATCGCCTCTCCACCAATTGCAATCACGTAATCAGCATCGACGGCTTTCCTGAAGTCTTCCGCTTGAGCCTTGAGTGAAATTTCTGAACTTCCAGAAGACGAAACGGAGACATTTCCACCGCGATAACAATCAGTCGCATCTGGAACATGAGCAATCCACTGAGCCAGCAGCCCAGCGGTCGCGTGCTCCACAGTGGCGAATGTTTTGCCCTGTTTGACCAGGTCTCGCATAATGACGTCTTCTAACTCTTCGTCTTCTTCTCCGAAAACAAACTCGCTAAGCTTGGCTCGAATAATTTTTCTTGCTCCGTCAATTTTCTCCAGACACTCTGCTTCGTTGCTGCCCTGTGCATTGATGCGTAGAGTGATGGTTGCTTCATGCGCGGTAATACCGACTTCGGGATCATTTCCGCGCGCTGTTAGATCGCCGAGAATTTCTTCCGTTGCGGACTCTCCAATGCCGAAGCAGTTAATGCGGGCACGACGAATAAGAACATCCCCTCCGGGGAGAAGTGGTTTAACCTGCTCCTGGAACATTCTATGCATCTCAGACGGAACTCCCGGCATGGCGGCAACCATACACGGCATTGCTCCTTGTCTGGGGTACTCCGCCCAGATTCCTGGAGCGGTCCCGACTGGATTCACAAGCGAAGTTGAACCGGCTGGAAACATTGCCTGAATACGATTTCGCTCTGGCATTTCTCGACCGCGTGAAACAAAAAAACCTTCCAGATGTTCCATGGATGCAGCATCTTCGACGAGATCCACATTGAGTAAACCTGCGATGGCGTGACGTGTTAAATCGTCCAGAGTCGGTCCAAGACCGCCAGTCACGAAAATGAAGTCGACTCGCCCGGCGGCGATTTTCAGTGCATCAATGTTTGCCTGCAGATCATCAGCGACCGTTGTGTGAAATAGAACCGGAATACCGAGTTCAGCAAGTTGCAAACTTAGCCATTGACTGTTGGTGTCGAGTTTCGCCCCTGAGGTTAACTCGGTACCAATCGCGATGATCTCTGCAAACATTGAGTCTGATTCCTGAGTCGTCTCTCGAGATCGAATGAGAGCTTTGATTATTTGATGGACATGAATTCATGCTGATCGGTCTTTTCAGAACCGGAAGAATTAGGACACTCTTTTAAGTCCGCCCCGCTCGCAACATTCATGGAGAACGATGCGGTCATTCTCAACGACGATCCCGTTTCGCAAGTGATCTTATCGCACAGAGATGAAATCGTTGTGGTTTAATAACACATGAATCAAATTCTCACGGGCGCGAAGTGCAGGGGAGTCTGCAGCGTTGAGTTTTGCCTTTGTATTGGCAGAAACAGTGGTCAGCGATTCTTTATTTTCTAATAGTGAAGATTGTGAAGTTAAGAACTGTTCGCAAGTTGTTACTTCGAGTTCGGTTGGTTCTCTGGAGAGGATTTTGAGGAAACTGTTGCGGATGAATTCTGATGGGCTTGAGCCTGCTTTATTCAAGTCAGCTGCCAGCTTCCGACTCGCTTCGAAAGTGAGACGACTATTGGCAAGTGCGAGAGCCTGTTGAGGGATAATACTGGGCGAACGACGATAGCAGTCAGTCGGATTGGCCGCATCGAAGATGGTCATCATCAGCATTTGTTTCTCGTACGCATGACGGAAATACAAGCTGCGACGAGGAACATCTTCACCCTTTTCAAAATCGATATCCGGCCCGCTCATCGACAGATCGAGTTGGTCAGCGACACTCAAGACACTGTCTCGAACAATTTCAGACTCGAGACGTTTCACATTGGCGCGCCAGTAGTATTTGTTGTCTTTGTCGATTGTTTGATTCTTGACAAGAAGTTCAGATTGATCGCTCGATGCCTGTTGGTATGTCTCCGAAGTGAGAATTAATCGGTGAATGTGTTTCATGCTCCAACCACTTTCGACGAGTTCGCTGGCGAGCCAGTCGAGCAGTTCAACGTGAGTCGGTTTTGGAGAGCGCATTCCGAAATCAAAAACGTTGTCAACAAGTGGGGTCCCAAAGTGGCGAAGCCAGATATGGTTAATGGCAACGCGAGCAGTGAGTGGGTTTTCAGGGTGAACAATCCATTGAGCCAGTGCCAGACGCCGACCGGTACTTTGCTTCGGATAAATCGGTCCGACCGCTGTGTACTTTGCGTCTGTCTTGGAAAGTTCGAGACGTTTTTTCTCTGCATCGGTTCGAGCGTCGCGAAGTGCCTTGTCCGCCTTGGCGATTGCTGCCTTCTTCTTGGCTGCATCTTTTCCTTGCGACGATTTGGCTTTTTGAGCTGATTGCCATTTTTGAAAGACAGCAAGTGATGCATTGATGTAACGGGCTTTGCGTTGTGCGTTCGCAGCCAATACTGAGAGATGTTCAATCTGTTCCGGACTCGCCTTAGGATTGCTTTGATATTTGGCTGAGTCGGCGGAATAGCGTGCAACCAGTGAATTCAAGGAAGCCAGTGCTGAGGCATGCTTCAGGATGGCCAGTTGATGCGGAGTTTCAAGGTGCTGCGGGAGCGAAGGTGTTGGTGGCGTTGGCGGAATTGCTTTTGAATCGGCTGATGCGGAAGTATTGTCAGGTTGAAACTTTGCAAGTGCTGCTCGCGCTGTTGCCTCAGCTTTCTCTGCTCTTTCGATCGATTCTTTCCGGACTCGCTGACTGAGTGCCGGAAAGTAACTTTCGACGGGAAGATCAACAGGCTGAACTTCGTACGGAACACCGAGGATCTCAGCGACATCAGGATCGAGTGGATTCTCTTCATCTAGAAGTTTTTCATTCCCTTGCCGATAAAGATAGGTCTTCACAGCGAGGTCTTTATCAAACACACGCGCGATGCCATCTTCCATGATATTCGCCGTGCCAGGAAGCTGATCAGTGCGGACGTTGTACGGCTCGAAAATCGCACGGAATGTGTAGTATTCCTGCTGGGCAATTGGATCAAACTTGTGATCATGGCAGCGAGCACAATTGATCGTCATCCCGAGAAACGCCTTGGCTGTGTGCTCGACGGTCGCGTCCAGCCAGATGTTCCGGTTGCTGTTGTGGTAGTTACGTGCGAGGAATCCCGTCGCCCGTAACACATCCTGATTCAGCGGAGCGATTTCATCGCCTGCCAGCATTTCGACAACCATCTGATCGTAACTTTTATCATCATTCAGAGACTCAATGATCCAGTCTCTCCAATGCCAGATGTGTCGCTGACTGCCACGGAGTGCGTTTTTGTAACCGCTCCAGTCGCTGTACCTCCAGACATCCATCCAGTGCCGCCCCCAACGTTCGCCGTATCGAGGACTCGCGAGCAGTTGATCAACGATCGATTCATATGCAGCTTGTGAAGAATCAGATTGAAATTGTTCCAACTGCTCAACTGTCGGGGGGAGTCCGGTTACGTCCAAGGAAACCCGCCGCAGAAGAGTTGCCTGTGGAGCACGACGAAGCGGTTGCAAGCCATGCTCTTCCTGTTGATGACTTATAAAGAGATCGATTGGGTTCTGAGAATCTGATCCCATCGACTCAGGGATATCGGGACGCGTGATCTTCTGGTAGGCCCAGTGATCTTCGGGCGTCTCCAGAATTTCTTCATCAGCGGGGGCGGGCATCCCGAGAGCAATCCAGTCGCTCAAGAGCTTAATCTGTGCTGCCGTGAGTGGTTCACCTTCGCCCTCTGGTGGCATTCTTTCGTCAGCATATTTCGCACTGATCCGCTGAATGACCAGACTCTTTTTCGGGTGTCCTTTGACGGCAACGCTCTCCCGGTTCTCATCGCCGATGAAGAACTTGGCGGCATCGAGTCGCAAGTCTGCTTCTTGTTTAACAGGGCCGTGGCAGCTGATACATTTTTCAGCCAGCAGTGGCTTGATGTCACGGTTGTAATCAACTTCTGCACTGTTCGCAGAAGAACTGTTCGCGGAAGAAGTGATGACGCAGAACCCGAGGGCTATGAAACTGAGACGATTCATAGGAAGGAAACACCGGCAGGAGGATTAGGAAGGAATGAGATTTTAGCATAGCACTGAGTTGATTCGATGTGAACCTTGAGAGGTCTTTCAGCACTCATTGAAATTTTGCTGAAAAACTCTAAGAAAATTCAAGTTGCAAAATTGTTGCCGGTTTAAAAAAAGCTGATGCAATTTCTCACAGATGCCGCTTGACACGATCGCAGGAAACAGCGATTGTGCCGCACCTGCAAGCGAACAAGTTTCGATTGCGGAATAGACAACTTGAAACAAACCCTTCGCACACGTTTGGCCAGAGGATCAACCCATAGCGTGGGCCTCGATCGTTGATAGGTGTGTGCTTGCACAACCTGGTCGTCGTCCTTCTCGCAGCAGTTCCTGACTGCCTTAAACTCGCGAAGGGTTTGCGTAAAAAAAGCGGCGGTTCGAATTCGTTCGAACCGCCGCTTTTATTTACCACGTATACTGAGAGATAACTGGTGGTCTGAAGCAGATTGTGATTTCAGCGATATTGAAAAACACAACGTGGCAGACACAGAGAGATAAAATTGATTTACGCTTCGATGGTGAATCTCTTCTGCAAACGCAAGGTTCACCACGACAGTGCCTGAGGGGCATCCTCATTCCTGAATACGGATCCCACTTGATCAGTTCACAAGGAATTCAGACTCAGCGTTCTGCTCGATGGCGATCGCTTGCATTGATTCTTCGATGACAGACGTCTCGGTGAATGCAGTGCGAGGATCTGTTGAGCCTTTCTCTTCCGTCACTGTTTTTGCTGTCCAGGAGACGACTCCAAACGGCATCTCGGCTGAGCGAGTAAATTCACCGGTGCTGGTCGACCGATACACATTCGTTTCCATGGCGAATGTGCCAGTGTAAGTTGTGGTGGCAAAATCCCCTGCCAGAACTGAAGTTTGCCCCTTTTCCCCTTCCTTCAGCGTCGTGTAGTGCCGCAGTAAAGAAATAATGGGGTACAGCTGAAAGAGGTTCGCTTCAAGCTCTTTCGTTGGCTCATCGCCGATTTTGCGATATCCACGAACAATGGCGATATGCGAAGCAAAAACCGAACGTCCCGCTTTAACTGGTTCTTGTATTGTTCCTCTGACTTCAGATTCCGGAACCAGCAACTTATACATCCGGATTCCCCCGGGACCTGCATCGAGCACACCTTCGGGTGACTTGCCGGTTTCGACTTTAATTTCAATCCAACGGCACGGCACCGTTTCTCCGGCATACTCGGCTTCTTCTTTTCCGACCGAACGTATTTCTAAAATTCGATCCCAAGTCAGCGTTAAATCGCCTTCGGTTGTATCTGGCCGGCGAACGAGTTGTTTGTAAATACCTTTATAGCGAACCAGAGTTCCATCTTCCGGGAGTGACCAGATCAAGCCCTGAGCGTGTGATTCCGCGACAGAACCCAAGAGTGTGAGGGCCAGAATTCCCATGGTCAATATGGAACGTTTCATTCTCATCGTCTCCCGTTGCAAAGCAACAGTCTGTGTTGGCAATAAATGTCTGGGCAATAAATCTGTGTAGGCAACAAATTTTCAAGGTCAGCAATCCGCAGGCGCACTTCCCAACAAGGAGAGTATCCGCCTGTCTATCCGTTCGACTGAACTCACATCTTCTGTTTCGTCTAATAGTCTACGAAACATCAATCACTAGAATCCACTGATCAGATTCTGAATGTCGAGAGGATTGTAGGAAGAAAACCATCAAGCGTGCTTTGCAGGATATTCCGATCATGACGATCAACAGTCATACAGCCGGTAGATTCCCTGAAGTCCTTACAATGAATGTTTTCCCCGCAAGAAAACTCTCAGCTTGAAAAGGTACTGAAGTCCGGCCAGCGAGCAGATCTCCCGCCCTCGATTTCAGTCAGAAGACGAATCGATTAGCATGCCAGTCAGCGAATCTCATCGATCGCGAATATTTTCCACCACGGTCAAGGTCACAACAACACTTTCGTGTTTCATCCATTCGCGAAGCGAACTGTTCATATGGTGACATATCATGAATCGTTCATTTCCACGAGACGGAACGCGTACACAATTCCCAAACTGCTTTAGAAAGCGATAACTGGTCAGATGGCGAATCGACAGAACAGCGAAAATGAATTTCAGCGAGCTCAGCAAGTCATTCCAGGAGGAGTGAATAGTCCTGCCCGAGCATTTGGCGGTGTCGGGGGGACTCCCGTCTTCATTGATCGGGGCGAAAAGCAGTACCTTTTCGACATCGACGGAAATCGCTACCTCGATTATGTCGGGTCGTGGGGCCCACACATCCTTGGCCACAATCACCCTGCGATTGTCGGCGCCCTCGAAGCAGCACTTCCATCAGGAACAAGTTTCGGAGCACCCACGGTTCGAGAGTCCGAACTTGCAGAACTCATCGTTGATGCTGTCCCGTCCATTGAAAAAGTTCGCATGGTCAACTCAGGAACAGAAGCGACCATGAGCGCCATTCGGCTGGCACGCGGATACACCGGACGAGACGGTGTCGTCAAATTCGCTGGCTGCTACCACGGGCATGTTGATAGTCTCCTGGTGCAAGCTGGCAGCGGGGCTCTCACACTTGGAACTCCATCAAGTCCGGGAATCCCTGAAGGATGCACTCGTGACACGCACGTTCTGGAGTACAACGATGTCGAAAGTTTGATTCAACTTTTCAGCGAAGCTGGCGAGAAAATTGCGTGTGTGATCCTTGAACCTGTCGTCGGCAACATGGGAGTCGTTGCACCCACCACAGAATTCCTGAAAGCGTTGCGTCCCTTATGTACACAACATGGGGCAGTCTTGATTTTTGACGAAGTAATGACAGGCTTCCGGGTCGCCTTCGGGGGAGCACAGGAACGTTTCGGGATCACTCCGGATCTGACGACTCTCGGGAAAATTGTCGGCGGAGGACTTCCAGTAGGTGCTTACGGCGGAAAGACAGAGATCATGAATTCGGTCTCACCAGTTGGTCCTGTTTATCAAGCTGGGACGCTCTCGGGAAATCCCCTCGCAATGGCATCGGGAGTAGCAACTTTGCGGACCCTGAAAGAATCGAATCCGTATCCGCAACTGGAAGAAAAAACAACAAAACTTGTCTCAGGACTGGACGAAATTGCTACGAGCCTCGGAATTCCGCATAGCGTCGCGCAGGTCGGGAGTATGTTTACTTTCTTCTTTAATCCGGAACCGGTGACAAGCTTCGCGGTCTCTGCGAAAAACGACACCGAAAAATTCTCGAAGTATTTCCATGGTATGCTCGACCGGGGTGTTTATCTCCCGTGCAGCCAGTTCGAAGCCAATTTTGTAGGAGCCGAGCATACCGACGAGGATCTTGAACAGACTTTGAAAGCTGCCCGAGAGGTGCTGCAGGAGATTTCAACGAGCCCATAGCATCTCATGAAAGTTTTTTCTCGATTGTCTCTAAGATTTCGATTTTGTCTGCGAATCAATGAGTGAGTCATTGCGCATTCAATTCGGATCATGCCACACGAGGTGACAGATGAGCATCAGCGACGAAATCGAAAAACTTGAACGTTTACGAAATCAGGGAACGCTTTCAGAAGCGGAATTCCAAGAGGCAAAAGCCCGCGTGATCCAGTCTGACAGCCAGCAAGCGGTTTCGATGAGCTCTGAAGATATCTTCGGGATGAAACCGAATACATGGTGCATGCTGATGCACCTGTCTCAGCTTTTGTATGGGGTCGCGGGGATCGGATTTATTACTCCGATAGTCATGTGGTTGATGACCAAAGACCAAAACGCGGAGGCCGATCGTCAGGGAGCTGCAATTGTGAACTGGTTGCTCACATCGTTCCTTGCACTCGTTGTGACAGGAATCCTCTCTGTATTCTTAATCGGGATTCCATTCCTGATCATCTATATCGTTCTTGTCCACGTTTTCCCAATCGTCGGAGCCATCAAAGCTGCCAACGGAGAGTATTGGGAATATCCAACTTCAATCCGCTTTGTCAGATTTGATGAGAATCATCGGGACTCGTATGGTCAGGACTCGTACTGACAGAACTTATTCTGGGATCGCATTTTGAACGGAGAGGAGCTTTGGATTTCTGGGAAGCCCGTAAAAAACGGGTTTCGTTACTCCGAGACGATTTGTTTTTCCTGGCTAAGAATTTTAATCTTCGAATCGAGACTGGTACTGGCAAGACGTGAACCGTCGTAGCTGAAAGCAATGGCGGTGACTGGTCTCGCGTGGAGTTTGCGGACCATCAGTTCCCGGCCTTCTTCAGATTGCCAGAATCGAACAGTCCCACGAATCCCACCGTTGACCATGATCGTTCCTTCTGGATTGAAGGCGATGGCTGTCGGCATGTCGAGGTCGTGAGTACGACTGTCGCGAGGCACTTTGACTGCCGTGACTTCTTTTCTGGCTTGAACTGAATGGATTTCAATGGCTCCACGATCCGTTGAATATGAAGAAGTTTCCGCCAACCACATCCCGTTATGGCTCATCGCTTTCGGGCGCCCCGTGTAATTATACAGAACCTTTCCCGTCGCGAAATCTGTGACACGACCACCTTTGGTCACACTCCCGCTTCCGGTCGTTCCTGCTAAGGCGAGCACTTTTCCGTCCTCGCTGAACTGAGCGTAAGTTCGGCCTCCGGAATAATCCTCAGTCGAGATCAGCTTTCCATCTTCGAGATTCCATTTCCGAAAGTTTGCGTCACTCGAAATCGAACCGAGTGTATTGGCATCAAGGAACTTCAGTGCCGAGATACTGCCAAAGATTCCTCTTCGACTCGCAATCACGAGTTCGTGAAGAAGCTTTCCGTCTTCTAACGACCAGACATAAATTTTCTTACCCCGTCCGCCAGCAGCAAGAAATTGACTGTCACTGCTGAATGCGAAGGTTTCAAGTTCTTCATCCGGAGTTTGTACGTTGAGGTCAAACTTTAGCTTCGAGTTGTCGATGTCCCACAGAAACAGGCGATTGGCCTCCCCGCCGATAAACCGATCCCCCTTGACTCCCATCAACAGTTTTCCGTTCGGGCTCCAGCATAAGTGTGACAGGCGTTGCTCTTCCGGAACAATCAATTCCTTGGTCTGTGACCACAATTCTGGTTCCCAACCGAGGACTTCTCGGTCGATTTTCTCCATTGCAGCCTTCACACCGTCATCACCTGCGACTCCGAGTTCTGCGAGCGCCTGGCGGATTGCCAGTTCACGCTTGTTTCGCTCTCCTCGTGCTCCATCAATCCCTCGGGAAATTGCCCTTTGTTGGGCTTCGTAGCTTCCAACGCGATATTTTCTTTCCGATAAGACTTCTCCCAAAGCATTTGATGTCGACTTGGTGACAACATAGTTCCTTGGGACACTAATCCCGCGCCGTTCCTGAACTTCAATTTCATCCAGCCGATTGAGTGTTCGTACGAGTATCGGGATTACGGCGGGGTCTCCAGTTTTTGCCAGTGCATGTGCACTCGCAGAGATGAGTGAGGGCGATTCGATACTCTCCTTAAGAAGAGGGATCGCTTTTTCCCCGCAGTACCCTAAGCCCTCAGCAGCGCCCCGGCGGATCTCCCAGGACTTGGAAGAATTCTTAAGTGTCAGCTCTAAAGCCCGGAAAACATCAGGGTTTTCAGGATCAATACTTCCTGCCGCACGTGCTGCATTTTTCGCAAGTTTTTCCCCACCTTGGCGAATCAGGACGAGGAGTTCAGAGACAGCCTCTTTCGCTTCGGGACCTGCCCCGGTTAAGCCAGCGACTGCTTCCTCCTGAAGAGAACGGTCTGATGATCCAACCAGTGGAATCAGCAAAGGGATCATTTGCTCAGGAGTTTGCCACATTCGCAGAGCATTGATCGCGGCAGTTTTGACTCTCGTGGACTTCGAATCAAGCAAGGTTTTCTCGACCGATTTGGCTGCTGATTTCGCAGACTCTCCGATTCCTGCTAAAGCACGGAGCGTGTAGACCTTCACAGATTCGGATTCATGATCGAGCAGCTTGATGAGTTGCGGAACCGCTTCGGAGGCACTTGCCCCCATTTTTTCGAATGAAGCAACGGCACCACTTTTTGCATCTTGCGATGCATTTTCAATCGCCTCAAGTAAAAGAGGAATTGAAGTGGAGTCGTTTCCTTCCCCTTTCGCAAGATTCGCAATGGCCTCCTGCCGTTTCGCCTCTGCGGCCGACCTTTTGAATGAGACCACGACTCCTGCGACGATCATCAGACAAACGACAAGGATTCCAGAAGCCACCTTGAGCATCAAGGCTCGGGCCGCCGCTTGCTCCTGCGCCCACTTCTCACTGCTCGAGAGTTCTTTCGGCTTTGCTTTCTCTTTACGTTTTTTGTGTTCGCTGGATGAACCAGAAGACCGTGATGCTTTCACGACTTTGACTTGCACATCGTGTCCACATTTTTTGCACGCAAAAATTGCGGATTTCGGTTTCGAAGTTCTACTGTATTTTCGCCCGCATTTGGGACAAACTCCTTTATAGAGACGTTCCATGATCACACTCTCCCGCTCAATTCACAAGAATTGGAAATCCAATTGCACTGCCGGATATTTCAATTTGTTGAGGTCGCCCAATGTATTTCTCATACAACCCGGGGACCCTTTTCGCTGCTGATTTAAACCATGAATCGACATTCACCGGCTGGCCAGTTGCTTGACTCTGAACTCGCGAATCCGCAGCTCCCACGGATTCGAGTAATGCATAAGTCAGCAGGCTATGCCCAAGTTCTTTCGACTCTGCTGCAAGCTCATCTGCGGATGTCGCTGCGATCACAAAGACACCTTGCCCGGACCGTTCGACTGCGCCGCGGAAACCAAAAGGGTTCCGCTGTTGACCGATCAATTGCGTCGCCCCTCCGGACTGACAAGTATCAAAAATCAGCACTCGCCTCAGCGTCGGAATTTGTGCTAACTGATCAGTAATTTGGTCAACCGCTAAACCTTGCTGACGGACCATGTCTGTACGTTGTCGCTCAGTCGTTCCTCGTAAAGCGACAGCTGTCGTTTCATTGGAGGTCGTCGATTCTTGAGTGGGCTCGCTCGCTGGCAACCGGAATTCTTGAGGCAAAATGAAAAAACGCTGACCGACAGTCAGGCCATGCGAGGCGACGTAAACGACCAGCGTATCTTGCGGACGACAGCGAACAGAAAGTTGCCCCAATGCATTGAGGATGTTCGCTCGAGTTGCTTCTTCATCAAGTAGCTCGGTGACATGAATTTTCTCATAAATCCCCTCTGTCCGGGTTTGAAAGAGCTCGCTGATCGCTTTGGCATCGGAGACACAGAAGTCGAGTGGCGAAACTCCCGAATCATCGCGGTATTTATTGACCCCAATGCTGACCACATAGAGATCAGGCTTACCAACTCGGCCTTGAAATTCCAGTGATGTCTTAGCTGGTTCACTGACAATCAATCCGTTCGCGGATGTGCAATGTGCTTCAATCATGTTCCTCCCTGGAACCAAAGAGGCAGTAAACCGCCAGACTTCTGACTTGGCATCACCAGAGATTTTTTTACCATCGCTGATCCTGACGCCGTTTTGAGTGATCCACGGAATCGAAACGCCTCCACCGAGATCGGTCACAGCAATATCAACGGTGGCATTGGCTGGATCGTCTTGTGAATTGCTGGCCAGAATTTGAATTTGCGGGGCCTTTGTTTTGGGAGCAATTCCATCCGAGATTGGACGTTCCCCGTTCCAGACAGCTCCTAACAATCCGGGGTAATAAAATTTGGAGAAGAAACGCTCCAGCGGCAGCGCGGTGACCGAGCCTTCAAGCTGAAAGTAAACCTGCTCTCGACCAGCTGGGGAACCATCAAAATACCCTTGCGGAGTCACTGCAACCCAGCCATCTTCAAACACGAAAAGTCGAATCAGTTCTTCACCTGAAAGAATGTCATAAATTTTGACACTGCCATCGGCCTGTCCACAAATCAGTTTCGTCCCTTGCGAATTCATGCAGACACGTGTTGAGGTCTCAGGAACTTTCACCAACAACTCTTTGCCCTTGAGATCCCAGACCCCCGCGGTGAAGTCAGCATCCTCGGGGGCAGCGAAAAGCACCTTGTTTCCATCTTGACTCAACCCGCCACGGACGAGCTGACTACGTTCACGCCCTTCGATGGTTCGAAAAAGTTGCTTTTTGGTCTCAAGATCCCAGATCACGGCTCCGAGCGGTCTAGGGGTATCGCTCTGCAACGACATCGATCGAGCCAGCAGCTTGCTGCCATCGCTGCTAAACTGCAGAGTGCGAACTCTGCGTAGAAATGCGTCACGCATATCGGTTCGCGTGCGATCATTCTTCTGGCTTTTTTTATGCTCAAGCGGAATACGCTCGCCGGTTGAAAGATCGTAAAGCAAGACCGTACCGCTCGCCCCGGCTGCCAAATACTTTCCGTCAGGAGAAAGAGCCATTCCAACAAATCCGCCGACACCTTCGTCGGCTGTATCTTGTGCTGAAATGGAGCGGATGAGTTGCTGAGTTTCTGTGTCGACGACCGTGATCGAAACGCCATTCATTGAAATTGCCATTCGGTTCGCCAGTAATGCGTGGCAATGACTGAATCGGTTTTTGTTGCTGATTTCTCCGAGATGATCGAACCACCATCCGCTTTGGTATTCTCCAGTCCAAGCGTCAATCGCAGCCCTCTCTTTGGCTGGCGCATAGCCGTTATTGTTGGCCTTTGAGCAGACGATCTGCATCCCGGATGGCGAAAACGGAGAGATGTTCTGATGCCAATCTGAGGTAAGTCCTTGATGTGCTTCGACTACAGTCGAGGTATCGATGTTCACGAGATGCTCCGATGAGAGCAACATTCTGGTGCCATCTGGACTCAGGTAGAGGCTGTCGTGCTGAGGGACATTCGCTTGATAAATTGGCACACCACGATTCAGATCCCAAACAATCGACTTGGCCTTTCGGTCTAAAGGATCGGCAAACGACGCAGCGAGGCGATTGCCTGCGGGATCGATATCGATTGACGTTTGACTCAAAGGATGGGTGTATAAGATTGCGGGAGCATCGTTGCGAGTATTCGTGTCCCAAAAGCGGATGATCTTTGCTTCTCCGATCAAAACCTTCTCGCCATCGTGACTAAATGCGACATGTAGAATAGCCGGGTCTTTTTTCATCGCTGCTGGAAAACGGGCGAGTTCCTGACCAGAACTGGCGTCCCAGAGAATCGCCACCGGGCCGCAAGAGGCTGCAACGAAACGACCGTCCGGCGAGATCGCAGTCTTACTAATCCAAAAACCTTTCTGGACACAAACAGACTTTCGGAGTTGCTTCCCTGTGCCAGGGTCCCAGACACTAAAGTGAACTTGATCATCAGCCGTCGTTGCTGTCATCAGCAATCCAGACTTGGTAAATCTCGTTTTTGTATACCTTTGATTCGCACCAATTCCAATTTTGAGTTGTCGATGTTTTCGTAGAGTTCTTCGATCGTAAACAACAGCCAATGGCTGTCCGCCAGAACTGTATTGACTATTTTGAGACAAGCCGGTGACAATCCATTTTCCGTCTGGACTGGCGGAGATTGAAGTTACTTCCCCCTCTTGTTTTTCCGCTTCGATCTTTCCTTTCACGAGACGATGGAAAATCGGATCATAGCGATCTCCTCGCGCCCCTTTGGCACCTTGTACTGTGATCCCTTCGCACAATTCTGGATGATCTGAGTCAGCCAGTGCGCCAAGCACTTGATAGCTCTTTTCGTCACTGTCAAAAACAACTTGGGACTCGGGAAGAAGATCTTCTTCAAGTACAATTGCGTTGATTCGCTCGCCAGCCGACTCCAAAGGAATCAGAATAATCTTCTCTCCGGTCACTGCGCAGAGCTGAGAATTATCGGGGGAAAACGTGAGCAGAGATGTTTCACCGGGTAAGTCGATACGACGGACCAGCTCTCCCTGTTTTGGAGCCCAGATAAAAATAGCAGCATGACTGTCAGTGCTCACACGTGATCGATACGTGGTCCATTTCACGGAAGCTGCTAAATACTGTGAATCTCCACTGACAGCCATTGTGACAGGAGAACCGGTTAAATGTTGGATTGAATAATCCCCTAACAGAAGATGTTTCTGCTGATAAGTTGTGGCATCGATGATTCTCGTGGCGTCTTCCTCGGTCATGACTAACCAGGATCCATCAGGTGCAAAGAGCGCTGCTGTGAGATCGTCGCGATCTTTTGAAATATTTTGAGGTTCTGTTTCGCCGTTCAATTCAAAGAGCGCACATTCCTCATCGCGCGATTGATAGTCGAGCCCCAGTAAGAGTTTGTCTGCTTGTGAACTTAAGAACCAAGGCCCCCATCGATGAGTTTCCATCTCTCTCGTAATCGGAACATCGACGACTGCTTCGCCTGTTCCCAGGTCAATGAGAGAATAGGGATCGCCCGCTCCAACTCTCGGACGCCAGCCAAACAGTTTCCCTCCAGCGATCCGTAGCGAGTCGTTCACCGGAAAATGATTTGACGACTGTTTGCCCCGCAACATGTCGGCCATTTGTTTCATCAAAGCCAACTCATTTTTGATTTGTACTTTTCGCTCAGACACCCCTGATATCTCTTTACTCTCCAATGACTCACCAGATTCAAGAGACCACCGTGTTAATCGGTGAACAAGTTGACGCCTTATCGCGGCAGGGCCTCGGCCTCGAGTCTTTTTAGACTGCTGATCAGGGGGGAGCGGACCAAGGTATCTTTTTTCTTTGGTGACAACGCTCTCTCCATCTGCTGTGAAGGTCGCGATTTGGAATGACGCATGTGAGTCTTTGGGCGGAATATAGGTCCACATTTGGTGACCACTGGAAACATCCCAGAGAATGACTTCCTGGTGACTCTTTGTCAGCAAGGCGGTCCCGTCGCTGGAATATTCCACGTGCTCAATCTTGGAGGAGTGCTTCTTGGCTGCTGCGATTGATTGCGGTCTCTGAGAGTCCGCAGGCGAAACTGACAATCGAGTCACACGCCCAGCCTGCACATACACATCTCGCGAGGCTGTTGCCCCATCTGCAAATTTCACCTTGAGTGTTCGTTTCGAAATTGCTCTTGGAGCGAGATTTGGAATCGTCATCGAAGCTGAATCGTGAGTCACCAGTGAACCAATTTGAATCGTCGTGTCGGGAGGGCAAGTGACTTCAACAACAGCTTCTGTGGTGGCAAGTTGTTTCCCAAAGCGGTCGAAATCCGGGGCATTCACGGTTGCGAGGATTTCCTGCCAATCGACCGGGACCGGTTTCACACGGTTGATCTCTTCCAGTCTCTGAAGCTCTGGCTCTGGAATCGCGTCAGCGGTTTCAATGACGGGCAGGGCAGGGTTCGAAGCGTCAATCGAATCCTGAACTTCAGTCGAATCATCTGTTGCAGCGATGGTCCCATCAGAATTTGAAGGAGTCTGTTGGATTTCGTCTTGTTTTTGCTGCTCAGCTTCTGCCAGCTTCTGCTTTTCGGTCTCAAGATGCCAGATCGTGTATGAGACACCGACAAACATCAACACACAAACTGCAACCAGAAAACGAAAAATGAGACTCCCGCTCGACGAATCTTTCTGCTGCTGCTGCTGCTGCTGCTGCTGCTTCCCCTCAGACGAAGCCTCTTTCCCGACCAGGATTGAGTGCTTGCATTCCTTACACCGAATGCGTTTGCCATTCATGTTTTCCGTGACACGGTATTGGCGACCGCAGTGATCACATTGGAATTCAATTTTCATGACAGATCCTCCAACCAAAGTCGAGTGTTCTTCTTCAACTCCGCGATTTACGGTTTCTTGTAACGCACGCTAATGATGTCTCGAGTTCTGCCGAGGGTCAGATTGACCTCACGGAACGGCGTTGCGACTTTTTTCCCGCGACCTACAGCGTCGTCGAAGGCGTTGCGGAATTTTGATCGTTCGTCTGGCGGCGGGTCTCCTTTAGAATCCCAAGCTGCGGAAAATGCGGCAGTGATCGTGCCGACCAAATCGGGACTGACCAACTGCTCGGCGGCGGCACTCTCGGCATACCGTGTGATAAGAAATTCGTCGGAGGTGTTGTTTGTGCGGTGCCAGCCTTTCACGATCAATGAAGCTTTTTTCCGTACGATGAAGTGCCGGTATTTAGGGCCATTTGTGAAAGCGAAAGCACTGAGCCCATCTAACGTGAGTTCAACGGCCGCATCATGATTTGAGTCATTGATCAACCGAACCGCGAAGATTTCACCACGTTTGATGTCAACAAAAGGCAGACTGTCCGAGATGGAGATGCCTTGGGGATGATATTCTCCACTCGACTGCTTCGTGAGAATTTCGATTGCATAGGGGCTTGACGAAATGGTCTTGATCACGCTCCCCTGAACATCGACTTTCGGGTCTTCAATAATCGCATGAATCGTCTTACTTGCTTTGGCATGGCTGACTCCTTGTCCGAGATCGGGCTTGTTCAGCCCAAGAACCTGTGCGAGGACATTGGGATCTTCAATGCGGGAGTTCAATTCCAGAAGGGTCTCTCCGAAACGGTCCAGAATCTGAGATTTGATACGAAGTTCCAACAATCCGGTGGAACGCTCGGTGATGCTTCGATAGTCACCTTTGATTTCCAGTTTGGCTTTGCGGTTCACATCAACGCCATGCTGCTTGAGTTCGTCCGCCAGCATGCGACTGATCCCCGGTCCGCTACTTGCAACGGCAAAGGAAGGACCGGTAAATGCCCCGATGGCGATTTGCTCTTCTCCGCGTCCCTTCAAAAGCTTGGCGACTTTCTTGCTCAAGTCAGAGATGGCAGGGCGAAGCGCCTCGTTTGCGTTCACATTTGACTGGAACGCTGTCAGGAAGACCGCGACGAGGCAGAATACGAACGGGCTTTTTAAGCTCTGGGAGTGTCTGAATTTTTTCATGTTGATTCTCAAAAGACAGTCAGAGGAATCGAGCCTCTGAGTTGGCGCGACATTTCTTGAAACCGTGTGGGGATATTGATTTCAGACCAGATACTGCGGGGAATGCGTCCTCCATTGAGAACAGGTTTCACTCCCAACCTCTCAAGATCGGCATCGAATTGCATACGTGGTCGAATCACATTTTCGAATTCTGTGACATTCTCGTATCCGAGTTCTACGGCAAGATCTTCCAAGGTGAGATCACGCAGGTAGCGTCGGGTCACAAAGTTCACGAGCTCCGGCCACGAATCTTCTGGAGACTTTTCCAGTAATGGCAAAACGGCTTGATGCAGCGCAGCCATGAACCGTTCGCGGTCATTGTTCAAAGCTTTTTGCATTTCGTCTTTGGGGACGAACAACTGTTTCGTCTTTTCGAGTGCCTCTCCCTTGAGTGCGGTCCCCGTGCGAATTTGATCTTCAAAATCAATCATGCCTTCCCGATGACAAAACATGCAGGAAATACCATTGACGACAACATTGGAACCGGATGACTTTGCCGCATCGCTGACAACCTGAATCGGTCCTTCAGGAATTTGTCGACCTTTCGCATCTGTCAGTAAATAGGCTTGGAGGCCATTCGGCAAATTGAAAATCATCTCCCCTCCATCCTGTTCAAAGGCATGCTTCTCATAGGGGTTCCCATGAAATTGAGGCCCCAGGGGAAAACGCATTAAATCGCCGGTTTCATCGTTGCGAACAAAGTCGTAGCTTTTCCAGTACGCTCCATAAAGAGCATCATGACGGTCGACGAGACGGTTCTGATCCGAGACTCCACTTGTCAGAAACGCTGCACGTTGAACGCGGCCGTTGAGAAAGTTCTCAATCACATTGACGTTCAGTTTTCGTTCCAGTTCAGCGACGTCATGTGGAAGCCCGAGAATGTGCTCATAAAGCGGAGGCTGCGAGGCCGTCACGATGAACCAGTCGAGCCGGACTGTTGAGATTTGCGTTCCGGATTCTTCCGCAATTTGGCGTGCATTTGCAGAGGAGGGGTCATCGGTCGCTGGGCGAATCCCATACGGGTAGTATTTGAGAATTTCTTCCCATTGATCGAGAGTCCAACCGACATCCCTGATGTCAATCGCCATGACCGTCCCTGCCTCATCGATGACATGCGGGATCACAATTTCTTTACTCCAACTGAGGCTGTTGACAACTTTGGAAAGCGCAGCTCGGCTTCGGTTAAGCCCCTCAGAGCCCATGTCGGATGAGTTGTGAAGATTGAGAAGGGTGAAAAAGCGTTGGTATCGACGGTCAGCGCTCGGCTGTTGAAGAAGATAAACCTTGATTGATTCGAGAGCCTCATTTTGAGTGATATGAGGCCGGCTTTGGAGTGCAGGGAATGGGGCCCCCTCCGAAATCCACTTCGCAATCAATTGGCGTTCCTGAGAAGTCGGCTGCGGAGAGTCAGAAGGAGGCATATCTTCGTTCAGACCAACCCGCTCCCACAACAACGAATGTTCTGGATCACCGACACGAATATACGGCTCGGAATCTTCATCTGCTTGTGCAATTAAAGAGCGTCGATCTTTGACGTCAAACCCCGGGACAGCGAAATCGAGCCCATGACAGTCGTAACAGTACTTCGTGAGCGCCGTGATGGCAGCGACTGCGAGGTCATCATTCGGACGGGTAGGAAGAGATGTTTTCTGCTCTCCTGAAGTGGAGTCAGTTTTGTCGCTGGTTGCGGGGCTGGAGTCTGGCGTGTCGACATTGGAAGTTCCCCCTTGATGACTCGCGAGGTGACTCTCCGGCGGTCGCGCCCTATTATTGTCCTCCGAACTTTTTCCTACAGCATTATTCCCTGCTGCATTATTCTCGCTTGCATTTGCAGTGCTGTTCTGAGCGAGGGTTTCGTCTGGACCACGATTCCCGTTGAGAAAAAATGTCATCAAGAGCAGAATCAGAATCAGGCTCCCGGCTGCGATTCCCATCATTCTCGATTGTCTGGAACTCAATTTAAAAGAGGGCAGGGACAGATCAGCTTGAACGGCAGCCAAGTCAGTCGCCAATGCTCCGGCAGTGGCGTAACGTTTTTTGGGTTTCTTGGCGATCGCCTTCAGGCAAATCGCGTCCAACTTTTTATCGAGACCAGGCCGTAACTCCGAGGGCGGCTTCGGGTTTGTTGCGATGATACTCAGAAGCAAGGCTGGAAGGCTGTCCCCCTCGAATGGTCGTTTTCCAGTGAGCATCTCGTAGAAAATGACACCAAGGCTGAAGATGTCTGTTTGCGGCCCAATCTCGCCGTGCGATCCTCTTGCCTGCTCTGGAGACATGTAGGCGGGCGTCCCCATCAGTTGACCTGTGGCTGTCAAATTCTCATCAGAGTCCATCCGTCGTGAAAGTCCAAAATCGAGAATGCGTGGGTTGCCCGCCAAGTCGAGCATGATGTTGCTGGGCTTGAGGTCACGGTGCAGGACTCCCTGCTCATGCGCTGACTGCACAGCGCTGGCCAATTCATAACAAATTTTGACAACCATTTCTGGGACGAGTGGCTCACCACGTTCCAATAAATCTGCGAGTGATTCTCCCTGTACGAATTGCATTGTGAAGAAAGGGACACCACCGTACTCACCAACATCGTAGATGGCACAAATTCCGGAATGCTGAACCGCAGCTGCCGATCTCGCCTCACGCTGAAAGCGGGCAATGAATGTGGAGTCGTTCTGTTTAAGAAATGGGACCTTCAATGCCACTTCACGCTCTAGAGCCGGATCCCAAGCGCGGTAGACTGCCCCCATCCCTCCTTTTCCGAGACGCTTCGAAATCTTGTAACGTCCGAATTCTTCGGGCAGGTCTTCAGGATTCAGCACGGCTGGCTTTGTCACAAAAATTCTCCCTTATTGTTTATTTCTTCTCGTCGAGAAAACCGGAATTGACAGCTGCTTCTGGATTAAGTTTCTTAAGTGCATCGAACGCAGCCTTCTGCAATTTTTTGTTTTTTGACTCAGAAACAATTTTGGTAAGAGTTCCAACAGTTTGCGGGTCATCCGCTCCGATTTTCACAAGGGCTTCCGGGACGAGCAACGGCGAGGCTGCGAAGTTGAATCGCTGAGGCGTAAGCAGTTCAATTAATTCTGGAACAACGACCTTAGCCTTGGGGCCTGCATTAGCAGCTGCGAGAGTGACGAAGTCGCGAACTTCCGGGATTGCGTCAGTCTCGCGGTCTATGACTTTGAGTAAGTAGTTCAAATCGTGATGTCCCAAATCCATCACGATTGCACGGAGAATGTCCGGAGGCGATTTTCGCAATAGATGGTCCCATTCCGCACTCAACTGTTCGACGATAGGCTGAACAATTTTTGCTGGCTGAAGCTGTCGCAATGTTTTGTCGAGCGCTCCACAGACTCGACTATTCTTGGAGTACGTTGCAGCAGTGATCAACTCTGGTATCGCTAAATCTGATTGCCCTGTTTTATTGAGAATCAGAATTGCTTTGCGTTGCATCTTCTCGTCAGCGGATTGACGGATCGCATCAGGGACACCTTCCTTCTCCGGGTCGACCAGCGCGATGAGTACCTTGGTGTCGAGATGAAGATTTTCATCAACTGCCGTCTCTTCATTGAAATTATTCACGAACTCGATTGTCTGACCCAAACTCGAACCTGCATTCTCAGATTGAGACTTGGGAGCTACTTGTTCCGCCGGTGAGTTTTTGCTTCCTTCAGTTTGAGGATTCTCGGCTGCTTGAAGTGCAGTACCGGTATTTTTCTCCGCAGACTTCCCGGAGTCGGCCGGTTGCGAATTTCCACAACCTTGTCCGAGTGCCACAAACAGAATCAACGTGAGACTCCGTTTATTACTTCTACTCAACATGCAACCACTCCTCACAGGCTCTCGACGACTTGATCAATACGCTTTACCAACCGAGTCCCAGCTTCGTATTCATCTTTCGACTTCTCAACACGCGGGTCTGCCAGCGACGTTTGTAAGCCTGAACGAACCTGAGTTAATAAGGATTTGTACTTCAGACAACGTTCGGTACTGGCAGCGATTTCTTCGAGCGTCCAAGCTCTTAACTCGGTGTCACCAAATTCAAAGAGAGCCGCCAGTTGCTCATCCGTGGGAGAGTTTTCAGGAAGCATCCCTCTCAAGGCGTCAAGTGCGACTTCGCGAGCCTCTACAGATTTCGGAGCCTCCAAACTCTGAATTAGCACGGGAATGGCATCATGGGATTTCTGATTTATGAAATGTTGGGTGGCGATGATCTGAGCTTCTGCGGGAACCTGCGCGAACTTCTCCAACATTGCAGTCGTTGCAGGTTTGCCAATTCTATTCATGACAGCAGTCACCTGTTCGCTCCACTTTTCACCTGACTCGGTCGACCAGACTTCGATAAGTTCAGGGAGGGCGACCTTTGAACTGCTGCCAATTTTTTCCAATGCAATCAACACCGGTACTCGATGTTCAGTCGACTCGACGGTCAGTAGTTTTGCAAGATCCGGAACAGCTGGGGCAGCCGATTCACCAAACAAAGCCATTGCCTTCAGTAGATGAGGTGAAGGAGATTGATTGCCCTTGAGTTGCGTAACGAGTAATTCAAATCCCGGTTCACCCATTGAGCCCAAAGCAATCGTCGCCGATTTGGAAACTTCGGGGTCCGCGTCATTCAAGTATTTCCCAACTTGTTCAGCTGTGTCTGGCCCCTCCGGTTTCACATGAGCCAGAAGTTGGATCGCTGCACGGCGAACTTGTGGATGGTCGCTGTTAAGACCATCCATCACATCTTGAAAATAAGGAGGGTCAGCTGATTGACCGAACTTAGCGATAATCGCCTGACCGTATTTTTCTAAGCGAGGATCTTTAAGAGCTTCGTAAACGTCTGGCACCGCTGCGGGATCGGCCCCAAGGAAGGCTTCCGGGTTTGGCATACGAGCTTTCAGAAAAGTGGCTCGCATCATATTTTCAGTTGTCCGCATCTCTTTGAGCAATGCCAACCATTCAGCAGTTGTGCGAGATTGCCCAAGGTCGGAGTCTGACGCAAATTCGATTTGCTCGCGTGAAATTTTTCGTTTAGGAAGATCACCTTGACTGCCAGAGGGGTTGTTCTGCCAGACAAAAATTCCGACTCCAATCACGAATACGACTGCACAGACCCCGCCTGCGATGAGGCCAATGCTCACCCCGGCTGATGAAGATTTTTTCTTCTGATTGCTCTTCTTTCTTCGACGTTTACGTTTTCCCATAGTTTTGGCCTGCTATCTTTTCAATGACAGAACCACATCTCTCTTCTCATTGCCTTGAGCAACGAATCATCAAGATGACGCAATTCCATCGATTGAATATGAACTCTTCCAAGTTAATTCTAACAGACGTTCGCACATTCATGCTTTACGCCGTCACATCTTATGCTCTGTTTTTTTAATTAAATTCTGCGCAGCTTGTTGGCATTCTCGCTCTGACGCAAAATCTTCTTGACGGACTCCATGTCGCAACAAAGATTGCAACGGCCCAAGTTCCTCCTCTAAGCCCAGCACGACCTGTTGGCAGTCGGGGCAATCTTCTAAGTGCCTTGCCATCTCAGGGCTCGACTTATTGTCCTCCGCTTGAAGAAACAAAATCCAGTCGTCTTGATTAGGGCAATTCTGGGATCTGTCTGTCATAGGAAACACCTCACAGTCTTCCTGAAATCGCTGTCTTTTCTTCGTGAATTTTTTGCCAGAGTCAGAGACGCTGACGACTTGTTCAAGTTTTCCCGAGCAAGTTCAGGTTCGCCAAAACGCTTCGTAAAGCCTGAGTCTCCCTCTTGCCGCAAAATGCGAGGCCTCAAAGAGAATCGTGCTGAAAACATCAGGCGATGAAGAGATCCAGTGAGATGTCACATCTGTCATCAACTCGCTCTAATAATACATCGCAAGAGCGTTACGCGAAAATCTTAGGTTTATAGAAATCTGTGGAATTGAAGCAGATTAATGGCGAGTTTTTCGCAGTCAGGTCGCTAAGAAATCCTCTGGAATCGAGAGCCGTTTCTTGCTTTCGGTGTCCGTAAAAATTACGGTGAGTTTAGAAATTACGCGAATTTCCGTTTCACAGAACACATACAACCGATCCACAATTCCTGTAGAACTTGTCGAGTTGCCCAAGAAGCGAAATCGAAGATAAGGCTTCCTATGGATTCAGAGACCGTGTATGTCGATCCAGATTCGATTTCGACGTCGCTACTGAATGGGATTCGTGCAAACGCCCCTCATGCCTGGGAACGAATGGTGCGAATTTATGGCCCCTTGGTCTATCAGTGGTGTCGACAAGCGGGATTTCAGCCAGCTGATGCCCGAGATACGGTCCAAGAAGTGATGATCTCGGTCTTGAACGGAATCGAAAAGTTTCAACGAGAGAAGACCAAAGATAGTTTTCGCGGTTGGCTATGGGTCCTCACGCGTCGGCGTCAAATCGACCAGTACCGGAAACGCATGGTCGGAAAAGGTGGAGACGCTGCGCAGTTTATCGACCAGTTTCCACAAGCCCCACCTGCCGAAGTGACTGAAAGTTCAAAAGAACAGTCACGCTTGCTCTTCCGTATTCTTGACCTGGTCAAAAGCGACTTCCGACCTCACACCTGGCAAGCGTTTTGGAGTACCGTCGTTGATGGTCGCAGTGCTGTCGATGTCGCTGACGATCTTGAAATGACTGCTGTCGCGGTACGACAGGCACGTTTTCGCGTGCTGACCCGGGTTAGACACGAACTCGAATTGCTAGGAAATGAATGAAGCATCAGCACAAAGAGTCGCCCACTTCCGTACCTCGAACAAAAACAGGAACTGGCGACACGGATTTCAATTTTCCAGAACACACACCCTCTTTTCAAACAGATCTTGATAGTAGCCTCACCGATCTGCCGGAATGAATTCCACTCAAAGATTGAGTTGTGCAAAGGAGCTTTGACGATGAAGACAGTCGCTGTAGTTCTAGAAGAAATGGGGCGACCTGCCCCCTATGCTGAATCGAAGCCGCTTCAGTTGGAAGATTTGGAACTGACGCCACCTGACGAATGTGAAGTGTTAGTCGAGATTGTCGCAGCCGGTCTTTGTCACTCTGATCTCTCTGTGATCAATGGATCACGACCGCGAGTGATGCCGATGGTTCTCGGACACGAAGCCGCCGGAATCGTAAGAGAAGTTGGGGCTGGAGTTCGGGATTTCCAATCGGATGACCATGTTGTTTTTTCGTATGTTCCAGTTTGTGGTCGCTGCACTTGCTGCCAATCTGGTCGTGCTGCTTTGTGCGAACGAGGAGCCGTTGCGAATACAGAGGGTTCACTTTTGAGCGGGAAACGACACTTCAGCCGCAGCAACGGGCAAGAACTGCATCACCATCTCGGCGTCTCAGCATTCTCTCAATACACCGTGGCAGCTGAGGAGTCTCTTGTCAAAATCTCCAAATCGCTTCCTCTCGATAAGGCGGCTCTGTTCGGCTGCGCCGTGATGACAGGTGTCGGTGCGGTGGTCAACACGGCAAATATCCAAGCCGGTCAATCGGTTGCTGTTTTTGGCATGGGCGGAGTGGGACTCAGCAGCATTATGGGTGCCAAAGCATCAGGAGCGTTTCCCATTGTTGCGGTCGATCTGCTCGATTCAAAACTTGATCTCGCAAAAAATGCGGGAGCGACTCACGCCGTCAACGCTAACGATCATGATGCCATCGAAGCTGTGAAAAACATCACCGGAGGGGGTGCTTCGGTAACATTCGAAGCAGTCGGTAGTGAAATTGTCCTCGCCCAAGCCTACGCTGCAACAGCGCGTGGCGGTAAGACTGTCTGCATGGGGCTTCCACACCCCAGTAAGATGCTCTCAATTCCTGCAGTCAGCCTCGTCGCTGAAGAACGTACGATTCTGGGATCGTATATGGGGTCGTCCGTCCCTCGTCGTGACATCCCTCGTTTTATCGCCATGTACGAAGCTGGACTCTTACCCGTCGACCTGCTGCAATCTTCGACTCTTGGATTAAACGATATCAACGCAGCCTTCGATGATCTCGCCGCCGGAACAGTCGCTCGCCAGACCGTGCTTATGTCGTGAAGTTCTCAGAGTTGCCGTTGCAAGCCCTCTTATTGAGCTCTTTTATGGGGAAGCAATTCAACCGTATGCCGGCTCAGGTTTGCCGATTTTTCAGGGTCTTCGAACCCTGCTTGCAAGATGCCTGTTTTGTTTTGGTCAAAGTGCCAAGCCCATTGAAGCTGCACCGGCCAATCGGAAATGATCCAGTAATGTCCTTGCCAGGGAAGTTTCTGCTTCTTCATCCATGGACGTTCGCTTGCCCCTTTGCCCTCTTTCACGACACAAAAAAGATCCCGCAGCATGTGTGGATTACTCCCATAATAGGAGTGTCCTAGAATGCTGGTGTCGATCACTGCACATTCGACAGTATCCAGCCCCTCCATGACAACAGGAGCGAGCGAAGCACCTGCCCGCTCTTCGCCATTCTTATATGACGAGGCAATCAGTGCGGAATCGTTCAGACAACGATAAAGCGTTGTTCGATTCGCCTGTTCGATAACATCATCCCCTAATCGTTTGAATTCGTCGACGCCAACATCGGGGGCACATAGGACTATGTTCTCAAAGCGAATATCAGGTTCTCCCGAAATCGGATTTAATCGAGAAAGACTGCGCATCACGAGCCGGTTCCCCATGCTGTGAACAACGAGATTCACTTTTGAGCCTGCGGGAACGTTTGCTTTGAGGTCATCCAGAAATTGCATAAACGGATCGATGGAATCATCGATCACCTCACCATCGCGTTGATAGTTCTCGACACCACCTTGCGAAGGCCAACTGTAGGAGACGATGGCCCCATTGAACGGCATGTCTCGGGCGATTTGTGCAAGTCGGCTGACTGACGATTCAAAATCGACATTGAAACCATGGACAAACACCAGAACATCTTTCTGGCGCGATGCTTCAATATTTGCGTTCAATTGCGAATAGAAGTCGCTGTCTGGGAGTGGCGTTACGTTTTCGACGCTCGTGTATTTCGCTTCATCAAAAATCACCTCATGCTGCCAGGGCTGAGGTAATGCACCGACAAGTTTTCCCAGGAAGCCATCCGGTCGAGCCGCTTTAAGTTCTTCTTCAGTCGGTTCCGTAAGCGTGACAGAACAACGACCGTATCTCAAGTTTTCTGAATATTCATTCTGGAAACTGACATTTCGTACCCCGTCGCTTCGCTGAGGATTTCGATTCGTGGCGAACAGGACACGCCACTTCGAAAATTGCCCTTCAGAATAGTCTTCAACAGTGACAGGTTCTGCAAGTGAATCCCGGTAGCGCCATCTAAAGTCGTATTCGAGGCTATCCGGGTCTGGTTCTGTCTGCCCGACCAGATCCTGCTCATACGACGTGTCGTAAATAAGGACATTCTCAGTCGGAGTGAGAAACAACTTCGGAAGTCGACATCCAGTTGAAAGCAACAGGAGCGCGCAGCAGGCGGTCCAGTAAATGTAAGATGTGGTTGGCCGCTCCATAACCTCTCTCCCAATGACATCCTGTCAACCTGAAAAAGATTATCGACGGTCACAAATCGACGCAGTAGAAATTCTTGCCTTCCGCCTGGAGCAACAGGGAATCGTCCTCTCCGAAGCAAAATCTGCCGTTCAAGCCGACGTTTTCCGCTCTTTGAAACAATTCAAAAGACGAAACCTCAAAGATCTTGTGAGACGCACCTGGCAATGCGGAATTTCCGATCCCTCTCATTGGCCATTATAATTCGCCCAGTTCGGGGGCGATTCTTTTTAAATCGCATTCATTCCTCTGAATTGAAATGCTTTCCGAATTGCCTCGCATGTGTACAATTCAGATTGAGGGCAGAGAGGTCAATATGGTGGAGTCAATGGAAACAGTACCTGAGTATAAGAAGACAGAACACCGAAACTGGATCAACTCACAACAAGACCGAATGACTTCTCTGGTCGAGAAGTGGGCCTCTATCAATTCGGGGACATACCACCGCATCGGTGTTGAATCGATGGTCAACACTTTGCTTCCCGAGTTTTCGAAGTTTGAGGCTGTCCCCCAAATTCTTGAGATCCCAAGCATTCAACAAGTCAACGATCGGGGAGAGCTGCAGTCCATCGAACTGGGACCGGCGCTTTCAGTCCGTTGTCGGCCTGATGCAACGAAGCGAGTCTTGCTTGCTATCCATACCGATACTGTTTACTCAGTAGACTCAGTTTTTCAAGCAGTGAAACACGATTCGAATCGATTATGCGGACCGGGAGTCGCAGACGCCAAAGGGGGCATCGCGATTCTGCTCGTTGCTCTCGAAGCATTAGAACGATTTCTCCCACAAGAGCTTCAGGAGCACTTCGGCTGGGAAGTTCTTCTGAACCCTGACGAGGAGATTGGCTCTCCCGGGTCTGCTTCATTGCTCCAGGCAGCGGCATCCCGCAATCATGTGGGGCTCCTGTTTGAACCATCACTCCCGGATGGCTCACTCGTATCACAACGCAAAGGCTCAGCGAACTTCGAGATCGTCTGCCGAGGAAAATCTGCTCACGCAGGGAGACATTTTGAAGACGGACGAAACGCCATCGCTGCTGCCGCCAGTATCGCAGTCCAAATTCATTCACTGAACGGACGCTGGCCCGGTACAACGTTCAATGTCGCACGGGTCGATGGCGGAGGCCCCTTGAATATGGTCCCGGACGTCGGTGTTGTTGGTGTCAACGTTAGATATTCAGGTCAAGATCAGGAAGCGACGATCCTCCATACCTTAGACGGAATCTTAAGCGAGGTCTCTTCCTCCACGGGTGTTGAGTCCGAACGATTTGGCGAATTCACAGCTCCTCCAAAACAGGCCGAAGGATTAACGGAAACTCTTTTGCATCAAGTGGTTGAAACTGGAACAGAATTAGGGCTCAACCTGAACCTGCGGCCTACAGGTGGTGTCTGCGACGGAAACCGTTTACAGCGCTGGGGGCTCCCCAATGTGGACACACTTGGAGTTCGGGGAGGAGAAATCCATAGTCACGATGAATTCATGATCAAAGAGAGCCTCGCCGAACGAGCAACGTTGACCGCCGAATTACTGCTCGGATGGGCGACGAATAAGATTCCCTGGCCAATTTCTCGAACTGAGGCTGACTACGGTAGCTCTGAGAAATCCTGAATTAAAGCAGTTTGCTCTACAGTCTGCCCATGTAGAGCGCGTTTCACTCGTAAAGTTACAGTTCGCCACCAGGCAGAATGCGAACACCAATTCGAAAAATGCTATAGACCTCGAAAGCCCACTATGAATGCACCCACCCCGAATCTTCCAGAAGTTGGGCTTAGTCAATTGTGCAACGATCCTCGAATCGTTGAGGCCCAACGTTTGATTCGCGAAACGATCAACGAGTACAGCGGTCGCATCACAGATATTCGTACGCCTGAACCGGAACTCGCAGCACCGTATGAAAAACTGCTCTCCGAGATGGGCGATCTCCGAGGTGGAGGACTTTATTATCCTTACCTGGGAAGTGGAATTGGAAATGGGGCTCTGGTCGAGTTAGCGGATGGAAGTATCAAGTACGACATGATCAGCGGCATCGGTGTCCACATCTGTGGGCATAGCCATGAAGGATTGATCGAATCACTGGTCGAGGCGGCTCTCTCCGACACGGTGATGCAGGGAAATCTTCAACAGAATCTTGATTCATATCATCTGTGCAAAGATTTACTAACGCTGGCAACAAACACGGGAGCCAATCTGGATCATTGCTTTCTTTCCACCAGCGGAGCAATGGCCAATGAGAATGCACTGAAGATGCTATTTCAGAAGAAGTCTCCTGCGGATCGAATGCTGACTTTCGAGAACAGCTTCTCCGGTCGCACAATGGCACTTGCTCAATTAACCGACCGCCCTGGAAATCGCGATGGCCTTCCGCAGACAATTTCCGTTGATTATGTCCCGTTCTTCGATCAAAATGATCCAGAAGAAAGCACAAAACGTAGCGTGGACGCTCTGCAAAAACTCCTCAACCGATATCCTGATCGACACGCAGGAATGTGTCTTGAATTGATTCAGGGAGAAGGGGGCTACTATTCCGCACCGCGTGAATATTTTGTTGCACTCTTCGAATGCTTACAACAACACCAGATTCCGATTTTCATTGACGAGATTCAAACATTCGGGCGAACTTCTCGCATGTTTGCCTTTCAACACCTGGGCCTTGATGAATATGTGGATCTGGTCACGATCGGAAAAATGAGTCAGGTTTGCGCCACGCTTTTCAGTGACGACATGAAACCTCGTCCCGGTCTCATCAGTCAGACATTCACTGGAGCGACTTCTTCAATTCATGCGGCCCGATTTATTCTCAAGCAATTTCAGAATGGAGGTTTTTTGGGCGAAAACGGAAGGACTCACGAGATTCACAACAGGTTCACAGCTCATTTTGAGAAGATGCATACTGCAACACCGGACCGCATCACTGGTCCTTATGGAGTGGGAGGGATGGTCGCGTTTACAGTCTTTGACGGAAGTCCAAAACGGACCAAAGAATTTCTCAACGCACTGTTTGAAGCTGGTGTGATTGCGTTTCCCGCTGGGGCCAATCCGACGAGGGTCCGTATGCTCCCGCCTTTGCTGGCCATCCAGAATGAAGACATCGACAACGTTTGTGAAGTCATTCAAAGCGTACTGAATCAAATTGCAGAGCCACCGCAATCAGCCTTTGACGGCTTGGCATAAAAGCTTCTCCCACTCGAGCCCCGAAACTGCTTCGCGCCACTGCGGTGCGACGAAAACTCGTACACGCTTCACCCAATCGTCGAATTGCGTTGTTGCCAGCGCATCAATGACTGGGGAAACCTGTCGAAGCGGGCGATAGCTCTCTTCCTTGGGAAAGAAGACATCAATCGCGAACTCAACTTCGCGATGCGGTGGAGGAGCATCAATAATTAAGTCGAGATGAGTCATGTCGAGACTCAACTCTGCTTTGATCTGAGCGACAACATGATTCGAAATTTTCGTAATTTCGGAATATGGTCGACCAGCGATTAAATTGTAAACAGGTGATTCCTGGTCGTGGCTGAATTCAACAGCTCGCTTGTACAGTCGTCGGTTCGGACCGAACAAGGAATCAAGGAGTTCCTTTTCCGGCTGTCCGGCGGCAGTGGATCGCAGTTCGGAAACCATTTCGGCATCGGTCGAACCGAACATGGCTGGGAGATCAATCTGTTCGTGCAGTTCATAAAATGCACGGGCGAACATACTCGTCGCTGAGCGGACAGCGTGATGCCAGTAGACTTCGCTGAACATGACATACCGCGCGAAGACCATGAGTTCGGCAGCCGTCTTCCCCTTGGCAGTGATAGCTAAACCATCACCTTTTTCGTTTAAGATCAGTGACTGAATGAGTCGTTGCCGATCAAAATTCCGACCGTATGGAACCCCGCAATGGAGGCTGTCTCGATCCAGATAGTCCATCTTGTCGACATCGATCGGCCCGGAGAGAATGGACCTCAGTAATCGAAGCTTGGAGTCATCAGTTTTTGGATCAAGGATGTCGAGCACTTCGCTGGAATTGATGTTCCATTCGCATTTCAAGACATGCGTAATCTCAGACCCTTCAGCCAGATAGCGGGCAGCATGAGCTTCATGAGGAACGAGCCCCTCAATGCCGAGATCTTCAATCGGATGGCAAAACGGCCAATGTCCCAAATCGTGCAGAAGCGACGCAACGATCAACAGTTCTGCGGAATGTGGGTCGACGATTTTTTGAAAACGTTCATCCTTGCACAGCTGTTGGAGATATCGCAAAGCATTGTGATAAACTCCCAGTGCATGCTCGAACCGCGTATGACGAGCCCCGGGATAAACTTTTGAGACGAGCCCGAGCTGACTAATGTCATTCAGGCGTTGAAACTCAGCAGTGTCGACAAGCGCTCGAACGCGTGGGGTAAACGGGACATTCAGTTCATCCGGGACTCGAATCAGCGATCTCCCTGACTGGAGATCTGCAAGTTCCGGGATATCGTCGAATTGAGTGAGCATCGTCGAAAAATGTCTTCTTTGACTATGATTCGCAGTAAATTGAGGATCGGATCTCGAAAGTTACAGCTTCAGAAAGTTACGCAACATGTCCGTTCCAGAAGGGGACAGAAAACTTTCTGGATGAAACTGAACACCATAAATCGGATATTTACGATGTCGAACCCCCATCAGCTCCGTAGGGTGATCATCGTCACGCGTCCACGCACAGGCAATGAGGTCTTCAGTTAGAGATTCCTCAGGGACAACAAGGCTGTGATACCGGGTCATCGTGACCGGCATGGGGATCTCGGCAAAGACCCCTTGATTATCATGATGGATTTGCGACGTTTTTCCGTGCATCAATCGATCTGCACGAACCACTTTTGCACCGTAAGCTTCTGAAATGCATTGATGCCCCAAACAAACACCCAAAAGAGGAATTTTCGGACCAAAGTGTTTAATCACTTCGCACGACAGCCCTGCTTCAGAGGGCGTACACGGACCGGGCGAAATAATCACTCGCTCGGGATTCAAGGACTCGATTTCGCTGCATGAAGTTTGATCGTTGCGACGAACCTGAATGTCGAGTGAAGAATCAATCTCGCCCAGTCGCTGAACGAGGTTGTACGTGAACGAATCGTAATTATCGAGAACAAAAATCATGATAGGAACAGCGATATTTTGTGTGAGCAGATTGAAACCGGGCAAACTGAAACTGGGCGAACATTGACCGCGCTCACGCAAACCGAGCAGTGAGTGCGAGGGTAGGGGACCTAGGAATCCGAATCGTATTGTTGTGAACGCAAGAGACCGGCAGACGATTCAAAATAACGTTTTTGTCGAGTTTCAGTTTCTTGAGATGCTTCGTGCTGTGATTTCAAATCGTGTAAATTGGCATTACAGATTCGACAGCCAACAACTTTAGTATGGAAGATGATATAGTCTTCAAGGTCCGGTTCGGCAACTCCCAGAACAAAGGTCCCGAGTGTTTCCCGCGTTGGGCAACTCAGTTGACGGCGTCGCCAGATTTCACCGAGAGTGTGGCCTCCGCTGTCTCGACGTCTCGAAAGCAAAGCGGCTCGATGCCGCAATTCGCTCTGTTCGCGCAGAATCTGCTCGACTTCCGCAGAACGGTCTGTGGGGAGCATCTCGTCAAGATACGCCAAGAGTTCTTCATCAGATAGGGGGGAATCTGACATGATTGAATACGATCTGGTTTTTGATTCTGTCTCATGAGAAGATTGCAGCCGATTTTCCTTCACTGTAGCATAACACGAAGCCGAGAATGAAATCAGCGTTCAATCAAAATTTCCAAGTCATCGTTATTTCACGATGACACGTGACAGGATGCCTCTGCAACAGGAATCACTTGAAAGTTGGGCACTCAAGTGGGACACATTTGACGGACCAGATCGAACAGGAATTGTTGGTAGACAAAATTCGTATTGATCGTTGACGACAGTTGCGTACAAAATTCCCCATCACCAGCATCAATTCCTGAAACGGTGATAGGGAAAAGAGGATGTGTCGCAGGCGATAACGCAACTTCACTTTTGGAAAATTTAGACTGAATCAACTCGGCTGATTTGCCCCGATTCAAACTTCTCAATTTGAGACACATCCCTGACTGACAGGCCAGACTGGGAGGGGAAATCAGAAATCATTCCAGAATATCCATGACTCTGAAAGACAAAGAATCCAACCGGTGACAATTCGGTTTCAAAAACAAGTGAGGCGAGTTCAAATGCTGTGCCGACTCCTGGCTCCCAACAGGGTCGAACGGCGAGTAGAAGCTTCCTATCCATCTCGCCGTTCCGAGAAGATCACTCCACATCAAATAAGAAATTTGATGAAGCGACCTTCTCAACGAAAGTTCGCGTTCGCGCAACCTCATCCTGAAACAGGGTTTCATTTTGAGGTGATCCTCTAATGCGATTTCGCACATTCAGGAACGATGATCCGCCACAATTGTTCTCGCTATGTCGACAAGCGGAACTCGGCCGCGGCGCGGCAAAGCCGGAATCAATTCACGCGTTCGAATTGGCTGTCTATGGTCTTCCCTACTTTGATCCTGAAGGATTGATCATTGCTGAAGAAGATGGAAAGATCGCAGGCTTTGTTCATGCAGGCTTTGGTTTCTCTGACGATTTGAACTCACTCGATAAGACAAAAGGAGTCATCTGCTGGCTGGTTGTTTCACAGCAAAATCAGAGAAAGGGAATTGGAAAGCAGCTCATCCAACTTGGTGAAGAGTACTTGTTGAAGCATGGGGCGACATCGATTCAGGCAGGGCAGTCCAGATACTGCGACCCCTTCTACTTCGGTCTCTACGGAGGAGCTCGATGCTCAGGATTCCTACAATCAGACAAGATGGCAGACCCTTTTCTGAAAAGCGTCGGTTACGAACCGATTGAAAACACCGATGTCTTCCAACGGGATCTGACTTCGACTCGTGATCCGATGAACCTCAAGATCATGAAGCTCAGAAGGATCACTGAGTTACAAATCGCTGATCAGCCCGAAGATCCCAGCTACTGGTGGCTGACACACTTCGGAAACATTGATTCGATGCTCTACACGGTGGTCAACAAAAAGACGAAAGTAAAGATTGCTTCACTGACTGCCGTCAACCTGGACCACTTTATCCAGCGTTGGGGAGAGCGTGTTGTTGGGCTGGTCGATGTATACGTCGAGCCGAGTCACCGCGGAAAGGGATACGCAACTCTGCTTGTTGTTGAGGCGCTCAGGCAACTGAAGTCGAACTTCACAACACGTGCAGAAGTGCACGTTGCACAGGATCATCCAACGGCACTTCAAGCAATCTCCACTGCAGGATTCGAGAAAGTGGACACCTCAACTGTCTACCGAAAAAAAATGTGATCGAGTCTCACAGCTCATCGTGAACTTTTCTTTCTGGCGTTCTGACCTCTGATTTTCTTTCAGGGATGTCAGCGAATCGATCGCATGCTCACGGTTGGTCTACAGCCATACACGCTACAACCATACTCCCTGCAGTCACATCCCTGCAGTGATGTGACTGTATTTTGGGTGGTCGTTAAACTTCCCCGGTGACTTAACTCACCGGGCAAAAGTACTGTGAAGACTTAACCTGCAATGAGGACCTGAAGCGAGGAACGCCCCCCACCTGCCAATGATCTCCGAATTTCCCGCAACATTTCTACGACAATTCTGCGACTGGTCGGCAAATAACAGAACGAAAGTTCTGGCAGCGAACCTCAAATCGTGATGCACCGATCACGGGCAACAACTTCCCAGTGGCCCACAATTTCTCCATCAGCAATGACTGTCGCCTCTTTGTATAAAGCCGACGTTGGACAGACGTGTCGCGGGAATGCGAGTGTCCAGTCACCAGGCTGAAATTTTCCAGCATCGTCGCTTTCAATTACGAGATGTTCTTCATTCTGTAGAACCTGCTTACCTTTAGGAAGTTCTGGAAGGTAGACGCGTTGTCCCATCGGTGGGTCAGACGCAACTCCTTTTGTCCCGACATCAAAGGTGACTCGATTTTCTGTTGGCCGACTGATCACGCGGGTCAAGACTGCTGCGGCAGGCGTGAAGACTTGCAGATCCGGATAAGCCGCGTCATACCCGACATCATGAAACGTACAAGTCCCCGGGCTGAGCTCAATGACGGGGTCGGTCATCGGTGCATATGCCTGAAATGTTGGAGTTCCCCCACAGACAATTTTTGGAACCGGATAGCCATCAGCTTCGAGGCGGTCTTTGAATGCCGAAATCAGAGCCCAGTATTCTTCGACAGCTGCCTGACGATCTTTCAATTCTGAATCATGCAAATGTCCATCATATAAATGGAACCCGGCTGGATTGATTCCCGGTGTTTCTGCCAGTTGCTTGTAGAGTTCGTACGCCTCATCTCCTACGGGACGGCCAGTTCGGTCTCGACCGGGATTGACGTCAAGCAGGACATCAATCTCTGTCCCAGATGCGGTCATGGCTTCACCAAGCTGGGTGATACTAGCAGGATCATCTGCAGTGACAGCAAAGCGGACATCGGGATACTTCGTCCGAAAATTGACTCCGCGTGCGATGTTTGGGCCAACAAGATTGTAGGCGAGAAAAATGTCCTTGACGCCTACATCTGCCAACATTTCCGACTCTGCGAAAGTCGCTGCCTTCTGCTTCGTAATCCCAGCTGCGAGTTGCAGTTTCGTCAACTCAGGCATTTTATGAGTCTTGCAATGAGGCCTCAGGCGCCCCACATCACCGGCAATCTCGATCATTGTGTTGAGGTTGTGCTCAACAAGCTCGCGAAAAACGACAAATCCTGGACTTAAGATTTTCTCGGGATGATGAATTCGGTATTCGGCACGCAATGCGTTCATGAGACTTCTGTTGACCTGCTCGATTTACTGATTGATGATTCAAACAGTGAACAGAGTGAACAGTTGCCCCCAATTTTGCAATCGAAAACTCAATCTAAGATTTGTGAGTCTCGTAAGCCTCGAATTCATGAGAATCAAGCACATCGGCGTGATCCCCCAACGTTTCCTGAATCGAGATGAAGTCCGCTTCTCGCTGAAGAAAGGCTTCGACAATCCGAGAGTCAAAAGCAGCTCCGGCTCCCTCTAGAATAATCTTCTTTGCCAGACGGTGAGAGTAAGCTTCTTTGTACACGCGTTTGCTCGTCAAAGCGTCATACACATCAGCCACGGCAGTAATTCGACCACACAATGGAATCTCTTCGCCACTAATGCCGTACGGGTAGCCAGTTCCGTCGAATCTCTCATGATGAGAAATCGCAATATCAGTTGCCATTTGCAGAAAGCCTGCACAGGGACTGTGCTGTGAGACTTCCCGAAGAGTCTGAGCCCCCAGCAAAGTGTGGGTCTTCATGATCTCAAACTCAGTCTCAGTCAGCGAACCTTCTTTCAATAAGATATGATCCGGAATCGCCACTTTCCCAATGTCATGAAGAGGCGTCGTAAGATAAATCAGGTTCACGTATTCCCCGTCGATGACATTACAAAACTCATCTTGTTTCGTCAGTTCATCTGCCAGAACCCGGGCGTACTCGCGCATTCGCTCCAAGTGAGCCCCGGTCTCCCGGTCTCGTGATTCAGCGAGCTTCGCAAGTGCGAAGATCATCAATTCGCGACTTTCCAGGTTGAGCACACGTTCGCCGACTCTCACTCGAACGAGAAGCTCTGTAGGGTCAAAAGGCTTGGTCAGAAAGTCATCTGCTCCAGCTTCCAACCCACAAACGACATTGTCGATTCCGCCATGTGATGTCAGAAGAATCACATAGATGTACCCACCTGACCGGCGACTGCGAATCTCTTCGCATAACTCCAAACCGGTCATTCCGGGCATTTGCCAGTCGGAAATCAGGATCTTGTATCGACCAGTACGCAGGAGTTCATTCGCATCGAGCCCATTGTGGACAACAGTGACCTCATAGCCGAATTTTCTCAGCGCATGAGCGACCACTTCTGCTGTAATAGTGTCGTCATCTGCGACAAGGATCTGCACGACTTTGTATCCAGTTAGTCAAACACCAGTGAGGGGGGGAGTGGTGATTTCGTTTCTCGAAAATCTCTAATGAATCTCGACCGTGAGATATTCATTGACGATTCGATGAAAATTGGAAGCTTCTTCTGACAGCCTTGAAACCAGCTGCGGGAGTTGCCCATTGGCTGGAACATCAGCTGCATCATAAACCTGAGAAGCCAGCGAACTGATTTCCGTCGCACACATCGTGCCTGCCTCGCCCTTCAAGTGATGTGCGAGTTCCTTGACCTGTGCCTGCCGATTACGTTTTACGGCCTCTTCAATCTCGCGGACAACCTGCGACAGTGAGGCCTGAAACCGAACAAGGATCTCCTGTACAAGTTCCTGATTTCCCAGGCACTTCTCAGACAACTGCTCAAACTGAAATGTTTGGTGAGACATTTTCGACAGACTCTTTTCAAGCATAAACGTACTTCAGTGTGTGTGAGGCTGGTTAGAACCAGTCCGGAAACCTCCGGGATCATCGCTTTTCTCGATGTTTGAGAGAGCAAATTCTGGCTTCAGGATCAGCTCTCAAAAAATCTTCCCAACTCCACATTGAAACCGTAGCACTTCGATCCAGCCAAACTTCTTGTTTACAGAAAACTTACCTCAATTTTGAAAGCAAAGATCGGATTATCTGGCCTGACGTGATTACGAAAGTTCAAATTCTGCTTTCGTGAACATATACACACGTTTGAGAATTGCGTTTTGAGCCAGGAGTGATATTGGCCACACGCCGACAAAATCAGAATAACCGGAACCACAGTGCTGATTGGCGTTTCACATCCAAAGATCAACATCGGAATGTGCGGATTCTATGTCGCGATGCTCATTAGCGTCCGAATTGAGCAGTATCAATACGATTCAATGATCCTGCGGAATTCACAAAGCCGGGCTTACAGGCAAGGAGACCTATTAATGAGCCGTCACAAATCTCTTCTCGTGACGCTGTTGATCATCTCAGCTTCCAGTCAAGTTCACGCCGACGGATTATTTCTGAATGGAGTTTCACCCCGATCAATCGGACGTGGTGGAACGAACATTGGTCACAGCGACAACGGGGCGATCCTGTTCGACAACCCGGCAGCAATGACCAATATCAAAGGGCATTGGCTGAACGAAGTCGGCGTCGATATTCTGATCACAGACTTCGAGTATCAGGATGAACAGAACACTCGCACAGCCAGTAGTTCGATCGGAACACCACTTCCGCAAATCTCCATGATCCGCAAGAGTGCCGATGGTCACTGGGCTTACGGACTCGGGGTTTTCACCCCAGCCGGATTCTCTGAGTCCTATCGAATGAATGGTTCGTTCCCGTTCCTGGGGCCGCAAAGTTACGATTCATTTGGATCACTCACAAAGATTCTTCCGGGTCTCGCTTACGCTCCCAATGATCGTTTTAGTTTTGGTGGAACTTTGGGAGTCGGAATCAGTCACGTGGAAGTGGAATCTCCCTACTTCCTGCAAAGTCCGGGGCCACTCCAGAGAACACCAACACTGCTTGATCTGCAAGGAACCGGTGCCACTCTCGTCTGGTCAGCAGGGATGCAATACAAGCTCAGCGATGCAACAACTTTCGGATTGACCTACCAAAGCGAAAGCGATTTCAAACTGGATGGCCGCGCACACGTCGCCATTCCGACGATGGGCTCCAGTCGATATGACGCCGATATTAAAATCACATGGCCTCGCTCATTCGGGCTTGGTGTGAAACATCAGTTGACTCGTCGCGGAACGTTCTCGGCAGATGTCATCTGGTTCGACTGGTCGAGTGCATTCAAAGATTTGAATATTGCCTTGAACGGCCCCGAAACACCCGGCTATCCCGAAGTGAATGAAACATTGCCGCTCAACTGGAGCGACACCGTCTCAATTCGCCTGGGGCATGAGATCGATCTTGGTGGCTCCCAAACTCTGCGATTTGGGTATGTGTACCATCGAAATCCGATTCCCAGAACGACCATCACTCCACTCATTCAAGCGATCACCGAACATGGACTTTCCACAGGCTACGGATTCGTCTTCCATGGTGTTGAAATCGACCTCGCTTACATGCTGACAATTGGAAAAGATGTCCATGTCACAAACAGTCAACTCGTCGGCGGAGACTTCAACAACGCCAGACACGGAGCAGTGACTCACGCCATTTCCGTCGGAGCTATCAAGCGATTTTAATGACGCTTACAGTGTAGAATCAGCAACTTTCAGAGAGGCCTTCAACCCTCAGTGCTGCATTGAACAGTCTTTGCTGATCGGATCAGCTTTCGAAACCGTGGAGACTGTTCAAGGTTTTCATCTCTGTTCGACACTTTTGATAGTTTCGACAATGCTGTGAGATCGCAAATACAGTAACATCCCGAATCAAAATCGTCGATGTTGTCCCGAGAACAGATTAGTGGTTCCAGGACACAGAAAGCACGCAAATGCTCCTGGAATGTATTGCTACGAAATGAGTTCGTATATGAGCCCCACAGAGTCTGCCGCTCTCGACCAAGAGAGGTCACAGTCGAAGTCCGCAGAACCTGCAGCGGTCGTTGGTCTATCAAATATCGACTGGGGGACTGCGGTCCCGTACTTCTTCTTGCATTTACTCTGCTTCTCGGTCTTCTGGGTTGGTGTGAGCCCAGTTGCAGTGCTCGTCTTTTTTCTGGCTTTATACCTGCGAGTCTTCGCGCTCACAGGCTTTTACCATCGCTATTTCTCCCACAAAGCATTCCAGACGTCCCGGTTTGTTCAGTTTCTTGGTGGGTTCATTGGATGCAGTGCAGCCCAGCGTGGCCCTGTCTGGTGGGCTGCTCACCACCGGCATCATCATCGCCGATCTGACAAACCAGCGGATGTCCACTCTCCTCGCCAGCACGGATTCTGGTGGAGTCACCTGCTGTGGTTCCTCACTCACGAGAACGCCGAGACTGACGAACGTGTCGTCAAAGACTGGATGAAGTTCCCCGAACTCCGCTGGCTGGAACGGTATCATCTACTCCCTGCAATTTTCATGGCGCTGTCGATGTATGCACTGGGAGCAATCTTGCAGACTCAATGGCCAGCTTTAGGAACAGGCCCATGGCAAATGCTTGTCTGGGGGTTCTTACTCTCAACGATCTCGCTTTACCACATCACCTACTTCGTGAATTCGCTGGCACATCTGATCGGAACCCAGCGATTCGAAACCGGCGACGATAGTCGAAATAATCTCTGGATTGCATTGGTGACTTGGGGAGAAGGCTGGCACAACAACCACCATTATTATCAGAATTCTGCCCGACAGGGATTTTACTGGTGGGAAATCGACATGACTTACAACGTCCTGAAAGTTCTTTCGTGGTTCGGGGTTGTGTGGAATCTAAAAACAGTTCCAGAGAAAGTGCTCAACGAAGGACGTCACTCAACAAAGAAACGTTAAAATTCACCTGCCGGATGCTCTGAAGATGTTCTGGAAACGGCTTCGCAGGCTTCCATGTTTTTTAGAGCCAGTCCGAAAACCTCTTCGATGGTCACTTTTCTCAGTGTTCAAGAGCGCAAATTCAGGTTTCAGAATCAGTTCTAAAAACATTGCTGTTCGCCACTTTGCAGAACCTGAACGCCAATTCGACAGATGTCCGAAAGAGAACCGTTTCTTTGAGAGAAGCATGCCCTCACTTAAGTTGTGAGCGAGCGTCTCCAGCAGGATTGAAAAGGCTGAATTCGTCGCATTCACTTGCGAAGAACCTCTTTCACATTCATGATGCCAGAACGTTTTCTGACTCAACGTTCACAAAATTGCTCATCATATTTTGCAAATGAACCATTCGTGCTGGGCTGTACAGAGTCCAATACTGGGACCAGCACTGGATCGCGTGAGCCGTTTACAACCTGTTCTGGTGAAAGCCAATGTCCCGATCGTCCACCGTATTTGCATTCCTGTTCATCGGTCTCTTCTGCTCGCTTTTGCCTGCAGCTGATCAACCTAACATCCTTTGGCTCACGGCTGAGGATATCGGCCCTCATTTAGGATGCTATGGAGACGACTATGCGGACACCCCCAAGCTGGACGAATTTGCGAATCGCAGCTTGACCTATCTCAATGCCTGGTCCACCGCTCCTGTCTGCGCTCCCGCTCGAACAACTTTAATCTCTGGGATGTATCCGCCCAGCACAGGTTCTGAACACATGAGAAGTCTGGCCTCGCTGCCAGAGCAGTTCAAAATGTATCCGGTCTACATGCGTGAAGCGGGTTACTTCTGTGTGAATCCGGGCAAGGAAGATTACAACTTACAGAAGGTCGGGAAAGTCTGGGATGATGTCAACAAAAAGCAGATTTGGAAACAGCTGAAACAGAAGCAGCCGTTCATGGCGGTCATCAATCAGACAAACACCCACGAATCAAAAATTCGGACGCGACCACACAAACAGATTCATGACCCTGCCGGCGTTCGCATTCCGGCACATCATCCCGACACACCGGAAGTTCGGCAGGACTGGGCTCAATATTACGACAACATCACCAAGATGGACAAATGGTTCGGCCAACAGCTTGATCAACTCAAAGCACAGGGACTGGCGGACGATACAATCGTCTTCTTCTACGGAGACCACGGCTCCGGAATGCCCCGGCACAAACGCTGGCCTTACGACTCTGGCTTGCGGGTCCCACTGATCATTCACCTCCCTGAGAAATTCAAAGACCTCGCCCCCGAGGAGTACATGCCCGGCGGAAAAACTGATCGCATTGTCGGGTTCATCGACTATGCTCAAACCGTCATCAGTCTTGCAGGTGCAAAGCCTCCAAAGCATATGCAGGGGCATGCTTTTCTCGGCAAGTTCGAAGAACCGGCACAGGAATACGGATTCGGATTTCGCGGGCGGATGGATGAACGTTACGACCTGGTTCGAACCACGCGAAACAAACGATATGTGTATATTCGGAACTACATGCCACACAAAGTTTACGGACAATACATTCAGTACATGTTCGTAACCCCGACAACTCGGGTCTGGAAAGAACTCTACGATGCCGGAGAACTGACCGACGCTCAGAGCCTCTTCTGGAAAACCAAACCATACGAAGAGTTGTACGATCTCCAGACTGATCCTGATGAAGTCAATAATCTAGTCAATTCAGCGGATCATCAGAACGTACTGAATGAACTACGTAGTGAACACGAAAAATGGGTGATGAGAGTTCGCGATGTTGGCTTCCTGCCTGAAGATGAACTACATAATAAATTCCCAGACATGACTCCCTACGAGATCGGTCACTCAGGCCCGGAGATTTATCCTCTCAAGCAGATTCAACATGTCGCAGCCATCGCTGCCTCAAATGACTTGGAACAGATTCCGTTTCTGATTGAGATGCTCAACAATGAAAACTCAACCATTCGCTACTGGGCGGCGATGGGGCTTTTGATGCGAGAAGAACGCGGGACATCAGAAGGTCAGGCATCTTTACGAAAAGCCGTGAAAAGCGATGACTCACAAAGTGTCCGAGTGATTGCTGCCGAAGCCTTAGGTCGCTACGGCGACAAACAGGATGTCAAACTCGCTCTCGACAGATTGATTGAATGTGCCAACCCGGAAAACCATGGGCAGTACGTTGCCATGCTGGCGTTGAACGCGATCGACTTCATGGACGATCGAGCAGTACCGATCAAAAAAGAAATCGAAGCTCTACCGCGAAATGGGGACTGGGTTCCCGCACGAGGCAAGTCTTACGTTCCCAACTTAATCACCAAGATTCTGGATGACATGAACGAAGCAAAATAAACCGAAGCAATGCTTAAGAAACTCCGGTGTAAAAGAATATGGTACGACTGTCCAAAAGTGATCTGACACAAAAAGTGAAGCAACCGATGGTTTTAGACTCGCTGCAGCAAGTTCGAAAATGCAGCCTGCTCATTGCTCTCATTCTTTCCTCTGCACTGCAGGCCGGGGAAAGCCTCCCCAATATCGAAGCGGTCAAGAGACGGATTCAGCAAACTGAATCGCTCATACAAAACCTTCAAGTCAACGAGAAGGCCGTTTGCCGTCAACGAGACCTTCAGGGGGGAGACGAGATTTACGAGATGGACCGTGAGTGCCAGTGGACGATTACAGCAGACGGAAAAAAACATTACATCGCCACCGGCGAGACGCTTCGTTTCATGGCAAATTCCGCCACGACAAATCCCTTCAAAGTAGAACTCGCTTTTGACGGAACGTACTCAAGATCTCTCGAATACCTCAGCCGTGACCTGGCGAGAATCTTCTCTGGAGAAGTCGCAGACCATCCCTCTTACTACAGCATGCTGCCAACGGAGTTCACTGTTCTTGGTGGACGGGAAAGCCTGCTCCAGATTCTGGAGAAAAGAGAGTACAAGGTCGTTGGACGGGAGGAATATCAGGGTCGCGAAGTTCTCAAGATCGAAGGAGAAGCAATTGAACGTGGTGGATGGTTTTGGAATCGCCGGATCCTCTTCGACATGCAACGTGGCACGCTGGTTAAAACGGCCTACTTGATGAAGCAACAAGCAGAAAAGGAATGGATAGAATACGCCATTTGGGCTGGGTCAAACCATGAGGAAATTTCACCGGGGGTTTGGCTCCCGCTGAAGTACCGCAAGTATTCATTTCTCGTCAAAAAGAACGATGCTCCGAAAGAGTTTTCCGACGGATACGTTGGAACTTTCTCGAACTGGATTGTGAACGCCAAGCTGCCCAAGAGTCGCTTTCAACTCATCTTTCCAGAAAACGTTCCCGTCAACGATCAGCGGAAAGGGGCCAACGGTCGCTTGCTCAGTCAAGCTGAAATCGAAGAACTCAATCGACAACAGTAGCTCAATGAGGATCGTGATAACATTTTTGATCAAAAAGAGTTACAAGTTTTTTATGAACGATCGGTGGTCATGCAACTGGTCTTGATCTCTGTAGACTTGTATGATCAATGGAAGAGCACTGTTGATGACGTTCAACAGAGATCGTTTTCAATAAACTGATAAGACTGTGTATTCAGGTGTCTACAATCAAACAGGAGATTCGCTCGTGAAAGAAAAAATGACGGAGAAAAAGACATTCTGGCTGGCGGCCGGAACTCTGTTAGGAATGGCGATTGCCTATTACTGCCCGCAAGAGCCAGCCTACGCGGACACCGCGATGGGGAACGAAAAATTCTCAATGTGTACAGTCCCAACTCTTGCAGGACAAAGCGAAGCCGTCTTTATTCTCGATAACCTGACCGGTCGTTTGTTAGGAGCTGGGCACAACGCACAATCAAATACATTTACTCAAACATACGCTCGAAATCTGACAGCTGATTTCCGAGTCACCGATAATGCCCAGTACGTCATGGTTTCTGCACGTGCACAGTTTCAATCGAGTGGAACTGTCCCCCCTGCGAATGGTTGCATTTACATCGGTGAGCTCAACTCCGGAATTGTCAACATGTACGGTTTTCAATATTCAGCAGGCAGCCGCAAAGTTCCAACCCGAGAACTTGCTCTGATCGCCAGCTTCCCTTGGAGAAACTCAGTCAATTAGTGGCTCATTTTAACCGAACGGAATTCCGTGGTGATTGATGAGCAGGCTTACAGGCCTCGGAGCGGCTTCCGAGCCAAGCCTGAATTCAAGATCTAACAAACCACAAAAAAGCCTCCTCTCTTTCACAGGGAGGAGGCTTTCTCTTTCACTACTCTTTTTCGAATCATTCATCGCCCAATTCCATCACCACCTTCAACGCTGAAATCATTGCCGTGACGTTGCAAGATCCTGAATCTGAAATACTTCTCCAGCTACAAAAACATCCGGAACTGTTCGCCGCAATCGAGTCTTCTGATGAATCGGAATTCAAACGGCAACAATCTCTGCGTGAGAAATATCCCGCTGAACTCGTCCGAGCAGCTCTGACACTTTGTGAGTTGAGGTCAAAAGCCAAGGATAAATTTTCAAAGGGAGACCAGATGTGGTTCGACCGAAAAGGGCTCGAACAATCGACTCCTGAAGCGGTGGCAAATCACAAAGCGAAGCGTTTTCAACACGCAACATCGCCAATCTACGACCTCTGTTCCGGGATCGGCTCGGACTCCATCGCGATGGCGTCAGTCGGGAAGAACGTTCACAGTGTCGACGAGTTGCCTGTCGCCGGAATACGCACAATGCTCAACGCTGCGATTTATGGCGTTCAGGATCGAATCACAACAGAAGCCTGTGACGTACGCAGCCTGGACCTCGGTGGGCATTGGATTCACATTGACCCAGATCGAAGATCGAGTCAAAAAAGGGCGGTCCGACTGGAAGACTATGAACCTCCATTGGAATTCCTGCAACAACTTACTGAATCAACACCAGCGGGAGCGATGAAACTCTCTCCGGCCAGCAACTTTGGCGGAAAGTTTCAGAACTGCGAGATCGAACTCATCAGCCTCAACGGAGAGTGCAAAGAGGCAACCGTCTGGTATGGCGATGCAGCAGGGGAGTGCGACTGGACCGCAACAATTCTCCCCGCTGGCTACACACTGACAGCAAATCCTTGGGACCATTACCCGCGTGTGGGCGAACTGAATGATTACATGTACGATCCCGATCCTGCGATCGTTCGCGCTGGACTACTCGACGCACTTGCAGATCAAATTGGCCTGACTCGTCTTGATGACGCAGAAGAATACCTGACCAGTGCCAAACTCATTTCAACTCCAGCAGCCACTCCATTTCGTGTCCTCGCAACTCTTCCAAACAACGCGAAGGAGATGCGAAAATACTTCCGTGATCATCCTGTTGGAGAAGTCGAAATCAAATGCCGGCACGTCCCGACAAATGCCGACCAACTGAGAAAGAAACTTCCTCTCAAAGGTCACGGACGTGCCACGCTTTTCATTGCCAGACTTCAAGGAAAAACAAAAGCTGTTGTCGCAGAAAGAGTAACGGCATAGAACCGGTTAAATATTAATGTCGCATTCTGCCTCGTGGCGAACAGCATTTTACTAGAGCCAGTCCGAAAACCTCTGGAATCACTGTTTTTCTCAACGTTTGAGGGAGAAAATTCAGGTTTCAGGATCAGTTCTAGAGAAACGCGTTCTTCACGGGAACAGGGTAGATCAAACTCAACTCAAACCCGATTTCGAAACCTGAAAGAATAGGCGAAGCAGACATGGGAGTTGAAATCGAACGTAAGTTTCTTGTGCTGCAGTCGTACCAACAGGGGGAGCCGATCCTTTATCGACAGGGATACCTGTCGAGAGAACCAGGCAGAACTGTTCGCGTGCGGGTAGCCGGAGAGAATGCCTGGATCACAATCAAATCCTCAACGCAAAACTTCTCACGGCAGGAATTCGAGTATCCGATTCCCCTGCCGGATGCGCAGGAACTACTGCTTCTGTGTGAGGGCTTTATCGTTGAGAAGTATCGCTGGCGAGTTCCGCATGGCAAACATACGTGGGAAGTCGACGAATTTTTGGGTGATAACTCCGGACTGATTGTGGCCGAAATCGAACTCGACTCAGAAGACGAACTGTTCGAGTTGCCTCCCTGGATCGGCGAAGAAGTTTCCAGCGACATGAGGTATCACAATTCCAATCTATCGGTCTATCCTTTCCAACAATGGGAAGACTGAACATCCCTCGCAAGATGGCTGAATAGACTTGCTGGCCTCAAGGAAGGACGTATCAATCAAATTTGGATTTGCTCAAGAGAGACCGTTATGGGCTCAGTTCAAATACCGGCTGAAATTTTGAATTCACGGATGATGTGACTCTAATGTTTCGCTACACTCTTGGGCACTTCACCCCAATTCTCTAAAAACGGAAGACTAATGCCCGTACGAGGCGTAAGAGGCGCGATCACTGTCGAAGCGAACACGAAAGTTGAGATTCTCTCAGCAACTCGTGAACTGCTTGAAGAAATTATTGCGCGCAATGAGCTCAATGATTTTTCTGAAGTCGTCTCTGCAATCTTCACGACAACGACAGATTTAACCGCCGCGTTTCCAGCAGAAGCTGCCAGGGAATTAGGAATGGGCTCCGTTCCGTTGCTGTGTGCATCTGAAATCGAAGTCCCCGGAGCCTTACCCTTAGTGATTCGCATTCTACTGCATTTGAACAGCGACAAACACCAGTCGGAAATGAATCACGTCTACTTAAGAGACGCTCAGAAGCTGCGAAAAGATATCTCAAACGCCCAATGAACTTTTAGTGATTGAGCAAACGCTTGCATTGCTTTAAGGATCTCTCGCTCCGCCAAGCCGATGGCTTGTAAACAGATGGCGCTGAGTATCTTCTCGGCATCTGTATCAACATTGTTCGGGAGCGTTCCCTCAGAGAAGCCTCCCGAACATTCTGCGTCAAGCAACTGCCTGCATCAAACATCCGCCTCGAATTTCGAGGCGGATTCAAAGGCATCGCTGATCAGCTGTTTTTGGCTTCGAAGTCTGTCATAAAGTCGACGAGTTCCTTCACCCCTGCAGGTGGAAACGCGTTGTAAAGACTCGCTCGCATTCCGCCGACACTTCGGTGACCTTTGAGACCATCGAATCCGGCTGCTGTAGCTTGCTCGATGAATCGTTTGTCAATCGTTTCGTCACCGGTCACGAAGGTGACGTTCATCAGCGAACGGCTTCCCCGGTCTGCGGTGGCGCGGAACAGGTTGCTATTGTCGAGGTACGAATAGAGAACTTCCGACTTCTGCTGATTACGGATTTCAATTTCTTTGAGGCCGCCTTGCTTCATGATCCATTTGAAAACGAGCCCCATGAAATAGATTCCAAATGTCGGGGGCGTGTTGTAACAAGAATCGTTCTCAGCGAAAGTTCGATATTGCAACATTTCCGGGATATCGAGTTTGCCTGCCTTGACCAGATCATCGTGCACAACAACCAACGTAACACCAGATGGGCCCAGGTTTTTCTGCGCACCGGCGTAAATCATTCCATACTTCTTGATATCAAGCGGACGACAGAAGATGTCACTACTTGCATCGCAAATCAAAGGTGCGCCGTCTGGAGTCTCTGGCTCTTTATGGAACTGAGTCCCGAAAATTGTGTTGTTCGAAGTGAAATGAACATACTTCGGGTTCGCAGAGTATTCAGCCGTCTCCGGGATGTAGCAGAAATTGCGGTCTTCGCTGGTACTGGCAACGTGAGCTGTTCCAAAACGTTTTGCCTGGGCCACGGCTTTCTTCGACCAGGCTCCTGTCACGAGGTAATCAGCAGTCTCCCCCTCGCTGAGAAAATTCATGGGGAGGGTGAAGAACTGTGAAGAGGCTCCACCTTGAACAAACAGGACCTGATAGTCGTCAGGAATCTCTGCAAGTTTCCGACAATCTGCGATCGTCTGAGCCAGCACTCCGCTGAAAGCAGCCCCTCGGTGCGAATGCTCCATGATGCCGATTCCGGTCCCATTGAAATCGAGCAGACTGTTTTGAGCTTCTTCGAGCACTTCGACTGGAAGAACGGCAGGACCAGCTGAGAAATTATTGATTCTTTGAGACATTGGATATCGGGTGTTGGATTTTTCGATGGACGAGTGAAGCGCGGACAATCTTTCACTCCTGAAATTCTATCGAGCAAGTCGACTCATCGGAACAGAGAGGGCGCCGCTTCAGAATGTTCGTTCCGAGAGATACTCAATTCTCAACTATTTAACGAATTCTCCCCGTCTGTCACAATCGAAGAGCTGGGGGAGTTACTGGAAATCAAAGAAGTTCGCTCTTTTTCCTTTTTTATCAACAACTGCTGATCAAATCGGAAGAGACAGAGAGGCTTCTCTCAACCAGGAATGAAAGTAATTTTCAACTTGGTTTTTGATATCCTACGCAGTTGAGCATGCTGCTTTACTGATATGAACAAGTGAGAAGCGAAAAAGAAAAGGATGCGTTTCAGAGAGCAATCCCAAGGTCAGTTCTCATTAGAGAAATGCGTACTTCGCGGGGACACGGTAGAGCAAAGTGATCTAAGCAGTGAAACCAGTCATCCGGCGATCATCTCTGGCACCGAGATCGCTTCGATGTCTCCTCGCTTCTCCAGAGGACCTTCCTCTTCTTGTCTATCGACTGGCAACTTTCGCAGGACCACCGCCGAGCGTGTTGTCATTGGCACGTCGAAGAACGAGCCCGCGAGGTGTGCTGTTCCGAGAATTATTTTCCCCGTAGGGGACCAGTTCCATTCGAATTCGATCCTGGCCCATAAAATTGAGTTCGAATTGAAACTTCTGACGCTCGTCGTTGCGAATGACGTCAACGAACAGATTGGGAACCAGCTCTCTATCTTTGACGCGTTTTGCCTTCCCGCGAAATTCGAAATGTCCCAGGGCTAACCCTTGAGAGGAGTTCCAGATGACAGCATTGTCTTCCCGGAAACGAATGGTCATCTCTCCAGAATACCAACGACCGATGAGTAACTCACTCGGAGATTTTGCACATCCCGATTGAGAAAGCGTTGCAAAGAGAACTCCAGTAATCACAAAAACCTGCGTGATGTTTCGTCGAGTCTTAGCCATCTCACACCAATTCGATTTGCAAAAAAATTTGGAGAGAGTGTATCGAACACTCCGTTGGTCGAAATTCTTATGGTCTTTGAATCTTTTCCGAAAGATGCCTTATCAGGCACATTCTGGATCAATTCCAGGACATCATCGCGGTTTCTCTATCCGCGTAGAGCGTTATCCATATGCTCATTCACTCATTTTACCAAGCTGAATGCTTCCATCTGGTTCAATACTGCTCTAGAAGAAGATTCAGACTCGACATAAGTATTAGCACAAAACGTGCCGCATGATCTCGCAAGTGCGGAACCGTCCAGTGTCGATAAAAAAACTGTTGAGAACCGGATGCGCGTAGCCAGGCGTTTACACTTTCGCTGCGATTTCTACAGATGAACGACTTGAACATGCCAGAAAAGAATTTGAATCAAGAGAAAACGATTGCCACGATTCTACTGGGGCTGATGTCGTGGCTGTTTCTATGTTCACTTACAATTGCAGATCCCGATCTTTGGGGGCATACCCTTTACGGAATACGAGCGATAGAGCAGGGGGTCTTCACAGAGGCAACCGACCCTTTCTCGTACACCGCAGCGGGTGATCGATGGGTCAACCATGAATGGGCGACAGAGTACGAGTTCGGTGGTTTGTGGACTCAATTGGGGAATCGCGGCCTCCTGCTTTGGAAATACGTCATCCTCGCCTCGATGACTGCAATACTGACCTGGAACCTGTGCCGCTCCGATTCAAATCTTGGTGCTCGGGTCATGTTGGTGACCTTCACGACACTCTGCCTCGGCAACTTCGTAGTCTATATCCGCCCGCAATTGGTGACGTTCCTATTCTTTCCGGTGTTTTTGATACTTCTCCGAACTGCATGGGAACGACCAACACGCCTCATCTGGAGTCTCCCCGTTCTCACGATGATCTGGGTGAATCATCACGGCGGTTTCCTCGCCGGGATTGCTTTGATTGGGTTTTATGCGGTGATGGCCTGGGGCCGGGCAGTATTGAAAAAAGGAGACTATCTACTCGCCTATCAACTTTCGGCAGTCTGCGGGCTCTCAATTTTGTCGACTTTGATCACCCCGTACGGTATCGAACTTCACTCGATGCTGTTGACGCACTTGGGGACAGAGCAACTCGTTCGAGAATGGCAATCTGTCTTTCAAGTAGAATTTTCCTGGGTGTATGTGGCTCCATTTCTCATTTTAGTTTTTGCGTTTGGAGTTGGCAGAAACTGGAAATGGATTGATCTCTTAACCATGGCGGTCATTGCGGCTCAAGCAGTCATGCACTTACGACACATCGCTCTTCTCTGTTTAGCCGAAGTCGTTTTCTTACCGGCAATTTTGACGGATGCTCTGCAACGAACTTTCCCCAATTTGTGTCAACGATGGGGAGCGCCTGAATCCTTCCGCTTACGACGATTCGGAGTCGCTGCGGCAATTATTTTTCTTTTCCTGTTGGGAATCCGGGGTGCAATTCCAATTATGAAAGCTGGGCTGCTACCGACAGAAATCGTTGTAGAAACCACGAGCGGTGCCCCAGGCATGCCGACACGGGCAGTTCGGTTCCTCAATGATCATGAGATCTCAGGAAACATTCTGACAGACTATGGATGGGCGCAATTCGTGATCTGGCAAACGTTTCCGGAAAGTCGAGTCGCTTTTGATGGACGTTACCGGACTGTGTACAACCCGACTTTGGAGACCGATTTCCTGGAATTTCAACGAACAGGACAGACACTTCCGCCGAAAACCCCGTTTTTAGATCAATATCCGACACAAATCGCACTCTTGCCTGAAGAAGCAGGCCCTGTCAGCTATCTAGAAAAACGAGAGGATTGGCAACTCCTCTACTCGGATGGACAGGCAAGAATTTACATCAAATCAGGTTTTCTTCCAGTCTCGAAAACCTCAGCGTTGCAAGTCAATCTGCCTAAGAAATCGGGGTTCGACTGGGAAATTTTTCCGGCAGACCGCATCACCGGCACAAAGATTGCCGAATAGCGAGATGAGGTCGTGTGCATTCCCGTCACAATTTCCGGATTTGTCCGGCAGGGAGTGAGGCGATCACTCAAGGAAGAATATCGGAACTCGCAGCTAGCAACGGTGAAAAGAGAGTCCACAATGGTCAATTTGATGAAAAAAACAGTCGCTAAAGCGAACGAAAAACGTCGCGGATCGATTTTCGTTGAGTACCTCCTATTGTTGACAATTGTCGGAATTGGTGTCTTGGTCGGACTCGCCACCGTGCGAGTTGCATTGGTTAATGAATTGAACGATCTGGCAAACGCCATTAATGCCATTAACAGTTAAGCACGACCATCAACTGAAAACCGTATTCACTGGCTGAGGGAACTCAGTCACAAATACGATGATGTTTTCTGAGAAGAGTAATTTGCCCTTCTCAGCTTGTCAGTAAGTTGAGCTAATTCTCCATTGGAGTGGATGCTTGTTACGTGTTCGGCAACATAATCGATCGACCTCAGGTCACGAACGAAGCGGTTCAGTGACTCTGGAGTTCATTATTGCGTTCCCGATTGTCTTTATCGCCGGGCTCGCAATTGTCGAATTCTTCTTTCTCATCCTCGTCATCGAGGGTGGAACAACTGCTTTGCACGAAGGGACTCGAAAAGCCGCCGAATTATATCCCTCAACGTTTCCGCTGGATCTTGCTGGTGACGACGACGACATTGCCGATAAGGTTGTCGCAGTCATTAACCAACACTTAAATGTCTATAACATTGAAGTCGTCGATTCAGCGAATGGTCTCGCCACCGATGACCCCAAAAAACAAAACGCGACAGTCATAATAGAGCGAAACGGAATGACAGTGACCCGCCCAGCAGGTGGTTCACTAAATCAGTCCGGGAACGTGATTGGCTGTTCAAGAACGGGTCCCCCCCCCGATATCGACGAAGTTGTTGTGACGTTGTGCTTTGAGTTCGTAGATTCCGCTGATCCAAGTGGAATTGACGGACCAGTCCCGGACTGGCTCGCGTCATTTGGTTTTTCACTCGCGGGCTCAAAGTTTGAGATGACGTCGAGAGCGAGCTTGGAGTAAGATGCCTGACTGTTACGATTGCTCATAAAACAGTCATCCACTTCGAACTCAGCAGGCAAAAGCCATCATGGAAGAAGTCTTACAACGATTCACAGCGTGGTTTATCAAGTTCGCTGTTGTTTCCTTCATTGTTTTACTTTCGACACACTTGATCGCCCGATCGATTCGAAGCAAGAAGAAGCAAAAAAAAGAATCACCTGATCAGACTAGCACTGAAACGGTGGAAAAAACCGAGGCCACCTCTTCAGAAGAGACCTCGTGATTGACCTGACTCACACTCAGAAATGAGGTTCCACAATGGATACTGTCACCGCCATCGCCACGATCGCTCTTGTCGCCACAGCTGCGCTTTGGGACTTCAGAGAAAACCGCATCCCCAACTGGCTCACACTTTCCGCAATTCCTGTTGGAATTGTCTGGAACACCTGGATGGGCGGATTCGCAGGCTTCCAGATGTCGCTGGCCGGCTTCGCAGTCGGTTTTGGAATTCTCTTTATCCTCTTCGCGATTGGCGGAGGTGGAGGCGGCGATGTCAAACTGATGGGAGCTTTGGGAGCATGGGTCGGAGTCCAGACAATCATCACTGTCTTTTTACTCGCTACAGCGATGATCTTCTTACTCCTCGTCTTCAGTGCCATGATGAAAACCATCTCGCAGAACGCGAAAACAGGGAAGCATACCGTCGCATTTGCTCTTCCAGTCTTCGTGGCGACAACTGTGCTGGTTCTTGCGAAAGTCTGTGTGGCTGCGGGGTAATTGAAGTCGATATAAGGTGGGTTGCGTTTGAGGGGGCTCCAGCTGCACGCCCTTTTTTCAAACCTGGCGAATGATCGCTTTGGTACTGTTCGCTGAACCAATCGAGCAACTTTCTTTAAGAACCGCTAACAAATCTTCGGGAACCGTTCTGGTTCACTGGAAAATCGGCAATGATCAGTTCTGGGCGACAAAAACGTCTTGAATCTTTGTGTGTCAGCATGTTCAGCCGAAATCGGGCTGGTCACAGTCGGTTTCCTCGACGATAATTTTGATTAGCGCATTCAGCTTGCGTTCTTTCAGAAACGGAATTCGAGGTCCAAACATGCACCGCTCTTCACTTGCCATTTGTCTCTGCTGTTCAGCTATGGTCTTGGCACTGCCTATTGAAGGCTTCAGCCAGAAGAAAGTGGAAAAGCCAAAGGACTACAATCCTTCCGAGAAAAAAATCCCGTCAAACCTGCCCACGGCGCTGCAGGCGAAACGAATGTATGGGCAATCACCTCAACAGCTTGAATCTGCCAGCCGGTCGGCGTTCTTAAGATCACTGATGCCACTGGAAGACCATCTCCGCTACATGGCGATGGCACGTGACGCGAGACTTTCAGGAAGCGATCTCACCCAAAAACAGAAGATTGAAGCATGGGGACAGTATCGAGAACAAATTGCAGAAATCGTCCCTAAGATTCAACAGTTCAATCAGCCCGGTGCAACGGGATGGGCTTCTGAACTCGCATGGGCCAAGTATGCAATCACCCGTGCCGATCAGCGAATCGCTGAGTTAGCTGACAACCCAGTCCAATTGGCATCCGCGAGAAGCGAAGCTCAACAGGCCTCACAACAACTCCTCTCGCAAACAGAATTCGATTATGCTCTCGGCATGTCAACACTTTCTGATTTGACATATGCCAAAGACCGGTACCTTGCAAGCAATGATGCCGATCGAGATCGTCGCCTGGGTCAGCTTGCAGGTGTGAAAGCGATGCAGGAGGCATGGAATCGACGTGGAGCAGGCATTGGTCGGGCTGACAAGATTCTAGAAACAGAAGTCGCACAGAATCTCTTGAGGTTCCAAGAGACATTGAAAAGTGGCGAACCGAAAGAAATCGCTGCTCAAATGGCATCGCTCGATAGAGTGAGTCGCCAACATTTCCAGACTTCAGTGGAATACTTCAAAAATGGAACCGCACCGCTTCATCAATTAACAAATTCAATACTCTTGCGTCAGAGACTTCAACAGCTGCAACGGGAAGCCCCCGAACTTGCCAATAAGGACTCGAAGAGAGCGTTCCAGGAAGATTGGAACACGCTTCAGCAAGCTGCCGCCTCAAAGACAGATCGACGTGGTCGCATCCAAGCTGACCTGCTGGCAATCGATCTTCTGTCAGTGAGCGTCAACAGTGACAAGTAAAGGACACAGGAAAAGCCCTGTTAAACTGTACGGCTTTTGACGAATCCACCGCTTAATCCGATCATTCACGATCACAGATTCCTGTCAATGTTGAGTGCTGTTTTGGTCCGATCAAACTGATAAGAACGGATTGCGTAGGCGACATTAGTTGCTTGTGAGATCTCATAGTTTGAAACTGACCATCTTAATTTGGACAGCCCAACTCCTACATTTTCACGGGATCAATGTCATGCGATATGCAAAATTGTTTGCAACGACCAGTTTCCTCGCAACCTTCGCAATTATGACGCAGGTTGAAGCGCAAGAACCTGCTCCAGCACCGCCTGCGGTTGACGCTATACCAGAAGCAGCAATCGACGATGTTTCAGTTCCGGCTCCAATGCCCTTGCCAGCATTAGCCGACGAAGGAACTGAAGTCCCCGCTGGGGAATACAGCGACGCTTTTGGTGAAACATACAGCGGCGAATACTGTGACACCGGAGCCACTTGCTGCGACACTGGCGCAGTATGCTGCGACGCAAATGCTTACCGCTGCTGCTGCTGCGGCCATGAGGGATGCTACATGCCCGGCATTCACTACCGTAAGAAAAACGGCAAGTTGAAATGGTGTCGCGTCTGGACAACTGGTGACATGTATCAGCACTACGCTTACTACCCCGCACACCACGGATACTACTACTTCCGTCCTTACAACTACACCAATGTCCTGGAACACAAAGAAGTTGTCGTGCGACTTGGCGGCGAACGAAATCATCCTTACTCAGTTGCCATGTTCGAGCCAGTCTACGAAAACTACTACCTGACTAATCCAAAAATTGTTGAAGAAGCACCAACCATGGACATGATTCCAGGAGCTTCACTTCTTCCAAACCTTGAAGAGTTGCTCAACAATTAGAACTGCTTGATCTCATTGATTCCCTAAAGGCTGACCACTAAAAAAAGTGGTCAGCCTTTTTTATTGCCTGGTGACAAAATCCACGTCCCGTGCCATGTCCGGTATGTGAATTGCTGAGTTAATAGATTCGCACCACAATGACTCACTAGAACCAGTCCGAAAACCGCTGGGATAGCCACCTTTCTCAACGTTAGAGCATCTTTCGAATTGGTTTGCAGCATCTGCCTCGTGCCGAACAGCATTACTACTTGAGAAGTGCGTTCTTCACGGGCACACGATAGAGCAAACTGCTCTAGAGAGTAATTTCAGGTTCCAGGATCGGTTTTAAATCCTCTGAAAGTCAGTGGTTTTGTTCCAGAAACGACTCAGCCCTTCAGAATTACTTTAAAGTAAAACCTGAAGACTCCCAGTCTTTTCTCTGATACTAGATGATGGATATTTTCATGATGCGACTTCGGATTTCAATCGGACTACTCGCGTTGATTCCAATCATGTTTGGAGCGATCTCTGCCGAGCAAGCAATTGTGCAATCCTCGACAGTTCAGAAGTCAGCAGATTCCAGCTTGGTGCTTGCGCAGGGCCCAGTCGCACAACCGCAAACCCAGGAAGATGATCGTCCTACATTTTTTGACGGAATTCGAGGGATCATTGGTGACTCACCAGCTTTCGACGATAATGACGCAACCGAGAGTCTGGTTGAGAGTTTGAACCGTGCTGAGAAAGCCTACAAAGAAATCCGACGAAGTAATCGCGAAGCGATTCGCGGCATGAATCGACAAGTTCGCGTCGGGACTGCCAGGCAAAGTCCGCACATCGTCGTGATCACCGTCCCGCAACTTCGGTTTGACCAGCTAACTTCAATGAATCGTCTCTCTGGAATACGCAACAGTGGGATGACCTTCACGAATTATTACGCGCCTGCAGACAACCTCACTTCATCACGATGGAGTTATCTTACCGGGAATCTCGCCGCCAAGTCTCCCGCTGAAGGTCGATTGAATCGAAAAGAATCACTCGCTGAATCACTCTGGCAGGCAGGCTACGAAACAACCCTGATCGGAACCTGGGCCAGCAATCAACATCCTGTCGAACTCGGTTACGATCACTGGACAGGGTTTCCTTCGAGTTCTGGAGTTGTGGCTCGTTATCCTGAGTTCTTCTTCACCCAAACGACTCGTGCAAAAATCATGAGTGACAGTGACTCGAAGCAGGCAACATCTCATCAGCTGATCACCGACGAAGTCACGAGTTTCCTGAAGCGTCATCAACGAAGTTCTCGACAGTTTTATCTACATGTCGGAATTCCATTTTTACAGGGCGTGAAATCTAAAGAGAACATTCAGGAAGTCGACAAAGCGATCGGACAGATTGTTGATTCACTCAACACTCTCGGACTGGCTGGCAGGGTCTGTTTAATAGTTACTGGAGAGACCAGCCATCAGATCGCAGCAGATGTTGACAAGAATCTTCCTGTCGTTGATGAGAAACTGGCTTATTCAAAGTCTGGAACCAATGAGGGAAATCTGCGAACTCCGTTGATTGTCTTCTGGGCTGGTAAGGCAAAGCGTGGCAGCATCAGCGACTTTCCTTGTACCGGAGTCGACCTGCTTCCGACCTTGATGAATGTTGCTGCCGCAAGAAAGACTCCTCAAGGGATCGATGGAATCTCGCTGATTTCAGAAATCCAGGGAGGAGAACAAGACATTGAAAGGCTCCTTTACTGGAAAATGAAAGACGGCGGACAGGTCGCACGTCGTGGTCGCTGGAAGGTCATTCTCAAAGGGGGAGAGAAACAACTTGAACTCTATGACTTGAAAAACGATCCCTCTGAATCAACGAATGTTGCGAAGAAGCATCCTGATATCGTCGACAGCTTTATCGTAGATTCGAAGCCACAGCAACCGGTGGATTCGCAGACCCTGTAGCAGAGATAAGTAGCTTCCGTGTCCGTGAATCGCGCTCATGGCGGACACGGAAGCAAGTTTTAAAGCATCTTTCGAATTGGCTTGCAGGATCTGACTCGTCGCGAGCGGTCTATGATGTCACAAGAGTGAACTTCACGGGCACAGGGTAGAGCAAACTGCTCTCAATTCAGTGCTGAGAGCTATTGGAATTAAGAAATTTCCCATCCTGCATCTTGAGGATACGGTCTCCCTCATAGATATACCGATGGTCGTGGGTGACAGTCACAATTGTTGTCTTGAGATCTTTGTTCAGTTCGCGAAGAATTTCGAACACTTCATGACCGGTCTCGGTATCAAGTTCTCCTGTCGGTTCATCAGCGAGAATCAATTTTGGCTTCTTTAAGATCGCGCGTGCGATAGCAACTCGCTGTTGTTCTCCTCCTGAGAGTTCATTCGGACGATGATGAATCCTCTCTCCCAACCCCACTCTCTCTAACAATGCGATTGCTTCGGCTCGTTTTGTTCCCGCTTGACCGGTCGGGATAAATGGCGCCAGAACATTGTCGAGACAGTTCAGCGTTTTGAGCAAATTGAAACTCTGGAAGATGAACCCAATATCTTCGCGGCGTAACGAGTCCAATCCCGTAGCGGAGAGTGTCGACAGCGGCTTGTTTTCTATCAGTATTTGCCCCGATGTCGGTTGGTCCAGCCCTCCCAGAAGATACAGCAACGTGCTTTTCCCGCTCCCTGATGGCCCCACAATAAAAACAAACTCTCCCTTATCAATTTCACAACTGATATTGCGCAGCACGGGCGTTTCGACTTTGGAACGATGATAGGTCTTGGTGAGGTTTTTCACCTCAACCAGTCTGGATTGAGTTTCGTTTGAGGAGTTATCATCCACGGCGAATTGACTCCATCGGCGAGAGTCTCGAGGCCCGCCAGGCTGGGTAAAGTCCGCCGATGAGCCCTAATCCAACGCTGAATGCCAAGCCAAACAGCAGTAGTAAAACCCCAGCGTGCAATTGCAGGCGTCCCGGCCAACCGATATTCACGAGGATCGTCGCCAGCCAGCCAACGAAGACCCCAATTGCCCCTCCACAAAAACCGATCAATCCGCTTTCAAGAGTCATGAGTCGAATGATGTTTTGCTGGGACCACCCATTCGCTCGAAGGATGCCAAACTCTGTCGTTCGTTCGGTGACACTCATCATCATCGTGTTCACGATACTCAGCGTCGCGATCGAAACACCAATCGCAGTCATCAACCCCAAAAAGATATTCAAGTCGCCACTAAATTCTGCAATCCGCTTGCCCCAGTCATCCGCTGTTCGAACTTCTATTGGAGATGATGTGGATGCCGTGATCTCCGCAGCACTCTTGATCTTCGATGATGACTCTCTCTTCGCCACATTTTTTCCCGCAGGACTTTGAAAACTTTGCCCGACCGACTTCACGAACTCAGACAAGACGTTCGCAGAGGCTGGCTTCCAATCGCTCAAATCTCTTCCGCGAAAATGATTCTGAATACTCTCTTTCAGCGTGATGTCGTCAATTGTCCCATCCGGTTCAACATAGAAACAACCCACTGTCTGTTCATCAATGCGGCCAAGTGACCGGCAAGTTGCAATGTCCATCAGGATGTTGACATCGAGCATCAGCGAACCGGTTTCGTACACTCCAATAATCTCGAACTCAACACCGTTGAGAGTGATGGTCTCGCCAACTCCCTTTTGGCTACTTGTCGAAATTTCGCTGCTGACGAGACAGTGATTTGTGGATCGGTCTGCCATTTCGAAAAAACGTCCCTCGACAAGATTTTCTCGATAGATGCTCCGTTTCAACTTCAACCGGGATTGAATCTCCATCCCCACTGCAAAGCGTGGTGGATTGATCACCATCTTCGTATCAAGTTGATTGACTCGGCAAAAGACTTCCGGGTCCACAACTCCTACACCGGGGATTGATTCCAGTTCATCCTGCCAACTGGCGGGCAAGGTCGAGAACAACGGGATCGGTGCCCCTTTTTGTTGTACGAGCAGTCCGGGGATTTGATCGAATGTTTGAGAGACCACCCGATCAATACCACCGGCAATTGAGAACAGCCCGACCATTCCGCTAATTGCGACTGCTAACCCCAATACAGACAACGCAGTCCGTAGCGGTCGGCTTAGCAAATTTCTCATCGCAAAACGAAACATCAATCCTCGGCGTCATTTCTTGAAAACCGGTCGAGTGTCAATCTGATCTTGCTGACAAGAATAACAACAATCACTCATCGCAGCTAGAAATGAGACGCGGTGGGAATTTACTGTTCGAGCCGGATCACACTTTCGTCGCGTCCCTGCTTGAGCAGGTCAAGAAGGTATTCTCCGTAGGCATTTTTTTTCAGCGGCTCAGCGAGTTGAATCAATTCATCATCGCTAATGAACCCAAGTTGCCATGCGATTTCTTCAGGGACACAAATCTTTTGCCCCTGACGCATTTCCACAGCTTCCACAAATCCAGATGCCTGCAACAGCGCTGAAGGTGTTCCGGTATCGAGCCAGGCATAGCCACGGCCCATCATTTCGACATGCAGTTTCTTGGCATCAAGGTAATGCTGATTGACGGATGTAATTTCGAGTTCTCCTCGAGCGGAAGGCTGCACTGCTTTCGCAACTTCGATGACATCGTTGTCGTAAAAGTAGAGCCCGGTGACCGCATAGCGAGACTTCGGAGCTTCTGGTTTCTCGATGATATCGACCGGCTTCCCTTCCTGGTCAAATGAGATGACACCATAACGCTGGGGATCACGAACACGGTAAGCAAAAACGGTCGCTCCAGATTTTCGTGACGCTGCACTGATCAACAGTTTTTGAAAGTCGTGCCCATAGAAAACATTGTCTCCGAGTACGAGGCAAACAGAATCCGATCCGATGAACTTTTCCCCCAGGATAAAGGCTTCTGCCAGCCCCCGAGGTGCATCCTGCTGCACATATTGAATCGAGATTCCCAACTGAGAACCATCACCGAGAAGTCGTTGGTAATTGGGAAGATCTTCCGGGGTGCTGATGAGCAGAATCTCGCGAATCCCGGATAGCAGCAGGACACTCAGCGGATAGTAAACCATCGGCTTGTCATAAATCGGCAACAATTGTTTACTGATCACCGAAGTCATCGGATGTAGCCGCGTTCCCGCTCCCCCGGCTAGAATGATTCCCTTCTTCACGACTTGCTTCATCTCTTCCCTAACTATTTACTTCTTTTCAGCGCGAATTTCTTTTCAACACGAACTACGGACAAACCCAGGACGCTTCCCAGCTTCCTTCTCCTGATTCGTCGGCCTTCCAGTAGAACTTAGCACGCACATTCCCGGTTTGTCGCAAAATAACGAGGTCCATTTCCTGAATTCGAGTGGTAATGACGCCAAAATTTGTCTTCCCATCCTCCGATTCTGACTCAGACGGCGGACGATCAGCAAACTCCTCTGGGAAGTTGACGCACATTTGTTCTTGCTTTGTCCCGGGAGTCAGGTTCCCCAAATAGGCTCGCCGGCTGATCAACTTGCTCTGTTCCCATGCCTGATCAACACGTGGCCCAATGGACCGGACGACACTCGTTCCCCTCAGAGTCAGTTGGACTCGCTCGACCGGATCCCAAAACAGAACTGAGGTCCTGCAATCATCGAGAATCTGCTGACACTTCGGCGATCGTAAATCGGTATGCCAGGTCAACGTTCGACTCTCTGGCTCACAACGCCGAAGGACGAGCGTGCGAAGCTCAGGGCCCTGTTTACTCATTGAAGCAAATTGAGCGAGAGACCAAGGCTGATCAGGTTCGCCCGCAGACGATTCGAGGTTGCTCCAAATCTGAGTCGTCAGCTTTTCAAAATCGTCTAAAAGATTCAAAAATGTTTTCAATTCGAACTCCTTGATTCTGAAGAAAAGTCACTGCATCCGTTGCTTCATGACCTTCTCAACTTCCGCCAATTGTTCTTGAGTATTCACCCCCATCGCTTCGGCGATATCCAAACGGCACGCCGCAGCGACTCTCTTTCCGCGTGCTCGGAGAATCTCGGCGCAATCGGTGAGATAATACTCCCCTTGGACATTATTAGGCTTCACATCATCGAGCGCTGAAACCAGTGACGGACCATCAAAAGCAAAACACCCGGTGTTGATCTCAGTGATCTTCTTCTCCTCCTCCGAGGCATCTTTCTCTTCCACGATACGCAAAAATTGTTGCTGATCGTCCCGGACAATTCGGCCAAGCCCTTTGTTGTTCTCCGTCTTCGCTGTTCCCACAACGCACGCAGCCTGAAGCTGATTCATCTCATCAATAAGTGCAGAAAGAGATTCCCCACGGAGCAGGGGAGTATCCCCGGTGAGTACCAGAACCGGCCCTTCATGCTCAGCCAAGTGTTCGCGGCAACACATCACCGCGTGACCAGTCCCAAGTTGCTCTTCTTGAAGAGCGAAGTGGACATCTTCCTGATGTTCGAGGGCGGCTTGAACTTCTTCGGCTTTATGTCCCACGACGACGACAATTTTTTTGGCGCCAGCTGCTCGGGCTGCAATAAGCACATGGTCCACCATGGAACGTCCGCAAACTTCATGAAGAACTTTCGGCAATTCCGACTTCATCCGCTGACTTTTCCCAGCTGCCAAAACAACCGCCATCACATCTGACATCAACAACTCCCGTACCTTTTGAATATGAAATAAAAATGAACCAACAGCCTGAGTCAACTGAGTTTAGAACACGGCGAACTTACGCCAGCAAATCGTCGATCACATGACCATGAACGTCAGTCAATCGATAGTCGCGGCCTTGGAATCGATACGTTAAACGAGTGTGATCGAAACCGAGCTGATTCATGATTGTCGCCTGAAGATCATGAACATGGACTTTGTCCTCGGTCACAAAATAACCAAATTCGTCGGTCTTTCCGTATGTCATTCCTGGTTTGATTCCACCACCAGCCATGAAAATTGTGAAGCAGTGAGGATGATGATCACGGCCCAGAAATTTCGAGCCATTTCGTTCTTCATTGAGAGGTGTCCGCCCGAACTCTCCGCTCCACACAACCAGAGTTTCATCCAGTAAACCACGTTCTTTCAAATCGGCAATCAGTGCAGCGACCGCTTGATCCATAGGCTGACAGCGACCAGGAAGTGAGTCTTTAATATCGTTCCCCTTCGAATTGCCATGGAAATCCCAGCCCCAATCGAAGAGTTGAACGTGTCGCACTCCCTTTTCAACAAGACGACGCGCAAGTAAACAATTGTTTCCGAAACTCGCCTCGCCGGGCTTTGCTCCGTAGGCTTCCTGAATATGTTTGGGCTCGGCATTGAGGTCCATCACTTCGGGGACGGACATCTGCATTCGAAATGCGAGTTCATACTGAGCAATACGGGTCAACGTTTCCGGACTTCCAAATTGCTGAGCCTGAAGCTCATTGAGCTGACGAATTGAGTCAATTGTCAATTCACGAGTCTTCCGATCCATTCCTTCCGGATTGCTGACGTAAAGCACCGGGTCACCTTTCGAGCGACATTGAACACCTTGGTACACCGAAGGCAAAAAACCGCTGCCCCAGGCATTCTTTCCGGCACTTGGAGAAGTTCCCCCTGAGATCAGAACAACAAATCCGGGCAGGTTTTCATTTTCCGCCCCTAGTCCGTATGTCACCCACGAACCCATTGATGGCCGCCCCTGACGTGGCGAACCGGTATAGAGCAGCAGTTGCGCGGGAGCATGGTTGAACTGGTCAGTGTACATCGATTTGACAAAACAGAGATCGTCAACCTGCTCGGAAATTTTGGGAAGAATGTCTGAAATCCAAGCTCCACTTTCCCCACGTTGAGAGAAATGATGCGGCGTTCCCAAGAGCTTGGGCGTTCCCTTAATGAAAGCAAACCGCTCTCCCTGTGTCAGTTCCTCAGGACAGGGCTGACCGGTCATCTCGACGAGCTTTGGCTTGTAGTCAAAGAGATCATGCTGCGGAGGCGAGCCAGCCATATGCAGATAGATAATGTTCTTCGCTTTGGCTGCAAAGTGCGGTTGCCTTGGAGCCAATGGATTCACACGAGTCTGAGCGGTTGCCGACTCCGCACCCAAAAGGCCAGCGAGTGCGATTCCTCCCAAGCCAACAGTACTCTCTTTAAGGAAGTGCCGTCTGGTTAACTGCTCAAGTTGCGCGAAATGCATCGACTGTCTCGACATCGTTCTGCTCCGGTTGGGTCTTACAGAACGTTATTGTAGCAGATTGCTTTGATACTCTTCGAGAGAGAAACAGTAGACAGCACATCTCCTTAACATACAGAGACATTGGATCAGATGAGTGAGAGGACAGAACGCATCACGAATCGGCTGTAAATCCTTCGCTATGAGACACGATTCGAATCGCGTCGCCGAGCCACAATCGCACCGGCACCGAAGAACAGAGTGAGCAGTCCGAGACCGGTTCCGAGAATCGCTAATCGATCCTGACGAGCTCCGTTTTGCCAATGCGCATAGAGTTTCCTTTTCGTTGACTCACTGATGTCGAGCTTCCAGGCGAGTTGCTTCATTTCCCCGGTGAATTCCCGAACTTTAAAAGGCCAGATGATCTCGCACTCTTGCTCCAGGATTTTGCTGCTGAGAAAACTCTCAACTGAAAAGGTCGTTCCTCGCATCTCGGGATAAGTTCTCGCCAGTTCAGACTGGATCAAGGAGTTTGCAATCGGCTTAAGTTCCAATTTTGCTTCATCCAGAGATGAGTATCGTTTTGAAACCAGGACAATCTCTCCCTGTTTGGGACGAACAAGATTCTGACCATTCGCTTCTTCAACCCAAGCTGGAATTTCTGAGAGTGTTTGAGAACGAGTCCCAGTTGTCCCTTGATAACGGTGTGTAATTTCTCGAATGGCTAACGGCCCCTCTTCGTTTCCCTGTTCGTTTTCTTCGTTGACAGGGATCAGATCGTCAGCCGCAGTGGAGACATCTTCGGCATCTATTAACTCGCGAAGTTCCGCATCAGCGTGAGTGACATGCTGTGAAGGTGAAACCTCAGTAGCGCTATATCCCCCGAGTAGCCCTACAGCGGCTATCCCAAGAAAACAGCAAACTGTAAGTACTGGCCTCTTCCTCCCGAACCAGACAAGACTGCCTAGCACAAGCAGCCCAATTACTCCTAAGGTGAAAGTCATCGCCCAACTCGAATGTTTTTCAGTTGCTTTGGTAAAATTGTCGTAAACGACTTCAGTATCATGTCGGGGGCTGAAGTCAGTCATTCCATGCGAATTGTAACTGGTATGTCCGCCAGCATGTTCATGCTGCTCGGAATGCGAATTAGGATCATGATGCTCACTATCTTCATCTTGATGCAAAGCCTTTGATTCGCTCGCTCGAATTTGATCTGCAACAACAGCCAAGTTTTGCTTCGCTTCTAATCGGCTTTGTTCGACATGAGCATGCTGGACTTGGCTGTTCCGTACAAAAAACAGCCCAACAACAGCTGCGATCAATAGAAACGGAATTCCGAGGAAGACGAAAAACACTTTCGACCAATCGACGCGGCTACATGATTGCTTCGATGTTCCTGTCAACGCAGCCCCTCCAAGGACGCCCGGGACAACCAGCAGCAGAAAGCTGAGTAACAATAATTCAATGACGCCGAATGTCATGTTCAAATCCTATTTTTTGCTCGTCTCAAAATGACTTCTTCGCTCTTACCAAACTCTGCACAAGCCATCGAATTCAAGTGAATACGACAACGCGAACAGAATTCTTGGAGGTTCTCATGAATCAGGTATTCTATTGTGCTGTTCCTATTGTGCTCTTCGATGCCGCGAGGGACGTTCACTTAACGGGGCTGCAAGTTGTGTGACACAAGCTATGATCACTCCCCAGGCAACAGCAATTTCACTCGGGAATGTGAATATCGCAGTCGCCAACCACGCGACAAACACAGTGACGATTACGGCTCCGACACTGAACCGTTTCGCCCTGAAGGGAGAGGTCATCAATTGCCAGTTGCGAAATCCAAGAAATGCTGCAAAGAAGGCAATGTAACCACAAATCGAAGGCATCCCGTTATTCACCAGGAAATGGTCTCCCAATTGGGTAAACATTCCTTCAGACGGCTTTCCAAGATGCTCCACCATCAGAAATTTCTCGACGCCATATGCTGCGACTCCGATGACAACACCTGCGAGAGCAAAGTTCACGGAACTGACCTTCTTGCCTTTTCGAAGTTCTTTTCGAAAATAAGGGACTAGAAGAATCACCCAACTTGCCAGGACAGTCACAGTGAAAAACATTCCCAGCAAACCGAGGTCAAGACTTTCAAGCTGACTAGAAGTCCCGAGCAATGTCGGCTTCAAAACTGCCAGACAAGCGATCAATAACGCCGAAATTGGAACTGCCGCAAACAGTGAACCAAATGCATCTGCACTTCTCGACGCTGCTTGTGGAAATTTTCTGGGAGCTTGAACACGTGTCGTTTGAACAACCCTTTTTGAACCAGTTTGTGATGCGCGAATTCTTCTCCTTTGCCAAAGCACTCCAGCAATGGCTCCCAAAAGAACAAACAGTTCGGGACTCACAACTCGAATTCCTAACAATGCGACAAGATAATCAATCACGAGTCCGGCGAGTCCACCTTTGAGCACCCCAGCGAGTGTATTCATCAAAAATAGACCTGCATTCGGCGCAGAGGACTTCGGAGAAACAGACTGAGAAGTTGCTTTAAGCTGTTCGGCCTGTTCGGGCTGATGAGTCGATTTTTCAGGTTCAGATGAAACCCCGAGCACAGCTTGTCCAAAAGCACGATTTAGGGCTTCTACGCTAGAGTATCGTTCGCTGGGATCTTTCATGAGCGCATTGGCAACAACCCCTTTGAGTCGTGGCGGCAACTTCTCAAGGTCCGGTTCTTCACTGAGATGCTTCATCAAAATCTCTCCGGTCGATTCACCATCGAAGGGGAGCTCTCCTGTCAGCATTTCATAGAGAATAATGCCCATAGCATAGACATCGACTTCGCGGCCATATTTCCCTTTCGCCACTTCAGGTGCCATGTAGTGAACTGTTCCGACACTTTGTGTTTGAGCGCTGTGACGACTGGGAGAAATACATTTCGAAAGTCCAACATCACCAATTTTGACAACACCGTTTTCCATGAAAACGTTCGCCGGTTTCATGTCTCGATGAACCAAACCTCTGCTGTGCAGATACGACAGCCCGTCGGTCATGCCCTGCAACCATTTGCGGACAGTCTCCATCGGAAGTCCGTTGGGAGAGTTTTTCAATACGGTATCGAGCGTCAGACCGGAAACGTACTCCATCACGATCCAGTGGTCCCCATCGCCATCCTGCCGAACATCAAAAATGGTGACGAGATTTGGATGAGACAAGTTCAAACATTGCTGAACTCCGCGAAGTTCGATGTCGGCGTTGTTCTGCAAGAGCTTCAGCGCAACCTCGCGTCCTGCATCTGACTTTGCGTAGTAGACCTCACCAAATCCTCCACGATAAATCGCGCGCTTGATGGTAAAGCCTTCAAGAGGTCGTGATTCTGGAGTAAAGGTGAATTTCATTGTCTGGCTCGCAATTCCGTTGGGGAATCATTCGTCATGACCAGGGGTCGTTTTGTTTCGACATGGTCATCTTTTCCGGTCTATTCTTATTAACGCAAAAAAAGGCTCAGCGGATCAATCTCTTCTCAAGTTCCTTGTTTGATCCAGCTTTTCATGAATTCACTTTAACAAAACCTGATCGAGAAATTGCAATTTCAACCGATGACGACCGCCTCAATCTCGCAACATCTGAAGTCATCTTCCTGCTCCCGAGGCATTGCTGTCTCAGGTCGCTTCAACACGCATTGACCAATCCTCTCCCGCCAGGTGAGCACCATTGTGAATTTTGACGATCCGCTCACTCGGAACTCCGTCCAGCGTGATCAGTGATTCTGTAGACTTGCAGAATAATTGGCTGTCGCGTTCAAAGAAGATGACATCTTCCGACCAGCCACCGCATTGAATGTGTTTTTGCTTCCCCGCTCCAAGGAGACAGGTTTTTCGAAACAAGACCACCCCATCAACTCCATCCGCAAATCGATGACCGCTTTCGATCTGCAAAGTCGAAGTCAAGCTGAGTGAAGAGGGCTGCTCGAATCGTATTTGAACTTCGTTTTCCAGACTCTGCCCCACGGAAATCATTGTTCCATGACTTAGACTTCGCCGCCCGGAGTTTTCGTCTCCCTCGAAAGCGACACTTTTATCGTCTGTAAGCCAGTAGCTTGAATCGTTGAACTCGATTGTTGCATGCTCGGTCCTGAGATCTGCAACGACTGAAATTTTAGGAGCTCCCGCGACAGGTATCGGATTCCCGATCGTGATTCGATCCTCCAGGCACAACATCCAACATCCAACTCCATCAATCCAGAGTTTGCATGCTGAAACAGGTTGCGAAAGATTCATGGGCATCTTGCTGAATCACTTTGAAGTGGAGAGCTCAACTTATAATTGAACGAATGAAAACCAGTCCGAAAATTTGTGAGATGGCGACCTTATTCAGTGTTTGCCAGAGCATCTTCAGTTTTCAGGATCTGTTCTTAAAAAGTGTTTGTGGCTGAGGGGTTCCTAACTTTCCTCTCAACTCATCTGAATGCTGAAAATTCCGCTCGCCATTTGGACTCGCTCTCAAGCCTGATGCGAGTTTGAATCACACCGGACTTGGAGACCGTTTCCAGGACGAGCGGACTTTGAGCAGACCGAATCTCACTTCATATTACTTCTTGACCACTTCAATCTCGCCACTGCGACCGAAGTATTCATTCACCGCATCTGCGATGTTTTCATCTTCGACCTGAACTTCCTGTTCAACAGGAATCAGACCTGTGAAGTCACCATCCGCTGACAGGACTGCATCTTCAACATCGAGTCGCTTGTCGATCGTCTGAATGAGAGACTTCACTCGATTCAACTGAGAATCGTCAACTTCGATACTCGCGATCTGTTTTCGAGCATTGATAGTCTTGAGTCGGGCTTCCAGTCGCTCAAGCTCAACCTCGAGGCTTTTCCGCTGTGAGAGCATGCCTTCGAGGGTTTCGCGATGAGTCGTGAGAGCCTTCTCTTTCGCGGCCAAAAGTTCCTGTTCTCTCTTCAATGTTTCGTCAGCAGTTTTGAATCGGTTAAACCGCTCCGAAAGGTCTCTTTCAACTTCACGCTGAGTGTAAGCGTGTCCGGCGTAGACGAAATTGGAGTCACCCGACTTCAGATCGGAAGTCAGTGAAAGGATCGCCTCTTCTTGATTTTCGAGAGCCAACTCTCGCTTTTCAATCGACTTTCGAAGATTCGCAACCGCAACTTGCTCTTCAGCAATGACATGCATCGACTTGCGGACTTCAGGAAGAAGTTGTGCGACTTCTTGGCGAGCACGTTCAATTTCAAATTCGAGAGGAACCTCGCTGCGAATTTTGCTTTGTGCGGAATGGAATCCAGTTCGTGCGTAACTGAAGACGTCCGTTCCAAAGACCATCCCACCGATGGTCATCACAGCTAATGTCCCGTATGCGGCTTTCTTAATCATCTCTTATCTCCTCGATCAATTCGGTTTGTGAGGGCTACCGGAATGGCAGATCTCATCGCTCAAGGGGTTATTCGCTGATGACGCGCCGTTCTTAGCGAATTATTGAAAGATTTCCAAAGCCACGGTAAAACATCGTAAAACCCTTACCAGCGAGCACTTAGGAGGCACAACCAGTCACCAGAACGCCCGGTATTGCTAATTTTCACGAATTTCTCGCTCCAGCTGATCTCAACAATTTCACCTGATACAGGAGTTTCACGGGCGCTCATTCAGGAATCGTCAGACCTTCCTCAGTTTCACAATAGTAAGAATTACACTCTGGGCGATACAGGAAAGACAGAGAGACTTTGCGGGCGACGAGGTTCAGGGAGGAACGTGTCGTCGAGATTGGCTCACACATCGTTCTGATAACTTGGGGAGAACTTGGTGAAATTGTTTCGTGGACAAATCAATCGACTCTCGCTCAAGAATCGATTGTGGACACTTCTCGAAAAAATCAGCGGACCAATACGCATTGTTGGAATATTGATGTCCGTCTTATCTATGCATCTTCTGGTCGTTCGACCACTTGTCGACCGAGTTGGTCAGCTTGAGTCCGAACTGCACGGCATTGATACGACTCTTCAAAAAATTGCGAAGTCACGCAGCACAATCCGTCAGACGAACTCTCTCCTCGAAAATCTGAAATCTCAGCACGAAGAACTTGCCCGTGCCCGAGCGACGGTCCATCAATTGCAAATCTTAAGAAAAGAGATTGCTTCCGAAGCTGAGCATATCCCGGAAGCTCTGGAGTCGTTGAAACGACTGAGTGAACTTTCCGATTACGTCTTTCAATCGGAAGTAAAGCGTTACAGCCAATTGCCCGCCGCAGTAAAAGAAGAGGTCTCACCCGCGGAATTAAATCCCGTTTCGGTGCCCATTCGGATTCAGGACATGCTGAGCGACACTGATCTTGTGATCCCCGATCCCATCGCTCCACGAATCGTCACGATGCCGCGAAAACTCATCCCAATCTCTCAACAGAAGAAGCTGAAATAAGCTTCAGATAAACCTGGACCAGATTGCTCGTCACTACTAAATCCTTCAAACTACACCATCTTTGTATTTCAATTTCCGCGATGAAACTGCTCTCTCAGAATGAACATTGAATTTGACGAGAGTGCTCGCTACCACGATTTCCGAAGATGCGATAGACCTGAAATTTCTTTCAAAATCATTGACGAATGGCCTGCAATGCATACGAAACTTGTCTGTTCCAAAACGGGTGAAGATTACCCCGTCGATCAACTCCACAATTTAAGCTCGGCAGGAAAGCCGCTTCTGGCGGAGTATGATCTCGATTCCATTCGCCATTCCTTCACCCCCGAAGCCGTACGTTCTCGTCGGCTGCGATCGATGTGGAAATTCTGGGAAGTAATGCCCGTCGATTTCCCCAGCGAAGCTGTCTCACTAGGAGAGGGGGGATGTCCACTTCTCAAAACAACTCCTTTCGGACCATTTGAAAAATTTTCGAATCTGTTCATCAAAGACGAGTCGTTCAACCCAACCGGAAGCTTCAAAGCTCGTGGAATGTCTTCCGCAGTCACGCGTGCCAAAGCGCTCGGTGTGAAAGCGATCGCACTTCCCTCTGCCGGAAACGCAGCTGGTGCAGCCACCTACTACGCTGCCCGAGCTGGGCTCGACTGCCATATTTTCGTCCCGGAAGATACTCCCCCAGCGAATATCATTGAGTCGAAACTAGGAGGAGCAAACGTCTACCTTGTCAATGGATTGATCAGCGATTGCGGACGCTTGTGTCGGCAGGCTTGCGACGAACATGGCTGGTTCGACCTGTCGACTCTGAAAGAGCCGTTTCGTGTCGAAGGCAAAAAAACGATGGGGTACGAACTCGCTTTCGACATGGCTGACGTCGCTGAAACTGACGAACTTCAACTCCCTGATGTCATCTTCTACCCGACTGGTGGAGGAACCGGCTTAATCGGAATGTGGAAAGCATTCAACGAGATGGAACAACTCGGCTGGATCGGCAGTGAACGTCCTCGAATGGTTGCAGTTCAGGCTGAAGGCTGTGCGCCAATTGTAAAAGCATTTCATGAGAATGAAGATCACGCTCCATTATTTCCCAATGCTCAGACATGTGCATCGGGGTTGCGAGTCCCGATCGCTGTGGGTGATTTCCTGATGCTCGACGCACTTCGCGAAAGTCAGGGGACTGCAATTTCCGTCACCGATGAAGAGCTGATGATTGGGGCTGAGGAAGTCTGTCGATGGCAAGGGATCGCAGCCTGTCCAGAAGGAGGAGCCGTTTGGAAAGCTGCCGAAAAACTTCTCGACCAGGGCTGGCTCAAGAGCGATGAGCGGATTGTTCTGTTCAATACCGGAACGGGAGTTAAGTACAACCACTTGTACAACACCGACGGGATTATACGAATCGATCAACATGATGAAAACTGGATGCAGCTCATCCAGACTGACTGACTCTCAACTTCCCTTTTCAGCCATAGCCTTGAAATCAGGATCTTGCAGCGAACAACTTGAAACCAACACTGTCTCTTCGAAAGCTTACAATGTTCGGTCACCACATCTTCGGTCTCATCCTGATTTCATTCGCTTCCTTTCTCTTTGTGCAACCTGTCCAGAGTGCCGAGAAGCTCAACGTGATCGTCCTGCTGGTCGATGACATGGGCTGGACTGACTTGGGATACTGCGGCAGTGATCTTTACGAAACGCCGAATATCGATCGGCTGGCTGCTACTGGAATGCGATTCACAAATGCCTATGCAGCCTGCACTGTCTGCTCTCCAACTCGAGTTGCAATCTTGACAGGACAGTCTCCCGCCCGAGTCAATGTGACCGATTTCATTCCGGGACATAGACTGGAGAACCTACCTCAACAGATTCCAGACTGGACACAGAAGCTCGAACATCGACATCTCACGATTGCCGAAATCCTCAAAGATCATGGATATCGAACTGCCCATGTCGGCAAGTGGCATCTCACTCCACGAATCGTGACCAATGACGTGAACTCCGACGGAAACTTCCCGGAATTCTATCCACAGTCGCAAGGGTTCGACGTCAACATCGGCGGCAACGAAGCAGGGGCTCCTCGAAGTTACTTCTGGCCATACGGAAGAGGCAAAGGCGACGCCCGCAAGCAGAACAACCTGTTCGCCACACTTCCCGACTCAAAAGAAAACTATCCGGAAGGAACTTATCTCACCGACCAGTTGACTGACGAAGCTGTGAAGTTCATCGAGCAGTCAACTGCGAAGGGAAGCCCATTTTTTCTGTACTTCGCCTACTATAACGTCCACACTCCTTTGCAAGCCAAACCGGAACTGATCGAACACTACAAAGCGAAACTTAAAGACCATCCCGCGGACCATCCCAAGGACCAAAGGCATACTAATCCTGTGTACGCTGGCATGGTCCACTCTGTTGATGACTCGGTCGGCCGACTCGTAAAAACTCTCCGAGACCAAGGAGTTGACAAGAATACCTTGATCATTTTCACATCCGATAACGGGGGACTCACAGGAGCAAAAGGACGTCCGCCAGTCACATCAAACTTGCCTTTGAGACAAGGCAAAGGTTCTATTTATGAAGGGGGCGTCCGAGTTCCCGCTTTCGTGAGTTGGCCTGAAAAAACAAAGCCCAACCAAATCTCAAGTGAACCAATCATCTCAATGGATGTTCTTCCAACAATTCTTGAAGCCACAAACGTAGAAGTTCCAGCACAACTTAAGCCTCTCCTCGATGGAGTTTCGCTTGTCCCAATACTGACTCAAAAGAACAACTCACTCGCGAAGCGAAACCTGTACTGGCACTACCCCCATTACCACATGATGGGAGCAATCCCCTACAGCGCCGTTCGCTCTGGAGATTGGAAACTGATCGAGTTTTTCGATGAACGTCCCAGTGAACTCTACAACCTCCAGAATGATATTCACGAAGATCACAATCTCACGAGTGAAAACCCTGAGATCGCCAAGCAATTGCACAACGAATTAGAAACTTGGCGAAAGAAGGTCGACGCCCAAAAGCCAAAACCAAATCCAGACTACACCCCAGACCGACCAACCGGAAGAAAATCCGGAAGAAAAGTGAAATCCCAACAACCATTGCGGGAGTAGAACTTTTCGAACGCAGGTTTTTCCGGAGACTTAAAATTGCCAACTAAGTATTGGCACCAGTCCGATGCCCATTGAACCTTTCGAGTTCTATGACCGCAGCAACAGTCCGATTCAAATCCGCTGGATTGTTTACACACATCTTGCAGGTGTCGCGTTGACCGCTTGCTTAAGCCTGGCAGATCGTGGACTGTTTATTTCCCCCACGATCTCCAAGTGGATTGCCTCAATGACTTTCGAAGCGGGCTCTCCTATCGTTGGGATAATAATATTGATCATCTTCTGGGGGTGTCCAATTCTCATGCTGTCCCAGCTATTCAATACAGCCATCGATCTCAAAGTCAGAGTCATCGGCGGAGCAGCAGAGTTCCTCGTAGCGATTGCACATCTTTTTGCGATATTGCCAAGCGTTCAATAATGACTTTGTCAGCATTTCCCTGACGTACATTTTCCCGCGAGCGCATTGACTGCTGTCGGACTTCCAAAAGCGAAGAGGCTGTCTCCAGATTCGATGCAAACAGAACCTTCGGGTGCGATGACATGTTCGCCATCGGTTCGGCGAATTCCGATGACCATAATCCCCTGCTTTCGAAGGTCTGTCTTTGCAAGCGACTTGCCGACGTAATCGTTATTATTTCGAATCTGGATTTCCGCCAATTCGAGATCACTTCCATTTTCGTCAGTAATCTCCAAAAAGTCTTCCACACTCGGACTCAACATCAGCCTCGCCATTTTTTTTGCACCACTGCTAAATGGACTGATGACCCGAGTCGCTCCTGCACGCTGAAGTTTTTGAACGGCACGCGTGTCGCTCGCGCGTGCCACAATCTGTATTGAACTCGACAGCAGACGCGCCGAAAGAACGACATACACGTTGTCCGCATCGGTGGCCAACACAGTTGCGATGGACTGCGCCCTTTCGACTCCAGCCTGGGTCAAAACTTCGTCATCGGTGGCATCACCATGAACACCAAGCCATTTCCGCTCTTTACATACATTCGAGATGACTTCTTCGCTGCTGTCTATCACAACAAAAGGTTGGTTCTTAGCGTCGAGGTGCTCGCAGATTGAGTTTCCCATACGCCCCAAACCACACACGATGAAATGCTGATTCAACTTGTTCAATTCACGATCCATGCGACGCTTCTCCCACATCTCTCGAAAGTCAGCATTGACGATTAACTGGCCCATTTGAAAAACACAATAAGTGAAAACGCTAATCCCGCTGATCAAATAGACCATGATAAAAATCATCCCCTGTGGGGAATGCGGAACGTCTCGTGAACCAACTGTCGTAAGTGTGATGACCGCCAGGTAAGCTGACTCCAACCAAGAGACGTCTTCACCAGTCAGCGAATAAATCCCAACAGTCCCCATCACGAGGATGCCTACCAGAAGACCAGAAATCACAAAGAACTGTCGCATGTCTTTAGAGTCTTATTGGCGACGAAAGATGTCTCACGAAATGAGTTTAGAAAACAGAGAGACTCGCTATGGCCCACTGACACGCCGGATATTTTGTGAACTTGAAAAGTCTTCGCTGTGATGACCGAGTTGAATTCTCGCTGGAGTAGATGTGGCTCCCGCTGGGAACGCTTCGATTGTGGTAGTCACCTTCTTACGCTGATTGAACTGAAGCGCCCCGGACATCATGACTGTCATGTCAATATTTTGCTCGACGTGACTTCGTTGCGGCAAACCTGTTTCACGGAAGATCGTACATGAACCCTGAGTCTCTCCTCCTCGAACAGTCACTCTGACCCCTGTTTGCGCGTCTCGGGCGGTCATCGTCGTCGATGGTGTAATTTGCCCCCGAATCTCAATCGTCGCCAAATGAGGATCGAGTTGCTTGAGTGTGTATTGAGTGTTCACGTGCATCGGAACGGGACGACCGATATGACTCGGACGCTCCCAGGAATCACCCGGTTTGTGAACTCCTCCATAAGGTAAAAGCCCAATCGAATTGTCAATGAAATTGGCGATGCCAGATTCACCCGAGCCCGCTTCGATCCCCAGAACGACATTGCTTCGTTCATTTTCAGGGACATTCTGCAAACATCGATTAAGAAATTCAGTGAAGCCGTCGACCGAAACAATTTGATTCTCTTTACCTATCCAGAAGCTGAAGCCGTCCCCAACCATCGCTTGATAGGCTTTCACCGAAACTGGAAGATTCGCTACCGGCCGAGTCGAATCAAACTCTAGAAGTTCTTCTCCAATCCGATGTGAATACTTCACCTGGTCATACCGCACCTGGAGTTTTGTTCGATCGTCGACCTTGTCGACAACCGAAATCGCAAACAACAACTCAAGCCGAGTGTGAATTCGATTTGCCGATCCACTCAGCGAATCCTGATTCAGTTCCTGCTCCACAACTTTCCGAAGTGGGAAACGATCTCCCGGCTTCAGCTTCAACTTCAATCGAGACTGACTTGCAGATTCGGCAGAACGAACGACGTTTTCATTCGGTGGCTGAGTTCCCCACTCCTCAACAATTTCGCCCTGTGAAGAAGCCTTCTTTTCCTGGCTACATCCAGTTGCCAACAGGGCGCACAATAAGAACGCCCCTAAGATTCGGGTCGTGAATTGCATCTTATACTCCTTCGATGCCATGATCCCATCCTGGGGAAATTTTCATATTGATGAATTGACGAATACAAACTCGAGTCTGAACTGATTACCTGAACTGAGATCATCAAAGAGTGGTCTATACGTTCAGTCTCGTGGTGAGCAACCTATGAAGTCACGAAAGTGAGCTTTACGGGCATGACAGTCATTGGAAATATTCTCACTGAGACTCAGAGTTTACCATGCTTTATGAAGATGGATCTATAGCGATTCCCAGCCCTTCAATTCGTAATTTTCTTCACAGATTTGACTCGATTCATATCAGTACACTTTCGCGTTTCTCTTGCAGTGAAGAATGTCTTTTGTCAGGGAAAGACTCTTCGACAGCAGACTGAATGCATATATTGTTTTTTAACAATGCTCGAAAATGAGCAAATCAGACTTTCTCAAATCCGCAAATTCTTTATGAAACACTCACAAATTACGATTTTAGGGGCTGGCCCCATCGGGATTGAAGCTGCTTTGGCCTGCCTTGAGCGGGGATGGAACGTCACCATCTACGAGCGAGGAAACGTTGGGGAGAACCTTCAAAAGTGGGGACATGTACGACTTTTCAGCCCATTTCAACTCAATCACTCTCCACGAGGAGCAAGGAAGCTGAGAGAAAGTGGACGAACTCTTCCGGATGAAGAGGCTCTTTTACTCAGCGATGAGTACATCAACGAATACTTGAAACCGCTCTCCGAGATTCCGGAAATTGCCGAAGTTCTGGAGACTCAAACAACCGTTCGCCACATTTCACGCGACATGCAACTCAAGGGGGACCATATCGGCTCGGAGCAGCGCGCCGACTCGCCGTTTCGTCTTTTGCTCGAATCGGAGGGAATCGAAAAATATGTCACAGCCGATTTCGTCCTCGATTGCACAGGAACTTTCGGAAACCACAATTGGCTCGGACGTGGCGGCATTCCCTGCCTGGGGGAGAGAAAGTTCGCTGATCGAATTCGCTATGACCTTCCTGATCTCCTCAATAAAGATCGCCAAAACTATTCGGGGCTCGCAACACTCGTCGTTGGAAGCGGGTACTCAGCAGCGACCAACATCGTTTCGCTGGCGTCTCTGCGGCAAGAAGCACCATCAACAACTCTCTACTGGGTGACCAGAAAAACCGGTGATGCACCACTCACCCCGATCCCGGAAGACGCCCTCCCTGAACGTAAGCAACTCACACAACGGGCCAATCAACTTGCGAGCCAATCATCGGATGTCAATTGGATCGGCGGGGCCGTTGTCGATTCAATTCTTGCTGAGCCAGAATCGAATCAGCTGAAGGTGACTTTGGTTATGACAAGGGAGAACACAACTCGAACCATTCTCGTTGATCGCATTCTGGCAAATGTTGGGTTTCATCCAGAGAGATCGATTTATGAGGAACTGCAAATTCATGAGTGTTACGCTTCACACGGACCGATGAAACTTGCAGCCGCCTTAATGGGAGAAAGCTCAGCAGATTGCCTGACTCAGGCCTCACCGGGAGCGAGCACGCTCATCAATCCAGAACCGAATTTCTTCATTCTCGGTTCGAAGAGTTATGGAAGAAGTTCGCGATTCTTACTGAAAGTCGGCCTTGAACAGGTCGACCAGATTGTCGATCTCATCGCGAAAAAGTAACCGACAGTGAGTCTTCACCCGTTATCGTGTCCGTAAAGTTCACGGTCATGACCTCATAAAACGCTCTGGTTTTCTGAGAGAAAATCGTTATTGAGTGGAATCTTTGCGAATCAGAATTCCCGGGCGATCCACTTTTGAACCTTTCACGCTCACGCTGATTACAGGCCAGTTTTCAACCGGCGTGAGGTTTTCGATGCCTGTCTCAGTAATCAGGAAACTGTCGCCAACTTTTGACGAACGGACGGAAGGGTGCCAATGCACGATGTTTCCCTGTTCAAGTTTCAGTCCGAAGCCTGGCACGAGATTTCGTTCGTTGGATTGATAGCCCATGAGTTGAGCCTGCTCCGCTGATCTCCACTCGTCTGGAACGCCGAACTTTTCGTAAATTCTTGCAACACGTCGCCAGGTTTCGTCGAACTCCCATCCGGGACGCGAGAAGTAGATGCCAGTCGATTGAACAAGCGTGGCGATTTCGTGAACTTTTTCCAGTTCAGCCGAAGGCGTTCCCAAGCAAACAGTCCGACTTGCACCAACATGAAGACCATGCCTGCGACCAATCACGGAAATGACACAGTGACGCTCAACGCGATCTTCGCCATATCCCCAGTGGCGATAACGCCAGCCTTGCCCGTCTGCCATCACCTGAATCCGCACCGGTTGAATTTTGTTTTTCATTAACCGATGCGCCAGATGCCCTGCAATCTCTGCTTCGCTTGCTCCCGGAAAGAAATTCCGCCCCGTTGCTTCGAGTGAATGAGAGACTTCCATTCCCAATTCGCGAAGCCGCTTTAATTCTTCCTCAGCCAAGTGCATTCGGAACGGCTGTAAATTTTTCGAGACGTTGATGGTCTCCGGAAACTCGATATCACAAGCGGTCCGACGTCCTCGACAGACATCATTCAGCAAAACAAACCTGTCTTCTGTCCATGGTCGCTCTTTCAGCAAGAAGCCTAAACCCATTAGATCGAGATCGAAAATTTGTCCTGAATCGACATTGTTACACAAAACCACGCGGGCTTCTGCGGTTACCAGAATCGCAGCGATCGGTTCACCACCAGCTTCACGAATGTTGGTTCCTCCAGCAGTCAACCAGGCATAGTTGGCGGGGTGCTGAATCAGAAGTGCATCAAAGTTATTGAGACGGAGATACTCAACCAGCAGGGCGTGTTTTCGCTCGATTTCTTCGACGCGTCCAATGTCAATGGCTTGAATCTCTCCCGACGAGACTGGAAGATCCGGCGATAACGCGGTCGAAGACATTGAACACCTTTACGTAAGAACTGTGATCAGGACTGCCTCACTACTTAAGAAACAAAACCCAAACTTCTGGAACAGCCTCTAAATCCTTTCAGCTGAACTTGCAAACGTAATTCTGATTGGATTTTGAATGAATCAACGTTCGCATGAACTGGACTTGATGTGTCTTGAGAATAACATCGCAAGGCTGGACAAACCAGTAAAACGTATGAAATCTCACACCTGTTAATTATTTTCAAACCATTTTTTTCGAATGCTCAAAGTCTATGGCGCGTACCGAATCAGATCGAGAGGATCTTTACGAAGAATTCCGCTCCGCAACAAAAAAGTGGGAGTTGAAACTCACAGACGAAGACTCACCCATTGTGCTGGGGATTCGCAAAGACAATCGGTTATCCCTTTATTTTGGCCCAGATCCCTGCTTCCACTACGATTCGCACAATCTATTGCTGCGAGCCTTTAAAGATGGAGCATTGTTTCGCACACAAGGCCACACACTTGCACGACTGGTGCGAACACGGACCGCTGAAACAACGACACTTAATCGTACCGACCTTGCTCCAGCTGATCTCACGCAGTTTCTGAACGACATGAACTCCAGAATCACTGAATTCTTAAACGCCATCGCAGAAAAAAAATATCGAATAGTCCGTACAAATTCAGATGAAGAACATCTCAACGAAGCGGCAAACCGGCTGCAAGAAATAGGTCAATTCCAAAACCCACTTGCACCTGCCTATCCAACGAAACGAAAGTAGCGTTCAGTTGTGTGCAGTCGATGATTTTTCCTCGATCAAAGCATTTTCGCGAATCAAGCCCGCAAACTCTCTCGTGGAATTTGGCGTTTCACAGAGAAATCGTTTTTCACGGACATGGTAAACGCGAAAGCTACTCTAGAGATCGGCGGTTTGATCTTGGTTGGAATAGAATCGGTTAGCAACGATGTGCTCTCCGATGAAGATCACAACGACCAGCATCAGCAACATCGGAAACACTTCTTGGCCGATATCTGCCGCGTTAATGTTGTCTTTAAGTTCTTCGATATTTCTGGCGACTTCGTATTTTTCTTCTCCGAAGCGTTCGTCCAACTCAGAGTCGGTCAGTCGCGTCAAATCGCTTTCAGCGGAAGCAGGATTCACACTGAACCCCCGCAGTGAAACGCGTGAACCTTGCTCATACAAGTCATAATGTCCCACATCACTGGTCGGCTGCAACACAATTGAAGGAGCCGCAGCAGCGAGTGTTGAACGTGACTGTGTGAGTCCCGGTTCTCGCAGGAAAATTGTTCGGTCTCGATTTTTCGGTTCGAGAGGGACGACCGGAATTTGTCCTGCAAGGTAATTGTGTTCAACATCTGTAAAGCGTGACACGTATTCTGTCACCTGCTGAACAAACATGAGGAACATTGTTGAAGTGTTCAAACTGGCCAGAGTCGACCAGCCATCACGTGATTCAGGATTACTCGCATCAGTGGTGAGCATCACTGTTCGCCCGCGGCCATAGGTTCTTTCAACCAGTGCCGGAGATCGCTCTTCATTCGTATAGGTGGCCAAAACGTTTGAGCCCTCAGCCGGGTCCACCTTCCAGAATCGATCAATTCGTACCAGGTTTTCCATCGTCGAAAATGTGCCAAAGTTCTCGTACTGACGAAACTTCCAGAACATCGGATGGCTCCGCTTATCGATACTCATTCGCCAGCCAGTACGCAGATTCTTCGACTGATAGACATCGAGACTGGCAGGTAAAAACACCTGAGCACGTGCCCGGTTGTAGTAAGAAGGGTTCAACTTCAGGTCGGTATCTCCCAGAATCACAATCAGTCCGCCACCATTTTCAACGTACTTTCCAATTTGGAACCAGAGATCATCGCTGAGGCTTCTCCCCGGACAATTAATGAGAGTAACTGCTGTGTATTCGGAAAGTTTCTGATCTTTCAACTGCCCAATGGGAACATACTCCGGAACAAATTTGTTCTTGCCAGCATCGAGCCCATCGTGTGGAGCAAGCGCCAGTACCCACTCGTTGACGTCGTCATACTCTGGCCCCACCACCAGAACTTTCGGTGCGGGAATCACCTCGGCAGAAAAATAGCGAACGTTATCAAACGCAAGCGGATCGCTGGTCGCCAGTCGAACTTCTCCATGCAACGACCGATTTTGCAGATCACTCAGTGGAGAGAATGAAAGCTGAACCGGGATTCCAGCGTCAATTGGCGAACTGATTTGCCCAACCTTCGAAGATTGGTTTTGAGAATTTTGCAGACGCAACTCCACGGTTTGCTCTGGGACATCTTTCCCCGTTGCAGAGAGCGTCGTCGAGACAATTAAATCTCCGCCGACCGGAATCCGTTCTCGGGAAAGTTCCACATCGGTGATTGCGATGTTTTGAGGATCTTCCTGCCCCACATCGACCAGATATAAATTTGTTCCAGTCGCTTCCTGAATCTGCCCTTTGAGTAAATCTGAAGTTCGAGTTTTCCATGCGGACTTCGCAAGGTCTGTAAACACGTAAATTCGACGGATGTACCGATCCTTCCGTGCATCCGTTTGAACGTTTGATTGATCAGAAAGAGTTCGCGTTCTGTCATCCTCGTGCGATTTCAAAGCCAGTTGGAGTCGTTCGTCCAACGGCAGCGATACAGTCTGGACTTCTAAGCTGTCCAAACGAGACTGTGCAGAAAGCATTGTCGACTGAAAGAGAATCGGATTGTCGTTGGAATTGTCAGCAATGGCGATTCGGCTGCCGATCGGCAACGACTGAAGATGTTTTTTTGCAATCTCCCGTGCCTGATCGAGAGCGGTTTTTCCTTCCTGTAAATACGACATGCTCAAACTGGTGTCGAACAACATAATTCCCGCAACGGGAAGGTTAATGTCTTGAACCGGTCGTGGATTTGTCAGTTCACCTGAAATGCGCTGTTGATAGGGAAAGCCGACAAAGGCAGCGATTGCTAAAAGCGTGCTGACAGTTGTCATGTTGCGGAGTTTTGACTGACGTTCTTCCCGTTGAAATTTCGGCTGGAGTTCCTGACGAAGACGATGCAAGAAAAAGAGATAAGAACCAATGCCGATTGCACAGAGCGCACACAAGATGCCGATTTCCATTCCCGACAAACGATAATTTGCCGGTGGCAACGACGGCCGTGCAATCGCCAGCACAATGATGATGAGAACAAGAACACGCAGCAACAACAGCCAGAAATGCTTCAACCGCATCCGGCGAACGCTTTGACGTTTACGTTGCACAATCAACTGCAGTGCGGGAAACAGCAGCCTTTTCGGCTTCTGTTTCATCAGGAAATGCAAAATGACAGGGACAGACGCAAAGGCAAGCCCAATCAAAATCGAGGAGTTCAGAAACGTCATACTATTGTTCTGGAGCTACCTATAGCATTTTTCGAATTGATGTTCGCGTCCTGCCTCGTGGCGAACAGCTAATTCGCTGGTGAAACGTGTTCTTCACGGGCACATGGTAGAACAAACTGCTCTAGTCTTGTTTGTGGGTCAGGTTTGTCGCAATCCTCAGTCTCTTTTCTCGTTACGTAGCGACGAGATGCAGCGACATTCGAGTAAAATTCCAACAAAGCCCGAATCTTTGCTCCGGGTCTTTGTACAGGGCCTTCGAATCCGTCACCGTCACTACGATTCAAACTCATTCTTCGTTTGGATTCTCTGTCTCATTTGCGCCAGGATCTTCTGATTTAAGTTCTGTGTCTTTCTTTCGGGTGCGGCTGCGATTCCGTTTACCGAGTCCCTCTTTCCAGTTCAAGACCTGTTTTTGAAAATCGGTTCGCGAAATCGGAACACTTGGAACATCCAGATCGGCTTCAGCAGCGGGTCGACCACCTTCATTAGGTTGCGAAGCCTCAGCCACTTCACGTTCCAACGCACGCAGCCAATCGGGGAGATCGACACCCGAGCCCCACGAATCATCGAGGTAATCGTCAACTTCTTCCGAGAGCATTTCGAACGACTCAGAGTTGATGTGTTGTGTCTTCGAATCCTGAACGGCTTTTTCGACAAGCGAGAGCATACGATTGACCGCCAATGGCTTCACGAATCGCTCACGGAGATGGTCAGTGATTGTGGGCATTCTCATCCCGTAGCGTTTCTGTAAGCGACGCAAATCTCGCAAATGCTGATCTGCTAAATCAGAAATTTGCATCTCAAACGTCGATTCCCAAATATCGGCTGCGTCGAGTAGGGAATTACGAACAAGAACTTCATGAACGAGAGTTAACGGCGTGAGGTTCCATGCGTCGCGATCGTAGCTGGCTTCGAGTCGGAGAAATTCAAACAGGCAGTAGATCATCTCTCCATAGTCGGACTGAGTGGTGGTCGTGTTATATTCCAGGAAGCGATCAAAACGATCCACAACAATCGAGTAGACTTGTTCGAGCGCCCACTCGGCATCGGATCGTTCGAGCTTGCCACTATCGAGGTCACTGAGCAATTTGATCGGGTAGATCGGATCTTGCTCTTCTTCAAGATAGTCGAGGAACCAATCGACGCCGTGGTGCAAGATGGATCGAACGTTGCCCAACGTCAGTTGGCTGGCGTGAAATAAATCGCCCCCGTAACTTTGAATGAATTGTGTGAGTTCCTCCCACTCGGAGTCCTTTCGCATCCCATCGACTGCGGAAATACGCATCGTCCGACTATGTTCCGACCAAAGCCATTGATAAGGATCAAGAACCTTGCTCAGAGCATCGATCAGATCTTCCGTATCAATCTCGGTTTTGGACCAACTGCGAACACTTTTCACAAGTGAATCAAGCGAACCCTTGAGTGCAATCGAGAACAGTCGATCAAACTCTGTAATTGCCTGTCCTTTCGGACGCCATTTGCGTTCCATCCGAAACGCAGTGTAGAGCAGATGCCAGGTCTCGCGCAGCATCCCCATTTGTGGAAGTTCACGGAGCAGGAATCGAATCACCGACTGCAGCGCCTGGGTGCGCAAGATCTGCCCCGGCTCTCCTCCATTCTCGAAGGGGACGTACAAGAGTGGATTGCGAGAAAGCCGCGACAAAAGTCCCGGAAGCAGTGCCCTGACACCTTCGATATCTCGCTGTACGACCGACCGATAGATTTTTGCCAATCGTCGATCTTGTTCGCTTCCACGCGGAATCGTGACGTCTTCAGGAATAATTCCGTTCAGAAGCCGCTCTGAGTTTTGCAGGCAGATGAGGGTACTGATGATTTGGTGCAGAAGATAAAACTTGACTTGCAACTGAACATCGTATTCCACATTTCCATCGTGGTCACCAAATGGTTCGGAGAGTTCACGATCCCAAACATTCTCCATCAGTTCTGCTAAATCGATCTGCCAGCGTTGAGCCTGACGATGCCACCCGACGACAGCGTCTACCATTTGCGCATCGAGAACCTGTTCACCTTGGTTCTGAAACATTTCTCCGGCGAACGAAGCTGCTGCCATTTGCCAAAGCTGACCAACAGCGTTCAAAAATTTGAGCCGTGGCTCAAGCTCACGGTTGAGAGATTCGAATTCACCGTTCTGGAATCCGGTGTTTCCTTCAACGGTGTCCCCCCAATTTCCATCCTCGGCACTATCGCGAAAAACCATTTCGTCGTACGCGGCACTGAAAATGTCGTCTTCGCCTTCTTCCTCTTCGAGGTCGTTCTCTTCGTCGAACTCGCCACCGAAAAGAAGATCCGTTGGAGGAAGGCTATCGCTTTCATCAAATCCATTCCCGAGAACCGGCACGGCCCACCAGTCTTCGGCATTCGCTTCGAGGAATGCAAACATTCGCCGAATGGCTGTCGCTTCCTCTTCGAATGTATTCTCTTCGAGACGTTTGCTTGTAGCGAGTTTCATCCAGCGGATCAGTAACGAGAAGACTGAATGCTGCGGGCATTCAAACCCGACCTCATCCAATTGACTCAACCATTGCATCAGCAAGCCCATCGAGGCAACTTTATCTTCTTTGCTGAGCAGTGCATCGACAACGAGGGCATATGATTGCGCAGACTGAAATTTCTCGACGCGTTCTCGCCAAAATGAGATATCGCCGGAAGCTTCGCCCGCATTTCGCCACTCACTCATAATTTCCGAGACATGCGTCGCAGACTCCCAACTCTCGTGCCCATCCACATCCGGAAGATCTTCGATGACATCACTTCCAAACCGGTCCCACCAATCCGCGAAACCCTGATAGATGACGCTCACTTCTTCGCGAAGCTGATCGAGCCCTTTCGCCCCGGTCTCACTTAATGTTCTCGAAAAAGCATTGAATGACGATTCCATTAAGCCGAGTAACGTCTCGATGCGAGTATCAGGAATAGCATCTTCACGAGCTGAGAACAGGGGATACTGGCCCTGAAAACCAAGAATGTTCCACGGGTCCACCAAAGCTCCGCATTCAATCCCGCGAGTGACAAGCCGGGGAAGTTCTCGAAGAAGTGCGACTGCCGACTCAACCTCATTGTCGTCCAGCGATTGGTGAATTGAAGCAACCGAACATTCGATTTCAGATTCGATACGTATCGAACAGGCTGGAATGGCATTGGCCTGCGTCCGGCTGGCCTCTGCATAGCCCATCGCAGCGTAGAGGTGAGCCAGTTCTCGGTGCTGCACCTGTCGCGCTCCGTACCCGGCGAGTTGCATATTCAGGAATTGTCGAATGTGGCCAAATGGCTGTTGCGTTTTTTGAGCCTCGTCGTGCAATCGTTTCGCTCTCGTTCCGGTCGCACTCGACATAATCCGCGCATAGAATTCATCTCGGCGACGAGCCACCACCGGAAGCAACGTCGTTAATGAAATCGTTGAGTCATGCGTCCCCGGTCCTGCACCACTGATCGAAGAGGCCATGATCATCGTGCCGCACAAAGCGGCAGCGGCATCGAACAACCGCTCTTTTCTGGCAGTCTTGCTATGCTTCCCGTTGACCCATTCCAGCAGTGAATCGAGAACAATCTGCCGAATGACAAACCGGCGATAGTTCCCTTTGGAATCGATCCGATGTGGATCCCATTCCCCAAACATATAGTTTGTGCGTTTGAAAGCTGGATTCACGTGATCATAGGCCCGCAAATCACACGAAAGCTCTTCGAGTTGATCAAGGGAGAAATACGCTTCTTCCAAAAGATCCTGTGGAGCTCCCTTCAGAAATTCAATGGAATGAGAGATCAGCTCTTCATACCGCCCATGGGCGACACCTGCATCAGGATAATATAACGGCAAAGGACGATGACGTTCGTGTGCGTAGATCTCCATCTTGCGACCGTTTTCCAGCACAGCAATCGGACGATAGCCGACAAAGTCATTCAGCGTCGCCAAAGCGAACTCAACAATCCGATCCGTCTCGGTCCAAGGACCGCCCTGAGCCAGAACCGCTTCAAAGATTTTGCCGAGAAAGAAAGGATTCTCTAACTCTTCGGTATCAACGTGAAAAAGCAAATCGCGGTGATACTCTAAGTAGGCCGGGAAAACAGAATCCACACCAATGGTGATGACGCTCTCAGCCTGAGTTGTATCGGAAAAGGCGCTTTCAACTTCTGGAATATCTTTCAGGTTGCTGAGCAGGACATCCTTCAATTGTTCAACGTAGCTCGCCTGCTCCGAAAGCTGACTCCAAATCGAGTTCAAACTTTTGAGGAAAGAGGGGTCAGAAGTTCCACTACTAAAATTGAGATACCCCAACGCTTCTCGCATCCCGTCCGAAGAGAGATCGAGAGATTGGACTTTTTTCGTGGACTTGTTTTTCTTCCGTTCTGCCATGGGGTATTCCTCAATCAGCGAAGGATCGAGGTCGCTTTATCTTCGCAGGGAGTTCAGGGAATCGAACAACCTGTCTTATTTGTTGATGATAATATCCGCAGTAAAGATGGTGATCTTAAACAAAATCGAGACAGCAAGACAGGGGCAGGATCACTCCCCATGAAAGCTGTCTCGTTCTGCACGATGACCTAGAAAAAAGAGGCTCCTGCAAGACGTACAACTCGTCTATTCTGACGGAGAATCATGCTGCGTGTAAGTGCCAACCCTGTATGAACCGCTATGAATTTCACTTTATCAGCACTTTCATGAAGATCGTTGCGTATTCTGACGGAGAAACTGTATTCTCTTTCAGATTCGGCTCGTAGATTAGCAGTTCCGCTTAATCGGTCGAGCGTCTCCAGTCTCCATCAGCAACCTCTGAATTGAGAAGTTGCTGAGACTGATCATAGACACAAATGCAGGATTCAAAATGCTCTCTCTTCGTTGCGCTGCCATCTTGACGTTCTTTTCATTATTGGCACAACCAATTCTCGCTCAGAATAAAAAGGAAGTTCTCTCGTCGGTCAAGGCACTAGAACCGACCGCATGGGAGAATGCTCAGCAAATCTGGGAGTGGGCGGAACCTGGCTACAAGGAAGAGAAATCGTCGAAGCTACTCGCTGACTGGCTCGAAGATGCAGGGTTCAAAGTTCAGCACGGAGTTGGAAAAATCCCCACAGCTTTCACCGCGACGATCGGTGAAGGAAAACCTGTCATTGCTATTCTCGGTGAATATGATGCTCTTCCGGGACTGGCTCAGAATGCTGTCCCATATCAGGAGCAACCCAAGGGAAAATACTACGGTCATGGATGCGGGCATCACCTGTTCGGTGTCGCCTCTGCATCTGCTGCGATCTCTTTGGCGAAACAAATTCAGGCAGGGCACATCAAAGGAACTCTCCGCTATTATGGATGCCCGGCGGAAGAAGGTGGAAGCGCGAAAGTGTTTCTCGTCCGAGCTGGGCTGTTCGATGATGTCGACCTTGCTTTGCATTGGCACCCAAGTAGCCGAAACGCAGCTGGCGATCGATCATCACTTGCACGAATCGCCGTCAAATTCCGGTTCCACGGAACGAGTTCTCATGCAGCCGCTGCTCCTGAACAAGGCCGCTCGGCGCTCGATGCCGTTGAACTCACAAACTTCGGCACGCAGCTGCTCCGAGAACATGTTCCTGACAAAACTCGCATCCACTATGTCATCAGCTCTGGTGGAGACGCCCCAAACATTGTGCCGAACTTCGCGGAAGTCTATTACTACGTCCGTCACCCGAGTTCAGATGTTGTCCGGAACATCTACGAACGTGTCGTGAAGTGTGCCGAAGCAGGAGCACTGGCCACGGAAACACGCCTCGAAATTCGCAACGAAGGTGGCATTGTCGAGATCATGCCGAACAACGCTCTTTCCGAAGTGACGCGAAGAAACCTCAAGGAATTGAATGACTTGAAGTACACCGATGAGGACATCAAGTTCGCACTCAAGCTTCAGGAGACCATGCCTGCCCCGCGATCGCTGGATTCAATACAAATCGTAGTCAATACACGCGGAGAAACAGGGCAAGGGTCGACAGATGTGGGCGACGTTTCCTGGGTTGTTCCGACAACCGGATTCAACGCAGCCTGTTGGGTCCCGGGGACTCCCGGTCACTCCTGGCAAGCTGTCGCCTGCGGCAATACTCCAATCGCCAAATACGGAATGACGCTCGCCGCCCGAACACTGGCAGCGACGGCTTACGACCTCTTTCACTCTCCTGACATCGTCCAGCAAGCCAATGATGAATTGCAAAGACGCCTCGGTGAACGAAAATACAAACCTCTCGTCGCCCCCGATCAACTTCCTCCGTTCAACTACCGAGACCGCACCAGCTCACCTTAACCAGTCCGTCAACCTCCGGAACCGTCTCTTTTCTCAACGTTTGAGAGTACAATTTCACGTCACAGGATCTGTTCTCGTAAATTCTCTTTGGCTGTGCAGATCGTACGAGCCGCTACTGGACAGTTGCCAGCCAAGCGGAACGACCGGTCAAGAGCATCTTTCGAATTGGTTTGCAGGTTCTGCCTCGTGGCGAACAGCATTTTACTAGAGAATTGCGTTCTTCACGGGCACACGGTAAAGCAAACTGCTCTAGTAGAACGTTGTCTGAAAGTAATCGAGTGGAACAACGGATTTCCTCAACCTGATTCGACAGGTTGAGGAACAATCCGCAAGCAGGTCAGGGGGCTTACAGCCTGACGGTTGTGAGGCGTTATCACTGACCTGATAAGAGGCCTATTCTTTCTCGAAGTATTTTTTCACGAGGTGCTCAGCCGGTTTCGGAGTGATCGGAGTAATCACAAGCACTGCAATGAGAGACGCCGCCAGTGCAACGACCACAGGAGAAAACCCAAAGAGGTTGACTGGATCGGTAAACTCACCACCTCGCCACCAGCTGAGAACGTGCATAAACAGATGTGTCCCGAAACCAACCAACATACTTCCCAGGCAACCAGCAGTATTTGATCGCTTCCAGAATAATAGCGCGACGACCGGGAACAGGAAGCAGGCCGCCAACCCTGAACCGACGTAGACGATGATGTCCTGCAAATATGCAGGAGGGTTGATGGCACAGACAAGGGCAATCGTTCCGATGACGAGTGTCGTGAGATAACAAAGACGCTTGATCGTCGTCTCGCTCGCATTGGGGCTGATATTCCGTTGATAAACATCTCGAACAAGCGCGGAAGAAATCACGAGTAAGAAACTATCGACAGTTGACATCACAGCAGCGAACGGGGCTGCAACAAGAAGACCTGCTAACCATCCATAACCTGCGTTCTCTGTAAGAGTGACCGCCATCGCAGGCATAATTCGGTCTGCTTCATTCTCCATACCGGGTAGAAGAATTCGTGAATAGCAGAAGATGACGACTAACGGAAAATAGATGAGCCCGTAATAAATCGTCACGGTAATAATCGCTCGACGAAGCGTTTTCGAATCTTTGAATGCCATCAACCGAACCATGTATTGCGGCTGACCAGTTCCTGAAATCGCCCACATGAAGAAGAAGGAGATCGCCATACCAAGCGGGAGGAATCCCGCAGCAGCTGCGACTTCTGCATCGGTGGGACCATCGTCCTGATCAGGCTTTGGTGGCATTGGAGCAGGTCCGGAAACATAGTGACCAGTCCGCTCGGCTCCATACTCAAAGTCTTGAAACTCTCCAAACGTACAAAGGATGTCGATCCCAGACTCAGTTGCTCCCAGAACGAAATTTCCCTCGACAGCTGCTTGTCGGATATTCGACTCTGCTGGACCAATTTGATGCCATGCGCTCTCTGGTAATTCAGAGAAAAATTTGTCCCATAGCCTTTCGACTTCTTCTGGGGTCCGAATTTCCACGACGGGAATGTCGTCAATCACCTTCTCCCCAGCTGGAATTGCGATCGACCCGCTAAGCCGGTAAATCTGCCGAATGTCGTCTGAATTCGTTTGTGCGATCCAGATGTTTGTGAGTGCTCTCGGTGAATCAGTGGAGTCAGCCAGTTCCATTGAAGCAGTTCCGATCCGTGGCGGAATCATCCTCGCCATCTGTTCGGTTCCCGACCTGAGTCCACCAACTTGCGAGAGTGTTAACGGCAGCATGATGGCAACACCAGCGATCATCACGACCCCTTGCATCACGTCCGTCCAAACAACTGCATGGAATCCGCCGTACGTGGTATAGACGATGACGAGAACACCGAAAAGAACCAGGCAAGTAAAGTATCCGGGATCGACTTCTGAGAAGAAATCCATTCCGCTGACCGAACTCCCCACGAAGCCGCTCAAGCCTTTAAAAGCGTCGACATCCTGAATCAGTGTTTGCAGAATCACACTCCCAGCTTTGAACTGTGCAATGAGATTGAAAGAGAGAAAAAAGACAATCAAGAGCGTTGCAACCAAACCGAAACTGCGGCTGTCGAAACGATCTCGTAGAACATCCGGAATCGTAATCGCTCCGCTTTTCCGCGCGACCTGATTCACACGTTTTCCCAGCAGTCCCATTGTACACAATGGATAGACCATATAACTGGCGATCCAGAGTGCCAGAATCCAACCATGAGTGTAGATTTTAGCGGGAAACCCGGTGAAGCTTCCTCCCGATGCGCTCGTTGCAGCGAATGTTAAAGCGAATGCCCAAACTCCCAATCCGCGACTACCCAGAAAGTATTCACTCAGAAAGCTTCGCCCTTTGAGAAGATTATTTGCAAAGCCGGCGATGACAAAGACAAGAAGCGTGTAAACCACAAACGTCCAGATCGCAGCATCAGAGGCATTGACGGCGAGGATCTGAAAATTGGAAATCGAAGACATTGAGTATTTCCCGAAAGGCAGGGCGGGGTGGAGGGAAGAATGAAATTTTGAATAAGACTCACGGAATCGTTGTTGTTCGCAGAAATTCCAATCGTCCATTCAGATTTTGTCAGGGTGAATCAGATGACGTGAATTATTCATCGAGCGGAAGTTCGTCGTCAGCTTGACCGAGATCATCATCTTTGATGAAGAAGAGACAGATCAAAATCGACAACAGACCAGAGACACACCAGGGGAATGCAACGCCCCAGAAGATCCAGGAAGGGATCCCCATCGTGAGCGTCAACTCCCAATTCTCGCTAGTCGTCTGGTATCCGGTGAAGTAGCAGTAGGGTACAGTCCAGGCAAAGCTGAGCGCCCAAACAATCAGAATGAGATAGGCTTCATTTTTTGAATGGACGTAGACAGGATCGGCGTTCGAAGAACTCATCGCAGGTAATTTCCATCAGTCGGCATTGATTAGATTTTCATGTGGTATCCGACTGACTCATTTGAATCAACCGTGATTCAAAAAAACGATGAAGATCGGGAACCGGCGACAGGCCCATCCCCCCTTAAAATAAGAGATTCCCGAAAGTTCCGAACTCTCGGGAATCTGTATTCAGCAATATTTTATCCTGACAACCTGACAGTACGTGCCAGTCGGCAGATGTGTCTATTCCCGCTATGCAGGTCCCATCCCTTGCATACGACGCCATGCACTCAATTGTCCGAGATGAACCATGACATGCCCACCGACATAGAACGCATGCATCGAACCTATCGTTGGGAAGAGTTCCTTGAGGCGACCTTCAGCAGGGTTGTCTTGAAGAAAAATTTCATCTTCGGCGGCTCGCAGTTTCTCTAAAGCTGCTCCGTAGCCCTTGAAGAAATACTCTTTGATTTCCTCCATCGGAGGATAAAGCGTTCCGTCGACGTCATCCTGGCAAGTGACCTTGTCGCTGAAGAGCGACTCATAGTTCTCTGGTGTGATGGCATCGGCCGGGTCCTGTCCAAGTTCCGTGAGAACTCGAATCGGGTACAAACTGAGATGCCCCAGAATAAACGCCGGATGATTAGAGTTGACAGTCTCTCCACCGACAGTAGCAAAGCGACCGAACGATTCAGCCGGGATGTCTTTCAAAAGTCTTTCGGCATATCCCAAACAGAGTTGAAGCGAATCAGCGATACAATTTCCAGTCGAACGAGCCATTGAATGATTCCTTAGTGTAAAAGGGATGAGTAACAACCAAAAACGACGAGCATTATGTTCCACAGTCCAGCACGTCTACGACATGCTTGACGACTCGTCGTGGTGAAAAGCTTCTTCATGTCCGCGAACCACGATATTGTTCATGGCTGCCCAGGAATTCAAATCCTGTTTTTGAATTGCACTTGCCATCAGATCTGGAAAGAGATCTGGAGTACACGCAAACGCTGGGACACCGAGTTCTGCGAAGTTCGCAGCTAACTGATCGTTATACATTGGAGCCCCATCATCGCTAAGAGACAACAGACATACAACAGTCACGCCTGAAGCGACTAGCCGTGCAATTCGTCCAAGTAGCCCGTAAACATCGCCTCCTTCATAGAGATCTGTGATGATGACCATAATCGTCTGGTCGGGGCGTTCAACGAGTTGCTGACAATATCCGACCGCCCGATTGATATCCGTTCCGCCTCCGAGTTGAGCGCCGAACAGAACATCGACGGGATCTTGGAGCAACTCCGTCAAATCAGCAATTTCGGTATCAAAGACAACAAGCTTCGTGCTGACTGCTCTCATTGAAGCCAGAACAGCAGCAAAGATACTGGAGTAGACCACTGAAGTCGCCATTGATCCACTCTGATCGACACAAAGAATGATGTCTCTCAGAGAAGACTGCTTCCGACCATACCCAACCAACCGCTCTGGGATGATCGTTTTTTGTTCGGGAAGATAGTTTCGTAAGTTCTTTCGAATGGTGCGGTCCCAGTCGATTTCACTTGAACGCGGACGTTGCGAGCGAGTCACTTTACTCAACGCTCCACGCACCGCTTCGAGCAAAGGATTCCGGAGCTTGCGTTCAATTTCATCAACGACTTTTCGAACCACTTTGCGGGCGGTCTCTTTTGTTTTCTGTGGAATAATTCCCTTCAGGGAAACCAGCGTCCCCACGAGATGAACATCCGCTTCGATATGTTCCAGAGTTTCCGGCTCCAGCAGCATCTTGTGAAGCTTCAACCGTTCGAGTGCGTCTTTTTGCATCATACGAACGTTTGAGGAACTGAAGTACGTGCGAATATCTCCCAACCAACGATTGACTTTAGGTGATGTTTTCCCCAGTCCTGATTTGCGATCAGAGTCGTACAACGCCTGCAAGACTTTGTCCATTTGCAGTTCGTCACCTTCTAACTGAACATCCAGCCCTTCTATCCCTCCCGGCAGACCATGTCCGGAATCAGGCTCAGGCTCTGAATCTGCCCCAAGCACTAAACGCCAGCGTTTGAGCCGTTCGTGTTCCTCCGAGGAGCGTTGTGGCTGACTCATTTCAAATCCCCTCCCATGATCTCAGTGAGAACTGGAAGAACTTTGGCAGCTCGTTCATGGTTGATCTCGTCTCCATTTTCGCTCTCGGTAGAGTCGACAATCGTCGATCTCCGATCAGTGAGAAATTTCACTTTCTCACCCATTTGACGCCGTTCAGCGGTATTGAAATCGCTAAACGCCCGACGTAACACTGGAAGCATTTCCACAAAGGTTTCGACTTTAAGCCGGCGGAGCCATTCGTCGAAAATTTCCCAAAGTGTCTCCTGATGCACTAGAAGTAGCCCGCTTCCCTTGAGAAGTCCGGTCAACCAGGTTGCCGCCACTGAGGTCTCTGTCACTGGCGAAAGTTCGAGTCTTGTCAGACGGTCAAATTCTTCCTTTTCGATTTCGTCTTTCTCTAAAAGGAGTCGACACGCCCAGCCGCGCAGCAATCCATTCACCTTGCTGGTAAGCAATTTTCGCAACCGAACATTCCACTCTGACTGCAAAGTTTCGTCACCAAGCAAATCAATCGCTTGTTGAGCCTTTGACAGGCCTTCGAGCATTGTCTCTGCTGCCGAATCGTCAAGGGCCAAGCAGGCCGAAATCAGTCCAACGAGAATTCGATCAAACATTCCATCAAGAATGGGCAGCACATTCGCAGCTTCTGTTTTGCGAACGTCGCTGTAACGAGCAATCCTGGCAAGTGGAAGTACAGCCTCCATGAGATGGCGAACATCTGCCGAAACCGACGCCTGAACACGGATAATTTCGAGAAGCTCAGGAATCGCCGATTGCAAGTCAGCCAGTATGGCAGAATGAAGAAGCTCAGTCAGTTCCTGGATGCTCTGGGCATCTCGTCCTCGCTGAACCGTACGGTGGGTCGCAGCCAATTCAACCGTATTCCCCCAGACATTTGCTTCGATGATGGCGACAGCAAATTCAGGCTGCCATTCGAGTTGCCAGATTTCATGGAACGTCGAATCACCGCCACCCGATTCTTCCCAGACTCCCCACGAGACCTCTAACATATTGAGCCGATGGAGCAGGTGGCTTCTCTCTCGACCGATCTCCTTTCGTAGATCGAGATCCAGAAGTTTCTTCTCCGTCGAAGGTTTCATCCTCAGCGACTTTTGCAGTTTCGCAAGGTTCTCTGCGAGTGGAACAGAAGGTGTTTCATCGGGAACCGATCCGAGCTTGTCGCCGATTTCCAATCGTTTACGGATCAGCCTGAGCGGGCTGTCGTCACCTTGGCAGAAAACAGTCAGGATCGATTCATTCAATTCCCTTAAACCGGGCGATCTTAAGTCGCGAAGGGCAGCAAGAGTTTCGGCAAGCCGCGATGCTTCAATTACGCTTGCAGAAGAGGCGTCGAGATCCTTTTCACGCAACAGGCGGGCAGCATTTGTCAGCCAACGCAGAGGAGCATCTTGTGGAGACTCCCAAATGTGTGAGTACCATCCGGGCGAATCGACTCCGGCTCCGTAGCCGCTACGGTAGCTCAATCGAGAATGTGTCCACGGAATCCAGGTGGCGGTCGTCTTCAGCTTCGGCAACCCTTTCAGCCGGGCTGTATCATCTTTGATTTTGCAACCATCGATTTTCCCGTTGAGAGCTTCTTCTGTAAGCACCGGTGAATGCCAGGCACCGCAAACAATCGCAACATGCCCAACTGTTTCTTTACGGATTTTTCGAATTGTCTTGCGCATGAACGCTTCACGAAGCAAGTCACTTTCGCGAGTTTCCGGGTACTCCTCGCGTATCGTTTGCATGGCTTCGAGAATCGCCTCGAAGAGGCCGGTTGCATCTTCGCGACGTTCAATTTGCTCTTCCCACCAAAGTTCATGATCCGCGTAGCCAGCTGCCTCAGCAAGCAGCGCGATTGGATCAGCCCGGAACTCAGAGGCTTTCTTCTCCGCCAGATCGGGGGATTCAGGGGCTCTCTTTTCATCCTGTTTTTCAAGCTGTTTATCGAGTGCCAGGCGATGCGACATCGGCAAGTCCATCAACCGAACCGGAACTTTGTTCTCCCCAGCCCACTTCAAAACCTGCCATTCCGGCGAGAAATCGGTCAACGGGAAACTGACCGACCGTCGAGGTTCATCTTTCGGATAGATCAACATCGAAACGGGAGGGATCATCTCATCATGATTGACCAGCGGCAGCGCGATTTCCGCATCGGCCGGACCTTCAAGAGCCACCACATCTGGTTTCAATTCATCAAGCGCAGCCCGAACACTCCGGGCGCATCCCGGCCCATGATGTCGAATTCCAAAAACCGTGCTCTGACTCACGATGTCCGCTTTCAATAATCAATTGGGAACGATGTCGATCAGTTCACAAAAGGAACTCTACCAAAACCTCTGTCATCGATCTGTATCACCGAGGTTTCAGGATCTCATTCCAAACTTTGTTCGAGCTGGAGCAAATCCAAAATAGATTTTTTTGTACTGCCTCGTGGCGAACATCCATCTCGCTGGCGGAAAGCACTCTTTACGGAAACTAATCACGAGAGTGTTCTAAAATGTGTTACCCCGAGAAGTCACGACTGGCTCGGTACAGGTCTTTCCAGTCGTCACGTTCTTTAACGACTGTTTGCAGATACTCTTGCCAAACGAGTTGATCTTGAACCGGGTCTTTGACAATCGCTCCGGTGAGTCCCGAAATCATGTCACCCGCCTTCAGTTCTCCGTCACCATAATATGCCGACATCGCCATTCCGTTGGAGACCACTGAGATCGCTTCAGCTGTGGAAAGGGTCGCGCTGGGGCTTTTCAGTTTCGTCTTCCCATCTTCCGTCACTCCATTCCGCAGCTCGCGGAAGATTGTCACAACTCGTCGAATCTCTTCCAGCGCAGGCTTCTCAGCTGGAAGTTCCAACGCTCGTCCAAGTTGGTCGGCTCGACTTTGAACAATTTGGATCTCGTCATCAAACGAGTCGGGAACTGGTAGAACCACGGTGTTAAATCGACGCATCAAGGCACTCGATAGTTCGTTGACCCCTTTGTCTCGGTTGTTCGCCGTCGCGATGACATTGAAACCTTTGACCGCTTGAATTTCACTGTTGAGTTCAGGAACCGGTAATGACTTTTCCGAGAGAATCGTAATGAGTGCATCTTGTACTTCGCTTGGAATGCGAGTCATTTCTTCGATGCGGGCAATGCGGCCGGTTCGCATGGCGTCAATCATCGGACTTTCGACCAGGGCTGCTGGCGATGGCCCTTCCGCAAGCAGGCGCGCGTAATTCCAACCGTACCGTAACGCCGATTCATCCGTCCCGGCTGTCCCCTGAACCAGTAGCGTCGATGTCCCACAAATCGCAGCGGCGAGGTGTTCGCTCACCCAACTTTTTGCTGTCCCCGGAATTCCATACAACAACAGTGCACGGTCAGTCGCTAAAGTCGCAATTGCGATTTCAATCAACCGTTCTTTGCCGATGTATTTCGCTGTGATCTCTGTACCGTCGTCCAGAGTCCCTCCCAACAGATACAACTTCACAGCCCAGGGTGAGAGTTTCCAGTTCGGCGGCTTCTGACGTTCATCGACTTGCGATAATGCTTCAAGCTCGTGTGCAAACTGCTGCTCGGCATGCAGACGAAGATGATTTTCCGTAGAGGCTGATTTCGAAAGAGTCATTTTCTATGGATCATTGAGTGTGAATAGATCGTTTAGTTGAGATCGTTTAGTTGAGATCGTTTAGTTGAGACCGTTGGGTTGAGACGGTGCAAAAGTGTTACGAGAGCGGCGACAAACTTCTACTCACTCAAGAATTCGTCCTGAAAAACGTGCTTGCAAGAGGAGTCTGCCTACTTGAACTTCACGATTGAGGTAACCCTTAGCAGATTTCCACTGAATTCCACTGAAAACGATCAACAAAACAGAAAGGGCTCACTCGAATCGAAAATTTCTCTCACGCAGACTTGTCTTCGAACCAACAACAGCGAACTCAGTGATCCACCCTTCAAGCATCTAGGTATGAGCAAACATAGTCAGTCACTTCGTGGACAGTCACTTTGAATTTCGATTTCCCCGGAACATTGAATTCTTGTCCACCTTCGAAACTCAAACTGTCCGATTCCCCTGGAAGCACGACATCAAGCTTTCCAGAAAGGATTTCCATTCGCTCAGGTTTCTCTGTGCCAAATTGGTAGACACCCGGCAGCATGATCCCCAGTGACTTCGTACTGCCATCAGCGAATTTGACGGTGCGACTGGACACGTTGCCATCAAAGTAGATGTTGGCAGCCTTCATGACATTGACAGATTCAAATTCACTCATTGTTCAGCTTGATTTTCACGAGAAATGTATTGATGAGACATGCTGCAATCTAAGATACGAAATTTACCATGCTGTTCACCCTAGCGAAAGCGAGCGAGTTGCATGATTCACCGAACTCAGACATGATGATGTACTGATTTGAAAACCTCTCTGACGAAAGTTTTTCTCAGCCCTCAAGTGGCCAAATCCAGAGATCCAGATTCATTCAAACCTGACGCATCAATATTCCTGCAAGGATTGACTAACAATGAAGCATTTTGTCTTCGCAACTCTCGTATGCTCGCTAATTGCAACGTCGGTACAGGGAGAAGTTTTCCTCGTTAAAAAGGGAGAACCCCAAAACGCCTGGGCACAATCCAAAGAATGGAAAACCAAAGATGGAGCGATCGAAGGACACGGCTTGAACTCGCTTCTTCTTTCTGAAAGAAGTCTTAAGCTGGGACCATTTCAGGTTGATGCTCGACTTCGACTCATCGGCCAGGAAAAATCGGCTGCGACATTTCAACTTGGAAACAGCCACTTCGGCTTTGAGGGTGCGGCTGAAGAGGTGTTCGTCAATGGTCCTATCTTTGGAGACCTGAAGTTCATTGGGAACCCCGATGATTATTTTGAGTCCGAAGACTGGTTCGACTTCCAGGTGATCAGTGACGGTAAAGCAATTCGCTTCCTGTTAAATGGAAAAGAAGCAGTCTCGGTCGAAGATCCCGGAACTGGATTTGATACGATTGCGTTCCGTCCGTGGCGCAGCACGATGCAAATTGCCGACTGGAAGATCACAGGCAATCTTGGAGAAGTCGAAGAGAAGGCGCCGCGTGGGTATACGATTCCGACCCTCGATCTGGCGGATCAAAAAGATCGCCAAGTGATCGTCGACATCGAGAAGGGCCAATATCTGGGACATCCTACGACGGTTTTATTGGAAGATGGAAAAACGATTCTGTGCGTCTATCCCAAAGGTCACGGACGTGGACCGATCCTCTACAAGCGCAGCCTCGATGGTGGACTAACTTGGAGCGACCGTCTTCCGACTCCGGAGAACTGGGCAACCAGCAAGGAAACACCAACGCTTCACCCTGTTGTCGATGCCCAAGGGAACAAAAGACTGATCATGTGGTCAGGATTGTATCCTGCCCGGTTAGCTGTCAGTGAAGACGACGGCAAAAATTGGTCTCCGCTCAAAATCGCAGGAGACTGGGGCGGAATCGTAGTGATGGGAACTGTCATGGAGCTAAAAACTCCCGGCCAGTACATCGCATTCTTTCATGACGATGGAAGATTCATGCAACCAGAACCGAAACAAACCAAGCCAGCGACTTTCACACTCTATAAAACGTTCTCCAATGATGGCGGGCTGACATGGTCATTTCCAGAAGCAATCTTTGCCCGCTCGGATGTTCATCTTTGCGAACCGGGTGGAGTCCGCTCCCCCGATGGAAAACAAATCGCAGTCTTGCTTCGAGAAAATCGACGACTTCGAAATTCCTATGTCATCTTCAGCAATGACGAAGGCAAAACATGGACCGATCCGAAAGAACTTCCCGCCTCTCTGACAGGAGACCGACACACCGCGAAGTATACTCCCGATGGTCGGTTATTCATTTCCTTCCGCGACCGAACCCTTGAAAGCCCGACTCCCGGTGACTGGGTTGCCTGGGTTGGGAAGTACGAGGACATCGCAGAAGGGCGAGAAGGACAATACCGCGTGCGCTTGATGGACAACAAAAAAGGTGCCGATTGCGCTTACCCCGGTGTCGAAGTCCTTCCCGATGGAACAATCGTCACCACGACCTATGGCCACTGGACTGAAGGTGAACAACCTTACATTGTCAGCGTCCGACTCAAACTGGAAGAACTTGATCAGATGGCAGAAAAGTAATAGCTGCCCCGTTAATTTAATCACGGTGCCAATACTTGTCGTGCCCATGAAGGTCTCTTTCATGGCTTCGAGAACTGCTCACCACGAGGCAAATCGTAAAGAGCAATCTTGAATTCACTATCGAACTGATTGTGAAACCTGAATTCGCTTTCTCAATCAATGAGAAATCTCGCCGGACACTTTCTCGTGCCCGGTGAGAGAAATACTGTCAGCAAACCCGCTTCCGTTACATTCCGGAAGCGAGTGCTTCAAGATGTCGACTGAAGTGATCCGCCAAGACTTCGGTATAGGTGTCGGGGTGAGATTCGAGAACGGAACGGACAGCAGGGCCAAGTTCAGGGTCGGTCAATGTTGAACCGAACGTGCAGTGTAAGATTTGCCGACCGGGCTCAGTGAAGCCGACACCTTGAGGCACATCCGCCCAGCACTCAAGATAGACCTGTTCCAGTTTCTTGGCATCCAGACCGTCGCCAGTCGGCACAGCCTCATTGGTTGCGGAGACATGATAAGTCGCCTTGTCGACATCATAGTGGTCGCGACCAAACTGGACGATTCGACGGAACAACGCTTCGTCGTGTCGGGCAACAACTCTCAATGCTTCGAGATAGCTGGTCCCAGCCGTTTTGACGTGGAAACGACCTTTCGTGGCTCGTGCCAATGCTGCATACATCGAAATTTTGTCCGAACCTGAATGCAGGCTCAGCTTGTAAGGCCCGAGCAATTCAGAGATCGCCGCGTGATTGTTCAGCGATGCTTCCAAAGCGTCGACGTCTCCTTTGTAATCAACGCCTTTCTCAAGTTCACCGATAAAGCGAGGTGCCAGGCTCACCAGCTTCATCCCACCCTGAAGACATTGATCAGCGATAATATAGTGCTCGGCGAGTGTAGTCGGCTGATCAGTCTCGTCGACCGAAAGTTCGATTTCGTAATCGTCTCCTTTCGCGTTGTGCACTGACTTAATGTAGTCTCCCAGCGAAAGCGCTCGTTGGATCGCCGAGCCATACTTGACTGCCGCACGCATGCAGGCTTCTTCGCTCAGGTCAATTTTGGCGCCTGACGGAAGGTCGACACTCTTACCAAGATAGCTGTCGTACCAAGGTGCCGTTTCACGAGCATTGGCAAACTTCTCGCGCAACGTTCCTTCGTCATAGTCGTCCGCCTTCTGATCGACATCATCAGAAGGGTCGATGGTAAAGAATGTAAATCCGACGGCAGCGGTGACGTCAACATCTTCTGGCGTTTTCAAGTGATCAGCATCTGCTCCAGTCCGACCTTCCCACCCGGCAGCCTTGGCTCCGTTGAGAGCATCGTCCATCACTTCTTGAGCGGTCCGCTGCGTCCGCGTCATTTCGCGAATCGACTGCTGAGGAAAGATCGGTTCGATGCCATTCCCGGACCGTTTCATCGCTTCAACATGTCCTGGTGTTGCCAGTCCAATTCGATCACCAAAGCCAAAACTTGGTGCCAGTCCTAAAGTCGTACATTTTTGCGGTTCGCTCATCATCTCTCTTTCTTATTGAATTGTTCGCTTAATTAATAATGCAGGAGGCTCTCTCAAAATCAGCCTTATGGCCTCGTCAAAGAGGAGCAATCAGATTGCCTGTTACTTCTTCGTCGAATTCGTTGAAGGTCCATAAAGATGCTCACCTCGCCGGGCAGCTTCGATCGCCTCAAAGGTGTCCTGCGGGATTCCGGGGTCACCCTGTTGTTCCAGCCACCGAGTGAGCTCATTGAACAGGCGCTTCTTCTGATTCGCATACTCCGGTGAATTTGCCAGATTGTTCATCTCATAGGGATCGGCAGCGGTTTCATAGAGTTCCTCAGACGGTCGCATCATGTAACGTTTCACCAAACCGTAAGTTCGCGGAGAGGTCGACGAATCCCAAACCCACGATTGCCAATAAGGATTGTTGAGTGCTCCTTTCCCGTTGATGCCCATTAAATGTTTCTCGATATACATTTCCCCCGGCGTGAGATTCTGGATGTATCGAAACGTCCCGTCGGTGATTGTTCGAATGGGGTAAGCTGGACCTTCAGGGATATTGTTATGAACACCGTACGCAAACTGACGATGCTCGTCGGCCGTCCCTTTCAAGACTTTGACAAAACTGGTTCCGTCAAATTCGGCTTCCGCAGGCTTTCCGCCCGCGAGTTCTACCAACGTGGGAGCGATATCGGCGTATTGAACAATGGCATCAGTTCGTTTCCCAGCTGGAACCATTCCCGGCCAGCGAGCCACCAGTGCAGTATGCAAACCTGTATCCCAGTTTGTCCATTTACAACCGGGGAACTGTGCACCTTGTTCCGAAGTGAACAGAACCAAAGTGTTGTCTGCTTTGCCTGTCCGCTCCAGAGCCGACAGCAAGTCCCCAACTTGTCCGTCCATGTACGTTACCTCTGCCAGATAACGCCCGAAATCTTTCCGTGTCCGAGGAGTATCGGCAATGTTGGGCGGAAGTTTAATTTTCTTGGGTGGATACTGCGAAGCATCTCCCATGACCCACGGAACGTGCGGTTCAACGAGTGCAACCACAAGACAAAATGGTTCTGCCGAGTCTCGCGTCATGAACTTTGCAACCTCTCCCAGATCGTGATCCAGAGTTGGATTGCGAACACAGTTTTTGTCGAAACCGGCGACATTCTCAAACGGAAACGCTTGCGATGGTTTGACATGAACCTTCCCAGCGATCCCGACACGATAGCCCAAAGGCGTCAGATACTGTGGCAGACTCTTTGTTTCGGAACGACTCGCGGAATGGTTCCAGGCGCAGCCATTTCGCATTGGATACTGACCACTATAAAGCTCGGCGCGGCACGGCTGGCACATCGCCTCACTGAGGTACGCTCGATTGAAAGTCAGTGACTGCGCAGCGAGTCGGTCGATGTTCGGGGTTAATGCATTTTCGCCGCCATACAACGGCAGGTCGTTGTATGTGCAGTCATCAGCCATGATGATCAAGACATTCGGCTTCTCCTGAGCTTGCGAGCGATTCGAACAAACCAGAAAAAGCAGGCTGCAAAGAATCAACAGGAGACGCATCGATCGGATTCCTGAAATCGAGTTCGGAGTGAAACGGAAGCTTGAGGCTGGATTGCTTTGACCTGTTATCGTTGGCTGAGATATTCTTCGAGCCGTTCTGCTTTGCGAAGCAGGTACGGAATATGTTGGTTGTTCGCCTCGACAAATTGCCCTAACAGGCGAAGGTGTTCCTTAAACTCTTCGGAGAATTTCGTATTCTCCTGATCCCTCCAGGTGGTGCTGAGAGCATCTAGCTGCCCCGCAAGCAGATTCGCTTGATCAGAGATGGTATTGTTAAACTGCTTGAGCTTTAATGCGAAGGCACGTAACTCTTCAGGGTTTGCAATTGCCTGGGCCATAAGTCTTCCCTCCGATTCGTCGTCAACTGGAGTCTCCCGCCCCTACAGACTACTCATCACAGACTGTAAAGGAAACAAACTCTCACAGTTTTTGCTGCTGTTTGCTTTGCGGAGTTGCAAGATGCTCGATACGATTGTGAGTCATAACTGAGTACCTCTGCGAGCTCGATGCAACGCAAAATTTCCTCGAAGTTAAAGAGGTTCAATTCATTACTGAATCAGCTCGACTCCGCAATGACGAATTTGCTCTGAAAAAACGCAATCAATAATGCGGAGATTCGTTATCAGCCATTGGGAACGCGGTCACAGTTTCAGATGAGTTTGAGCTCGCTCATTCTTAAACGAATTTGCACTCCACTTCTCATCGGGACGACTCAGGAATCTTAGAATTTTACTAGAACCAGTCCGAAAACCTCTGAAACAGCAACCTCTCTCCATGTTCGAGAGAGCAAATTCAGGTTTCAGGATCAGTTCTAAAGCAACTTAACATTTGGTAAGGCCATCATGAAGCAAACAATCCTCCTGGCTACCGTCTTGGGAAGCCTCACCTGTTCCCACCTTTTTGCTGAATCCCCAAACACACTTTCCCTCTCAGAGAAGATGTCTGGTTGGGAACTTCTCTTCGATGGAAAAACCGCCGAGAATTTCCGCAACTACAAAAAAGATACACTCAACAGTGGTTGGGTCGTAAAGGATGGTGCTTTAGTCCGCGCCGCTGGCGGGGCTGGTGACATCATCACGAAACAACAATATTCCGCATTCGAGTTGATGCTCGATTACAAAATCTCCAAAGCAGGGAACAGTGGCTTGATGTTCCACGTCACCGAGACGGAAGCGACTCCGTGGCGAACCGGTCCCGAAATTCAAATCCAAGACAATGTCGATGGACACGATCCCCAGAAATCGGGATGGCTGTATCAACTTTATCAACCTCCGGGAGACCCTGCGACAGGGGAAACCGTCGATGCGACTCGCCCTGCAGGAGAGTGGAATCAGCTACATATTCGAATCACTCCCAACCAATCCGAAATCAACATGAACGGTGTCCGTTATGCACGTTTCAAGAAGGGGGACGACGATTGGAACAAGCGAGTCGCAGCGAGTAAATTTGCGAAATTCGAAAACTTTGGGAAACCAAATTCAGGGCATATCGCACTGCAGGACCATGGCAATGAAGTCGCATTCCGGAACATCAAAATTCGCGACCTCTCAAAAGACAACGCTGTCAAAAATCCAGTCTCTGGAACACTTGAACTCGAACCTGTCCTCGCTTTTCCAAATCTGAAATGGGCCAACTGGGAGCCCGTTGATGAACGTGGTCGTCCACAGTCCATTCGCCCCGTCGTGGTCACATATGCCGGTGACGAATCCGGGCGTCTGTTCGTGATGGAACAGCACGGTGTGATTTACACATTCAAGAATGATCCGAAGGTCACAGAATCTCACGTCTTTCTGGACCTGCGAAGTAAAGTGAACTACTCCGATCGTCAGAACGAAGAAGGCTTCCTGGGGATGGCTTTCCATCCGAACTTCAAAGAGAACGGAGAAGTCTACGTTTACTACACCACCGTCCCGGGACAGATTTCGGTAATCTCGAAGTTCACAGTCTCCAAAGAGAATCCAAACCAAGTCGATCCGAACTCCGAAGTTGAAATCATGCGGATCGAACAGCCATTCTGGAACCACAACGGCGGCACGCTCGCTTTTGGGCCAGATGGGTACTTGTACATCGGACTCGGAGACGGCGGCAGTGGGAATGACCCATACGACAATGCTCAAAACCTTTCCAGTTTGCTTGGTTCGATTTTGCGAATCGACGTCAATGCCAAGCAGGACGGCAAAAACTATTCGATCCCAGCAGACAATCCTTTCATCAGGAATAAAGAGGCTCGTCCAGAAATTTACGCCAACGGTTTACGAAATACCTGGCGAATTTCATTCGACCGTGAAAGTGGAGCGCTGTGGTGTGCGGATGTTGGCCAAAACTTGTGGGAAGAGATCAATATCATTCGCAAAGGCGGGAACTATGGTTGGAACATGAAAGAAGGAACCCATCCATTTGGTTCGAAAGCCGCTAATCCGAGCGAAGTGATTGATCCGATTTGGGAATACGATCACGGTGTTGGAAAGTCAATCACAGGCGGGCTCGTATACCGTGGCTCAAAACTTCCCGAATTAGTTGGCAAGTATATTTATGCAGACTACGTTTCGGGTCAAATTTGGGCACTCGATTACGATGCCGAAAAAGGAAAAGTGAATTCCAATCTGGCGATCCCGAGCCCTAAGATGCCGATCGTCACCTTTGGTGAAGACGCAGAAGGCGAAATCTATTTCTGCATCGTCACAAACAACGGCAAAGGAATCTACACGCTGAAGAAAAAGTAGTATCCGTTTCCGAGAGTTTGACTCTTAACCAACAGCACTTCACGATCTGAAGTGCTGTTGGTTTATTTTTCAAGACAATAGAAAAGAGCGAGGACCATGGTTGTTCGTCCGAAATTGATGCTCATTACTGGCTGCCTGCTGGCCATGTTTTCACTTGTTGGAAGCCCTCAAGGAGCCGCCCAACAGAACGCCAAACAAAACGCCGAAAAGAACAGCGATCGGATTCGGAGAATTCCCTCCGAGAACAACAAAGACTTTCCCGCAGCGATTCGCGTCCACGCCGAAACTTTCGGGCACACCACGCAGATCCTTCCCAAAAACAATTCAGAGACGACTCCCTCTCAATGCCAGTCTGTACTCAGCAGATTGGCCCAGATCCTGAAGGACGTCGATTCAGACAAAACCCACGTGGTTCAACTGAACGCGTATGTCACCGATGTCAAAGCTCGCGAAGTCTTTGAGGCTGCAATCCGAAACTGGTTCGGCGACACTCTCCCCGCCGTGACTTGGGTCGCAACTCCGCTTCCGGTAGAGCAGGCTCAGGTTGGACTCGACGCAGTTTTCATTTCGAAACAGAGCAGCGATCAGCGTTTACTTTCTCAAAAGACAGGCACTCCCGACGAAAACCCAAATGGTACTGCCGATAGCAGTTTACTCCCTGCAGGAGATGTCGTGTACGTTTCCGGTCAGGCAGAACCAGGCGATCTTGTAGAAGGCACAAAAGAGACACTCTTATCGTTGGAAAGGACTTTGCAATTCCTTGAGTTAGATAAGCAACACGTCGTCCAAATCAAATGCTTCCTCACACCGATGTCAGACGTCGCCATTGTGAATCAAGAGTTGGCAAAGTTTTTCGGTGATTCCGCAGTCCCACCGGTTTCACATGTCGAATGGATCTCCGGTTCGCGAGAGATCGAGATTGAACTTGTCGCCTGGGCACCTGCGGCTGAATCAGAAAAATCCGTGAGCTATGCAACACCCCCGGGAATGCGATCCTCACCTGTCTACAGTCGTTTAGCTCGAATTCACGGCCAAGACCGCATTTACGTTTCCGGCCTTTTTGCCCAAGAAGTTGGCTCAGGTGCAGAGCAGGTTCTCAATATCTATCAATCGCTTGAATCCACTTTAAAGAAGGCGGGTTCGGACCTCAAACATTTGGCGAAGGCGACGTACTACGTCTCGGCGGCGGATTCAAGTAGCCAGCTAAACAAACTTCGCCCAAACTACTACGACCCTGAACGCCCGCCAGCCGCCTCAAAAAGCATGATGAAAAAGATGGCAGCTGAAAAGATGACCATTCATATCGACATGATCGCAGCCCCCAACCGTTAGCGAATTTTCAATGCGTGTGGTGCCCGTGAAGAGTCGTACCCGTGAAGAAGTGCTTCGAGACTTCATGGACGACTCGCCACGAGACAGAACTTGAAGACCAACATTGCACTTGCCCCAATGCATTTGCTCGCGTCTGTGACCGATTTTTTTCGAACTCAGTCACGCTCAGCTGTTTCGGTTTGCTCATTGCTGCCCGTAATGATTATTCTGCACGACCTCATGTGCCTCCACGTTGAGTCATTTTGATTCAAACAGATTGATTTTCACTGCCAGAACAATAATGAAATCGAAATTCTCAACAACAATTTAGAACCGGTCCGTAAACTTGTGGAATGATGACTTTTCTCAATGATTGAGAGAGCAATTTCAAGTTTCAGGATCAGTTCTAGTAACTTCGCCTCAGGACACAGGGTCAAACATGCGAACGCAAGTGCAAAGGAACACAACGTGGATCCTTCCGCTATTTCTCATCGGAGGATTGGCTTTTTTTGTTCGCTACAGCCATCTGTTTTTTAGCCCCAGTCCGGGAAATCAAGAGCAGGCACAGACACAGGATGCTGCTGGTCAGCAAAACATCTCAAATGTCATTCAATCAGCTTTCAATGAGCTAAACACCGACTTGAAAGCTTCAGAACCGCTTGTCCTGGATTTCATCAAGGCCCGAAAACAGGCTCACACCGATCAGGAAAACCTGTTCCCCAAATCAGCAGATGCCCATCTTCACCAAGAATTTATTGAGAAGTACACACAGTTTCAGCTTCAAGCTGTCGAGTACTACCTGAGCCAGACCAAGGATAGCGAAACAGCAAAACTCGCTGGTGAACAGTTTCTGACTGCATTCATCAATTGGGAATGTGGGACATCGCCTGCAGATGTAAACATCCCTCAGGAAATTACTCAGCTTGCTGAAGAAGCGATCGAAGATGGCTCGAACGACGACACGATTCGAGCTTGCTATGCAGGGGTATTACTAAAGAATCACCGGTCGCAGGAAGCTCTGGACGCGATGGTCGCACTGCATCAGAAAGAATCTCAACTGCAAATTGCCCCGACTCTCGCTCCACTGTTTCAAATTTGGTTCTTGAACGCTTCGCAAGAACTCAAAGAAAGCCGGTACAATATTCAAACACGGCGACGGCTAATGCTCGTCACGCTGATCGAATTCTTAAAACTCGATCAACAAAAAGACGAAGAACGTTTCTTCTGGTTGCTCTTTGACCAGAACGTTCAGCTCGATCGAACAGGTTGGAATGAATTTTTACAAGCTCTGTTTCAACACCCAGAAATTCCGATTTACCACAAACAACTTGCGATGGGCAAATTTCGAGTGAGGTTTGCCGGCGAAGAAAGAAAGCCGACGGATGCTCCGTTGACTTTAGAGCAACAGAACTCCGAACGACAAAAAACGTTGCTGCAGGCCGTTCCTTACTTCTTGCGAGCTTGGCAACTCGAACCACAGTCTCCAGATGCCCCCTATGAACTGCTGAAAATTGCTGTCCAGTTTGATGCTCCGGGATGGACGGCTGAGGACTGGTTTCAGGAAGTCATCAGCATCGAATTCGATCATCAAGATGCTTACAACACTTACTTCGAATCTCTTCAAGCGAAATCACAACGCACCAAGCTTCTTTCACTGGCCAATTTCTGTCTTCAAACAGCTCGTTGGGAGACGCCCGTTCCAAGTTTCGGCCTGAACGCGGTTGAAGATGTCATGGAAGACTCTCCGTTGAACGAAGAGTTAGGAGAAAATCCCGAAATCGCAGATTTCGCCAGTCAGTTTGCAGCGGCTTATCTCGAGCAAATCGAGAACCCAAACCAGCAATCCGTTCATGAATTGGCTGGACAACAACTCGGCCTTCTGACCGGGATACTTGTTCAATCGGAAAATTACGAACCTGCTGCCAAGCTCTTTAAGTTGCATGGCAAAAAACTGACCAACGATGTCTTTCTATGGGCCCATCGAAATCGAGACTCGTTTCACCGAGAAGTTCTCGCAATGACCGGGCCAGCTGCCAATGAGATCAAAGCCCTGACGACAAGCCATCTCCCTGCCGATCAGAAAGTCGTGGACCAGATTCTCGAGAAAGATCCACGTCAAGAAGTTGCACTGTTTGTCACGTCACTAAGACTCAAACAGGTACAAGTTGAGCAGTTCGAGAAAGGAGACTGGGTTGACCTGACATTCCAGGAAAGTCTCCCAGGATGGTTCGTCGATGCCGATGAAACTCACATTTTAAATGACAAGGCGATTGTACTTCGTGAATTCCAACAGCACGGAAACCTCCAGTTACGGCCTGACTTTCAGTTCGACGCTCCCTACCAGATTGAAGTGGTCGTCAAACTCTTTGCAGTTGAGTCGTTGCGTTCCCCCACGAATCGGGTTGCCATCGCTCTTGGTGGGTCGCGCAGTTCAGAATCTCGGTCAATGAAGTTTGCTGAATTCGGTGTTACCATGAACGGGGTGAATGTGGCGCACCTGAATTCGCAAACTCCAGACGGTGAAATCTTAAAGTTGAAGCCGATCTTACACATCAGCGACACCTATCGTTTAACCCTCGAAGTCTGGCCGGACCGCGCGTTAATGTACGTCAATAATCAGCCCGTGATAAATGATGAAAATATCACTGGGATTGCGACAAACTTACTCTCGTTCGGAACGATCATCCCGGACAAGCTGACTCCACGTAGCATTCGTTTAGAAACCCCACGCCTTCGGAAACTCTCTGTCTCTCAAGAGGCCAGTCTTCTTGCTTACACTCAGAAACTGGTACAGCTTCACCCTTACCATCCGAAAGCCTATTTTCTTCACGGCAAGTCATTTCGGAATTTGAATCAGCACGATGCCGCGCGAAAAGAGTTTGAAAAAGCTCTCCTCCTCAAACCGGATTATGAAGAAGCAAAACGAAGCCTCGCCTTCTGCTACGGCGCACTCAGAGACTTCCGCAGGGCGATCCTTATTCTGGAAGGCTTAGTGAATGAATCAACTACTGACCCAATCCTCATGAATGAACTGGCTTGGAATTTAATTGTCTGCGACGACAAATCTCTGAGAAACGCACCACGTGCGATCTCACTGGCGAAGGCGGCTTGTGAGCAGTCCAACTTCGAAAACCCTAACATTGTCTCTACGCTAGCATCCGCTTACGCTGAACATGGAGAATTCGAGAAAGCTGTCGAAACGCTTCAAATAGCAATGAAAATCGCTGATCCACAATTGCAAATCTATTTAAACGAACGCCTCGCAGACTACTCTGAATCACGTGCAATTCATGAGACTGCCCCGTAAGAGAAGTGTTCACATGAAGGAACTCGGCACAGATTGCTACTCAAAGAAGTATCGCTCGACTTGCTTAAAGAGTTTTGGATCGGCTTCGTTGAGGCGCTCTAAGTGTTTTTGTGCTTTCTCAACATGCGAAGGCTCACCTTCTGTTGGGGAGAGTTTGGCGCTCCCTTTGGCAGTCATCAAATAACGAATGATAGCCCGTTTTACGGGAGGGTCGTTGAAACCTTCTTTTTCGTACAAGCCCACAACCTGATCCATCGCCTCCCAGTCTTTCCAGCGAGCGAGGTCGATGATCGCCATATCTGCAATTTCTGGTCGCTTTAGAACGGCTCTCATCGCTGAATAGAGTTCATCTTGAGGTATTCGCTCACGGTCATATGTCCAGATAAAGCGAAGTGCCTGCAGAACCTGAAACAGATCAGTTTGCGAAGATTCTGGATTCAGAATCATGGCTTCTTCAAGAACGTTGAAGCCTTGCTTTCCGGTCAGCAGGATGTATCCCGATGTCATCCCATCAATCCCGAACTGATAATCAGCACTCGATGTCAGTAGTTTATTCTTCAGGAACTCTCCATCATCTTCATCACCGCACAGCCCCAAAATCAAACCGTAGAAACCGGTCCGCAACACTCGATCCGGTGGTGATTCAGGATTCTCTAACCAACTCCGAATACGCTTTGGTTCCATCAAAGGAGCGAGCGGGACGATGTCTTTGTAGGCAGAAATTGCAAATTCCGAAAACGCATCAGCAGCGACCACAGAATTTGGATGCTCTAGAAATTTCAGGAAGTAGACAAGTCGCTGTTGAACAGGCACGTCCAGACTGGGAGCGTTGACCATATAGTCGAAACTCTCCTCCGTCATATCGATAAGTTCCGTCCATTTCAGCGCGTCGTCAGCATCTTCATTTTTGTTGCCCATAATCAGGACCAGGTCACCCTTTGATCCATCACGAAATCGCTCGATGCTGAGCGTTCCCCCCTGAGAGAGGTCAAAGTCGACTCCTTTGACGATTTTCACGATCTCAAACCGAGTCGCCCCAGAAAATTCTTTCTGCCGATTCGGTTTGTCACCCTCCAGAAATTTCCCGAGAACGACCGCATCATGAGAAGCGACTTGCTCCGCCAGAGAAGGCGGCGTCACCCCGCAATATGGGCAGGATGCAAGAAGAGAACCTGCCGAAACAGATGCGCTTAGTAGAAAAGCTGTAATTAAAGTCCAAAACGAACGCATGATTCCCCTCCTGCGAATATTGCCGTCCATCCATGGTATCGACAATCTATTGAGCCTCGAAGCACAATTTTGCCACTATTCGACCGGTGTGCTCATCTTTGAAAAAATAAGCCCCAGAAAGCTCTGGTGGAGCACCTGGGCTATCTGGGGCATCAATTCACAAAACTGTTCTGCTTAATCGAAAAAGTATCGTTCAGCAGATTTCACTGTTTTGGGGTCTTCTTTGCGAAGTTTTTCCAGGTTCGCTGACGCCTGTTTCACGTGGTCTGCGACCTCACCTTCTGCAGACGTCTCGTTATTCTTTTCTGCGATTAGCATAAAACGGACGATGGCCCGCTTGATCGACGGAACCTGATACTCTTCGTCGTCGTAGAGTTCCATCAGCTTGTCCATTACGCCCCAGTCATCCCAGCGGGCAAGGTCCACAATGACCAAGTCTGCCAACGTAGGACGATCAAGCAGGATTCGCATCGACTTTCGCAAGCGGTCCGGTGAGATTCGGTTATCGCCGTAAGTCCACATGAAGCGGAGAGCCTGCATGGCTGCGAACGTCTCGCTGAAGGGAACTTCACGGTTTCGGAGCTTGTGTTCATCAATAACGTCGAGCCCTTCGTCACCAGTCAGAACAAGATATCCACTCATGACGCCATCAATGCCGAGGCGGAAGGTATCAGACTCCTCGAGAATTTTCGCTTTCATAAACTCAGCATCGTCCTCGTTTCCGCTCAATCCCAGCAACAGACCAAAAAGACCGGTGCGGGTCGCTCGACTGGGAGCACCTTCTGGGTCCTTCAGCCATTCACGGAGTTTTTCGCGAGGCATGATGTTGCGTAGCGGAACGATGTCCTTGTAAGGAGCATTAGCAAATTCCGAGTAGGCATCCGTTGCGATCAACGCATCGGGATATTCCAGAAACTTCATGAAGTAAGCCAGACGCTGCTGTGTAGGAGCATCCTGAGGCGGCGACTGCTTCATGTAATTGTAGCTGGTTTCCGTGACTTCGAGTGGGCTGCTCCATTCGATTCGGTCGTCAGTAAGTGTGCCAAGTAAGAGGAACAAATCACCTTTTTTTGAGGCTCGGTAGCGATCCAGTTTGATCGTCTTCCCTTTCTCCAACTTATTCGATTCATCCTCGACGACTTCGATAATCTCGTAGCTGGTCGTTCCGGAGAAGCTCTTTTCACGATCAGCCTCCTCACCACCGGCCCACTGCACAAGAACAGCAGCCTGCGAAGCACTGAGTTGCTCAGTGAGTGTCAACGACGGAGCATCGCAGAATGGGCAGGCAAGTGCCGTCGCAGTGACACATGCTAGAGCGATGAATACGCTGGGGAGGCGGAAGAGGAGAGAGTAGAGGCGCATCTTTGTGTCCTGGAAGTTGAGATTCCGATCCGAAGGGTTGCGTGAGAGTGCAACATCTTGGCGATCATTATTTTTGAATAATCGTTGCATCATCAATATGATACAAAAGTCCGAGGGTTTCAACAAATTCCCCGGTCTTTTCGTCCCGTTCATCCTCAGGCCAAGATTCAATTTTGAATGTACCGACAAGATCGAATGGTCGTCCCTGAATGTATTTCGACGTCTCTCCATCTTGGAGTTTGACCCACAGCTTGTCGTACACTTTGGCCTTCCGTCCGAAACAGCAAATCTGGTTATCCCGCACAAACATGAATCGTCGTATCCCTTCAGATTCATCAGGCGGGAACATCCATCCTCGCAGAATGATTTTCTGCCCTTGAAGAGCGGTTAACCAATCTGGCAAGTAGTCTTCTGCGTTAAGTGGAACAGGTTCCATGTTCAGCGTTTTGAGTAGATCGATATCGTCAAATGTGACTCGCCAGGCATCGTGCTTGCTCTCTTTGGTGAACTCTCGCTCCTTGACCAGAAGCTTGATCTCTCGCGGCTCAGCCGCAACTGAGTCCTGATTCAGCCCTAACAGCTTTTCACGATTCTGGCGATCCATTTCAGCCTGCAGACTGACAATTTTAGAAGCCTCTTCGGAGGAAGCATTTTCAGAATCTTCGGTTGACGGTGTTGTTGATGCAGGTTGATTTTCTGGACCTGCATCATCATCCACCATCTTCTTCTCGTCGGGTTTCTTTCCGTCAGGCTTTTCGCCAGTCGGTTTCTTTTCCTTTGCGCTCTCCGCGTCGGTGTTCGCAGATTTTGGAGTTTCAGATGATGCGACCGGTTCGGAAGTCTGTGAAGACGATTCCATGGAAGAATCAGATGTCGCTTCGGCATCAAGAGGTGAGGTCTCAGGCTCTTTTGCAAGATCCGTCTGCTCAGAGGGCTCGACAGGTGAACTGATTTCCTCGGTGATCTCCCGGGTTTGGCTGTCGGACTTCTGACACCCCGAAAAAATTACAACGCCCAGCACTAAGGGGAGAACGATCAAGCTCGAAAGGGACTGCAAGGCCGTCGGCGTCCTGCTCGACTTTAATATTTCGGTGCTCATTCGAATTCACTCATTTCAAACTGAAAATGCTCACTACAATCAATCACTGTGATACATTTCCGGGCGTGTAGCAACTCACCCGGTTGAATGGGACAAATTGAACAGAACGATGTTCTATTAGTCAGCGTCCTCTAAGTTAGCGGTTCACCGCGTTGAGGTAAATCTGTGTCGTGGAAATCTGCATTGAGGAGATCTGTGGCAGTGGATTATCCCAACTGCGATCAACTCAAAGGCCAGCCCAAACATGCAGGGTACAATGGATGCAAGAGCGCGGTGGATTGCACAATATCTTAACCTTAAGAGTCTTAAGGTTAAATGGCTTATTGAACACGCTTAGTGAACAATCGCACGTCCAGACTTTACCTCATCATGAACGACTTTTGAACCGACGAGGAACATGGACAATCAGATCGATATCACCGTACTTGCCAGTTCTAAAAATCGCTAATTCGAGTCGTGAAGTATTCTCCATCGATAACGTACAAGGGCTCCAGATCCTGATTTGTGAATTGATCGTTGATCCGGAACTTGCCAGCGATTGCAACTTTTCCAGCTTTGTAATCGATCTCTTTTCCAGGCGCCATGACGACACCGACGCGGTCAGTCAATGCGGGAGAAGCTCCAAAGCAACAATCCTGATTATCTTTCACCAAGATGAATGATCCCAACCCTTTCATTTTTCCGGTTTGATAGATGTACCCCTTGAGGAAGATATCTTTCCCTTCCATGTCGAGGACATCGGGATGAAGGCTTGACTGCCCGTTCACAGTGACAAAACCTTTCTCGGAGATGTCTTTGAGGAAGTCGTAGCGCTCGTATCCCTCTGGGACTTCCGTTTTGTAGGTATACACCTGATAGCCGAGCCCAAAACTGAAGAACGTCGCAGAAAGAACAATTCCGGCAACGGCAATCCAAGTGCCGCTGTAAGCAGTTTTTTCTCGACGGATGGCGAACAATGCAAGACTGCTGATGACGAATGCAATCAAACATAATGGAAGCGCCAACCACACAAAGAGTGCCATCGAGGACAACAGCGTCAGTACGAATCCGACGACTGCAATCACAGGCACGGGTCGATAGCTGAATTCGTTGTAGTCGCTGAACTCACGAGCGACTTCCGAAATGGGTCGCGAATCTGGTTCTGCGGCTTGGGTCGACTCGATCTCATGTTCAAGTGTTTGAGTCATTTCTGAACTCTCTCCAAAATTTTGGAATAGTGCGGAGGCTGGAAAAAAGGAAAAACAGAGGCAGTAAATTCTACCGCCCGACTCCACATAATACTGTGCGTTATTATACGTCGACCAGATTCGTTCGTCTCAAGTCGTAAGTTGGAATTGTTGCAAATTTGGGACAAATTTCCCGAATTCGGACAAGATTAACAGGGTTACCACCAGCATTTTCGGAACTTCTCGTTGTTTGAGGTGTTTCTATTCGTATGACGACTCCGTCATATCTTTTTACGAATTTTGAAAACGTAGGATAAAACTGATGAAAACGTTGACCCGGTTTGCAGCTTCGCTGGCTGTCTGTGGGCTTTCAGCTGTCGCGATCGCACAGGAATCTGATGAGGTTTTTAAAAGCCTCGACAAGAACAGCGACGGAATTCTAGCGGCAGATGAAGTCTCTGAATCTCAACAGAGATTCTTTGAACGCCTTGTTCGTGCAGGAGACAAAAATGAAGATGGCAAGCTGTCACTTGCTGAATACCAAGCCACGCTCAAAGAAGATGAGCGGCCTGCAGGGACGCCCGCTGGTCCGCGTGGAGACAGAGACCGTGGTCCCCGGGGCCGGTTCGATCCAAGCGTTCTGTTCGATCGTTTCGACTCGAACAAAGATGGGAAATTGACGAAAGACGAAATTCCTGAAGAAGCCCTCGGGCGACTGGGACGCATCTTCGAAGAAGCAGGGAAAGAGGAACTCAGCAAACAGGAATTTGATCAAGCCCTCGGAAAGATGATGCGATCAAGACGTCCTGATGCACCTGGCGGACGTCCGGGCAACTCAGAGTTCTATGCTCGTCTCGATAAAAACAAAGATGGCAAATTGTCAAAAGACGAACTCCCTGAGCAACTTCGCGAACGGCTTTCCGGGCTGTTTGAACGTGCGGGGACTGATGAAATTTCTCTGGAACAGCTTACCCGTATGCGGGGCCAGCGCGATGGAAATCGCCCAGAGAAAAGTACCCCGGAGAGAGGTGACACTGAGAAAGATCGTCCGAAAAAAGAAATGAATCGCGACCGCGATACCAACTCCGATCGACCAGAACGTGGTCGTCAGCGTCCCCCAATGCGAGACGGGGAACCTCGTGCTCAAGGACGACGCCCAGAAGGACAGCCAGTAATGAGAGGTCCCAGAGGCTTTGCATTCATGCGAGTGCTCGACACAAATGAAGATGGAAAAATCAGCCAAAGCGAAGCACTTCGAATCGCCAGACTTTTCGATGAACTCGATCACAATAAAGATGGTGAACTGGATGGTCGCGAACTGATGGGTTTCAGCGGAGGCCCAGAGGGAAGCCCTCAAGGTAGAATGAATCGAGCAGGAGATCGACCGGAAGGAAAGCGTCCAGAAGGCAACCGTCCGGATGGGGATCGACCAGAGGGTCGACGTCGGAGTGGAGACCGCCCCGAAGAAGGCAGACGCCCGGAAGGCCGACGTCCCGAAGGTGACCGACCAGAAGGTCGACGCCGTGGTTTCAATCCGGAAGCGTTTCTAGAACGCTTCGACAAAGATAAAGATGGAGCCATCTCAAAAGAGGAAGCAACAGGAAGACTTAGCGAAAACTTTGAACGGATCGATGCAAACTCTGATGGAAAAATTGACGCCAAAGAGTTCGGTGAAATGCTCCGAAGTGGTCGCCCCGGTGGAGAAGGACGCCCGGAAGGTGGACCACCACGTGGCCGCCGTCCTGGATCTGATGGAGACCGCCCCGGACGGCCAGATCGAGCAGGGGATCAACCGAATCGACCACAGCCTCCTGAGTCAGAGTAAAGTCCCCCGATCGGCTTGTTAACTTCGACAGCACCACTGTTCTGGATGGTTTCACTTTCAATCTGCACAAGAGTGAAAGAGACCCATCCAGTTCAAAGTGGTGCTGTTTTTTTTTAATCGCGTGACCAGCAGTCTTTGCAGTCGTAAAGGTGATTTTCACGTCCCCGAGAAGTGCCAAAAATGCCTTGAAATCAAATCTTGATGAGTTCCTCTCAACAACTCTCTCGGGTCTTCTGTTGCAGAGTTATCGCGTACAGCTAAACTTGCAGGTGATTCCTGTTGCTCACTCTCCCTGCTTAAAGCTGAAAACAAATGTCTCGCGGAAAAAATGTACTTGGTGGCGATCTTCAAACCTGTTCAACAGATCCGATGACAGGCTGGTTTCGTGATGGATGTTGTGGCACCGGTCCGGGGGACATGGGGATGCACGTCATTTGCTGTCGAGTCACAGAAGATTTTCTGGAATTCTCGAAATCGACCGGAAATGATCTCTCAACGCCTATTCCTGAATTTCGTTTTCCGGGCTTAACCCCTGGCGATCAATGGTGTGTCTGTGCAGCGAGATGGAAAGATGCCTACGATGCCGGGCACGCCTGCGAAGTCGTCCTGGAAGCAACTCACATGTCAGCACTTGAATTTGCATCACTTGAAGAACTCCAGCAGCACGCTGTCTCTGAGTAATCGCTGCTTCAGGGGCGGGACTCTGTTAGACCATCGTTCGAACTGGTGTTCAGGTTCTGCCTCGTAGCGAACAGCAATTTTTAATTGAGTATTTTCAATGCTTGTCGTGCCCGTGAAGTTCACTTTTATTAGAACTGATCCTGAAACTTTTAATTGCTCTCTCAAACGTTGAGGAAAGCGACCATTCCAGTAGTTTTCGGGCTGGTTCTACTTCAAAAACGGCACGACATGAAGCGGTTGAGCTTGCTTGATTTCAACTGTCAACGCTCCGGACTTCTGTGTCGCAAAAACTCGGACATCTGGACCAAGCTGTTCTTGCAAGCGATCAACAACTGAGGCATCTCCAGTACTAATCAGCACGATACTGGAATTTGCCCAATTAAAAAATTGCTGCGGACTCGAAAACTTTGAGCCATGATGCGGAGCCATCACGAGATCAAATGGCTCGGTCGATTGTTCCAATAAAGCTTCGACTCCATCTCTCTCCAAATCACCCGTCAAGAGCATGCGTCGATTTGCATACTCCAGAGACAGCACCATGCTGTTCGCATTGTCATACTTGGAATGAAACGAACTCGATGGGTGAAGAACTTTGAACTGGACTGCATTTCCAGTTTTCTGAAACTCAATTTCATCGCCAGCAGAAACGATTCGGATAGGAATTCCGTGCGTCGCTGCAGCTTTGCATATTTCCTCGACATTTGCCTGCCCGAAGTCCAGAAACTGCTGAGTCACAATGAGAGTTCCGATTGAAAAGCGTTCAAACAACTTAAAGAGCCCGCTAAAGTGATCGTGATCTGCATGTGAAATCATGACCGCGTCGACGTGACTGACGTTCTGCAAACGCAAATACTGCTCGACGGTCCTCTCGGCTCGCCGTCCATCACCAAAAGTGCCGCAGTCATAAATAATCGTTTCTCCGCCGGGTAATTCAAGAACCGTCGCCAATCCGTGTCCGACCGAGAGGACCGTATATTTCAATCCATCACGCTGAGGAGTTTGCAGCCCGAGTGTGAATCCGATCATGACCCAGACCGAAAGCACCTTCCACCGTCCATTGACCAACTGTCGCGAACCATAAAGATTCCAATTCCAGGCAATAAGGATGTAGTAAACAGCCAGCCACCAAACAGGAGTCGCCCCACAATAGAAATGCCCCAACGGGACATGATGAGCCCAATCAACAACCCAGAGCAAACCTTGCACCGACCAATCGAACAATCCGCCCACCAAGACAGTCAGCGGGGGAATCAGCAAACCGCAGAATAGAAAGAAATACCCTAAGCCTAGCACGACACCTATGTACGGGATGAGCAACGCATTCAGTACAAATCCGATGGGGGTTACCAGATGAAACGTCGCCACAGTCAGTGGTAATGTGCCGAGCCAAATAGCACCGGTCACCACGTATCCCTGATACAGGTAACTTACGACGGGTGACAGGCGTCCCACCCATTGCCATTCTTCGGAAACGGGAACGCCAAGTGTTTGTGCCTGAAAGGGGTTCGCCTCCAAAGCCCGGCTGCTCCAGACAATGGCTCCGACGGCGAGAAACGAAAGCTGCGCTCCGATATCAAAAAGATTCCCCGGATTCCAAAGCAACAGAATCGCTGCACAAAACGCCAGTGCACTGTACGGTTCAATACGTCGATTCCCGGCCGTCCCCAGGCAAATCACTGTAATCAACATCGATGCACGCAGAACCGGCGGACGATGATTCGTCAACATTGCGTAAAGGACGACAGTCAAGATCAGGCACGTTGTGGTCGTTCGCGGTGAAAATTCAAGGACCCGACAAACGATCGAAATCAGCCCAGCCAATATCCCCACATGCAATCCTGAAATCGCCAGCAGGTGCATCGTCCCGCTGTCAACAAAACGATCACGCATCTCGTCTTGAAGTTGAGTCCGATCCCCCAGAAGCAACGAGAGCGCAAGCCGACAAGTCTCCTCCGAAAGGTTCTGGACGAATAGCTGTTTGATTCGTAAACGAGTTGTTTCTCGATATCGCGGAATCAGCCACCAGAATGAACTGGAATCTTCGAGAACTTGCACCGCCTGCGGGTGTCGCACTCGAAACAGCCCATCAATCCCTTGACGTGAAAGAGCGGCCTGAAAGTCGTATCCACCTGGGTTTCTTACAGGTTGTGGACGCGAGAGTTTCCCGAGAAGTTCGATTCGATCACCAATCCGTGCATGAACGAGATGTCCATTGACGTCCACACTCAAACGTCCCGAGACAGATTCCCAATCACCTCCAGCTTGCAATCGTTCGCACTTGAGAATGAAGCGACTGGTGTCGACCTCCAGCCAGGAAGGAATTCTTGGCCCACGTTCTGATTCATACAGATCGAGGCTTGATACGATCACACCTGACATCCTTGCCGTGCGGGGCTCTTCAGTGACATATCTCAGGATGTTGTCTGCACGACGATGGTGATGAAAAAACTGATTTCGCCCTCCACCTACTGCAACCAGCAGCAGCAATGTTGCCACCGATGCAGCGAATGACCATCTCTGAAACGGTAAGCTGACCAATGCCACCAAAGAACTCACCAAAAACAAGCCCACCCACACCGACAAACTCAATGTTGAGAAATGATCCGCCACAATGCCAATACACAATGCCGTCACCGCCCAGACGACCGGGCGTCGGAGATTTCTATGATGACCAGAATTCGAAAACTGATCTTGTTCAATCAATGCTGAAACTCCATGGCATGGAAACCTTAAGAAACTCTCGATGAACAGAACGCAATTTACTGTTTGTCATTCCCAGTCATTCCGATGAAGCTCGATTTCATCCCTTTATGAACAGCTGCCTGCGGGGCAGAACCAGAACACCAATCCAAAAGATGCTCTAGAAGTGATCTCAAAACCTATGGAATTGCGACCTTTCTCTGTACCAGAGTTCTGTACCAGAGAAGTGAACAGTCAGCCTTGAGACCAGTGCTAAAACTCGCCCCACACGTTCGCTCAAGTCGTTCACGATGTCTTTTTTGGAGGATCTTCTCTGAAGAATGATGAATCGGTTTTCGACTTGACGGTTTCAAGAAAGAAGACTTGTCGCATTCTCTAACAACGGTCCATATAAAATTGCTGAATCTGAGAGAGCGTTGATCCAAGTGGCTCACGTATGATGACGTCCGCAAGATGATCGAGCGGAGTCTCCGTGCGGTTGATGATGATGAGCCTTCCTCCATTCCTCTTTGTCACTTCTGGAATCCCGGCAGCTGGATGAACAACAAGAGATGAACCGCAGGCGAAACAAAGGTCCGCGTTGCTTGCCAATTCGATCGAACGTTGTAAGACCTCCTCCGGTAATGCCTGACCAAACGAAACGGTAGCGTGCTTTAAAAGCCCGCTACAATCGGGGCAACTGGGTACTCGATCCTCCTTAAGAAACCGTTGAACCCACGGGTCGGCAGGCCAGCGTTTCTCACAACTCAGGCAACCGATTTCGCGGGCAGTCCCGTGAAGTTCAAGTACGTTTTGACTACCGGCTTCAACATGCAGACCATCGATGTTTTGAGTGACAACTGCAGAAAGCTTCCCTTCCGTCTCCCATTCTACCAAAACGCGATGCGCACTGTTTGGAGATGCAGCCTCAAACTCAACATGCGTTTGCGATTTCTGTCGCCAGTACTCGTATCGATCCGCTTCCGAGTTAAGAAATTCATCGAAGTAGACAGTACGGTTCTTCGACCAGACACCGCCCGGTGAACGGAAATCAGGAATCCCACTTTCAGTGGAAATTCCCGCACCGGTAAACGCAATCGCTGACTGGGACTCGAATAGCCAGCCGGCGATCGACTCAAATTGACCTTGAAGAGCTGACTCGGTCATCAATGATCCCTTTCATGGAATCGTTCTAACATGGAAGCTTTGAAAATTGACAAGTTGCTGAAACCTGACTTGTGTCACGTTGAGAGTTTGTTCATATGTCTTCTCAACTTGCAGCGTCACAAAACTGCCCGTCAGCGACGACCACTTTCTGAACGACGCTGAAGAAAACAGAGACAACTGAAAAGCAGTATGATACTGCTCACGAATAAACATTCCACTCTCGAAAAAACATTGCCTCACCGCTGGAGACGTCATCATGCCCGCTCTATTTTTGTTTAAGCACGAAGTGACCGAGACGGACATCGACGGTCAGGGACACGCCAATAACATTTCGTATCTAAAGTGGTTGCAGAACGCCGCAATCGCACATTCAGACGCACAAGGTTGGAACACGAGCCAGTACAAGAAGCATGGTTGGGCCTGGGTCGTAAGGTCGCACTTCATCGAATATCGGCGACCTGTTTTTCAGGGAGATGCAGTCGTCATCAAAACGTGGGTTCAGGACATGAAGAAGTATTCATCGCTTCGAAAATATGAAATCCTCCACAGCAAGACTGAAAAACTCATCGCCCGGGCAGAAACGAACTGGGCCTTTGTAGCAACGGAAACAGGCCGATTGATCGCGATCCCCGAGATCGTCAGTTCTGCATTTGAGATTCCGCAATCATCAAACGCTTCACTAGCATCGTTGCGTAGCAACCCCGAGGCAAAGTGAATTGAACATTGAGTTTCGCCAGCCCCGGAGAGAGTTCATCCTCCCCAAACTCAGACTCCAGATCAGCAACGGGAATCATGGCTGCTCTCGAAGCCTTCGGAAAAAAGCGGTCTCGCGGATGCCGAACTTTGAGTTCTTCCAGTTTCCAGCCTTTCTCAGCTAGAGACTTTTCGACAAGCGGACGCAACGATTCATCAAGGTTTTTAATTCGTGCCGAAGGCAATGGAATTTCAGCAGCATGAAGAGTTTTTCTCTGCTCGGCAGTCATCGTCGTAGGTAAACAGAGTTCGCCTGTCTTCATCCGAAATCGTATGAGCTGATCATCAGTGAAAGCTTCCTGGAAAAGGTTATTGAGGATATGGTTCCACAAATCACTTTGAAATGCAGTTAAGTAGAGTCCACGCATTTCTGCATTGACACAAGCCCAGGCACCTTTAAAGTCATCTTTTCGGTCATCCAGAAACGTGATTATACTTCGACGATGTGATCGACTGAGTTTCTGTTTGCAAAGCTTCCAATCGCCCCAGTGTTGTCGCAAAATGTCTTTCTGCTCTCGTTCTTCTCCGTCATCCATCGGATGTGGTTCCGCAAAACTCAGCCGCAACGCTTCTTCGTAATCGGCTCGTATCCAATGTTCAGCGATAAACGGATGTCCCGGAATCCAGGAACCAAATCGTTGATCGTCAAAATAATTCGCCAACCCTGTTGCTCCAATTTGTGGAAGCGCTTCTTTCGCAGAGTGAACTTCATCAGCAGAGAGGGACCGGAGAACTAAGCTGAAGCGATTCCCTACAATGTCCGTGGCAACAGTGGCTCTTGATGACTGTCCCAGGTACTCAAGTGAAACTTGATGATCTTCGAAGTTTCGACTTGGGCCATCAAAGATCGTAATCACTTGAGACGTGATGGCATGTCGATCTTTTAGACCGGCATGCGCCAACTCTTTAGGTGAACGCTTCCACTGAATGGCAATGCTCTTCAATGCGTCGAGTGTGTTCCAACCCGTTTTTCGCATTTCGTAAACGCCGTATTTTCCGTCACGTCCAATTGGGATCGAATTAATTTCTTCGACGCGAAAATCAGCAGCTTGAGTTCGAATTTTCATCAAGATGTCTTTTTGTTCATGAGTCACGAAAGTTTGAAAATCTTTGAAGGATTTTGAAACAGCTTGACGTTTTTCAGTTGGCGAGTTTGTAACTCCGGTGTATAGTCCGTTTCGCCTGACTCTTTCTGTCATGCGCACATTGATAACATCTCATCCGGTTCTACGGAGACAAACTGTGCAAGAACATTTGATCGAACTATCCGTTGGCGAAACGATTCATGTTGGCGAGTATACAGTGACAATTGTCTCTGTCGAAGGTGATGGGCTTTGTTTTGAAATTCTTGACGACGGACAAGCTGAGATCGATGAAAGTTTTGCAGGTTCGGAAGACATTCTGGCCAACGTCTGCTAGAGCATTCTCAATAACGATGGCATTGCGACCTTTCTCTGTATCAGAGATAGGAACAGCAAGTTTCGAGACCAGTTCTAAGGCATTCTGAAAGAGTGTGCGATCTGTCTCGCGGAAAAGAGCGAGTCACCGGATGAAAAGCTCTCTTCCCGGACACAGAGACTCCGCATAGTGAACCCCACAAGAGTTCTACCTCTCTCTCGTTTGGAACACCTCGCTCACAAACCGTGATCACAATCCGTGAATGCTGTTCCGACGTCGCTACGCAAACATTGCCTCAGGGGACATCTTGAGTAGGCAAAACAATAGCGTTCCAGATCTAAAGCAAAGCTAAGCTAGAACATCTTTCGAATTGGTTTGCAGGATCTGCCTCGTGGCGAACAGCTTTTTACTAGAACCGGTCCGTAAACCTCTGGAGCTACCGCTTTTCTCAATTCTTGAGAGAGCAATTTGGATCCCCCCCCCAAATATTCCTGCGCCAAGCTCGCAGACCACCCAATCCCCCAACGGTCAACGCCAACGCCCAGCGTGACTTATTCCTACGCTACAGCATGTGTGAAAGATCCACCAAAAGGGGACAGAGCAGAGCGCATCTCGACTGGAGAGGCCGAGGCCATTAATTGACCGGAGTAAATGCCTTCGCTCGCCAGCATCAATCTCTTCAATTCGAACTCCGCGTTCACGAGCTGCTAGCGTCCACGGAAATCGTATTCCAGACTTTACTCGTGGAGTTCAATCTCTTACCAGAGAAACACACGTCATGTGAACCGGTGTTCATATCCAGACGTTCCATTGGCCTGCGCCCCGCCAAGGTCGAGACATTTCGGTGGAAGCAGAACCTCGGTAGATGGATTTTCTGGGAGAGTGGATCTATCTCATCATCCTGCTTGTTTGTAGCCAACCCACAAGTCTGGAACCTCTGCTCCCTGAGTTCATAGCTCTTTTGACTTCGGTATCCTCGCCAACTTTTGGAAGCTCTGCACAGTTCCTTGTTGCATAAAAACAACATTGAGTGTTGCCGCATGATGCCTTAACGCGACGTTGACGTAGGTCACCATTGAAATTCCCCTGTGACTTTCGACCTCTTTTGCAAGTTCTTTAATCGCTGAAAGACTGCTCTCAAAACGAGTTTCATCTGGAAATACGAGTCCATTTACGAAGGATGCGCCGGGGCGTTGTTCAGCGTTGTCAAAAGAATTGAACATGATTTCGTTTCTGATCACCGAATTCGGACTCACTGGCACTGAAGTTGATCATTAAGAGATGTTGACTTGATGTGAAGGCAGCCTGACAGACTGTTTCACATCGTACGCAGCTCTCACATCTGTTCTGTCGCAAGTTACATCGAAAGAACATTCCGATGCCTCGACTCAAACTCTTTTTCTCCAGCCCCGACGAAAATTTTGGGAGCCAACTCCGAAACGTTCTTGAAAAAGACTTCGACATCATGGTCTCCACACACCTCTCGAGCATCTTGCCGTTGCTTGTTGATGAGAAGATTGATGTGTTGGTGACAGATCAGCGTTGGGAACTCAGCGATGGAGCTGTCATCGACCGGGTTCTGAATCACTTACAGCAGAGCTCTACACAGACGCTGTCATTGGCTCTTGTAGGGAACGAAGTTCCTGTGCTGCTTCAGCCTCACATCGATTCAAAACATGTCGAAGCCCTCAGCGGGATCATTACTGTAGAATCGGTCATAAACAGACTTCAGCGTTGCCTTGAGCAGAAGTACGCCGAAGAACAAGCTCCGGTTGAAGAAGAGGCTTCCGCGACTGCATCGCCGCATGCAAGCACAGCCGAAGCACCAAAGCCCCCACCTACGATCGTCACAACTGGATTCGGTGAAGCTGTGTTTCCCGGGATCACGCGGAACTTTGAAACGCGTTCACCGGAAATGAAACAAATGCTGGAAGACTTGATGGTCGCTGGCTCTCACAATGTGACTATCTTGTTGATTGGGGAAACCGGATCGGGGAAAACATTTCTCTCGAACCTCGTCCACGAAGCGTCTCCTCGACGAGATGAACCATTCATACATGTTGCCTGCGGAGCACTCCCGCGCGACCTGATCGAAAGCGAACTCTTTGGACATGTCAAAGGATCGTTCACCAGTGCACATGCTGACAAAGAAGGCAAGTTCATCGCTGCCCGGAAAGGAACGATTCTCCTCGATGAAATCGATGTCCTTGCTCCGGAACAACAAGTCAAGTTGCTGCGGGTCATCGAGACAGGAGAGTTTGAGCCGGTCGGCTCGAACCAGACATTTCAGTCACAAGCCAGACTGGTTGTCGCCAGTAACCTGGATTTGGAACCGCTCGTTGAACAGGGGCTATTTCGACCAGATTTGTACTACCGATTAAACATGATGAAATTCGAATTGCTACCACTGCGAAAGCGGAAAGTGGACGTCATTCCGATGTGCAAGATGTTTATCAAAAAGTTTCAGGAGAAACATGGGATTCCGATTCATCGTGTCGACGATTCGCTCTTCGATTCGATTCTCAGCTATCCCTGGCCAGGAAATGTGCGTGAACTCGAACACGTCATGCAACGAGCGGTCATCTATTGCAAAGATGGCATCCTAAGCCGAGAACATCTCCCGCCAAACATTCTTGCCGGTCAGGTCGGGCCAACAAACGACCCGTCGGTCCGACTAGGACATCAAAGTCAGAAGGATCATGATCGCTCTCTTGAACAAAAAGTCGCGTGCAGCGAGAAGGAGATCATTGAGCAAACCCTCTTCAAGAACAATTTTTCGCGAACCAACACCGCTAAAGAACTCGGTATCAGCCGAGTGACCCTCTACAACAAAATGAAGAAATACAACATGATGAAGTGAGTGATCCAAACCACTGTACGAGTGGAACCCATCGGTTCAATTCTCGAAAGCAGGGTCATAGAGAGCATCGAAACGAGCTAGACCAGAAGAAAGCTGAATGCAATAGATCGACGCAGCTCACACATCGAGTACCCACAAGGTTCTTTGAGCAGCTTGCTCTACCGTGTGCCCGTGAAGAACGCGTTTCGCTAATAAAAATACTGTTCGCCACGAGGCAGAACCTGCAAACCAATTCGAAAGATGCGCAAGAATTCGTCAGCTCGTAGAGTTTAAGAAGATCTTCTTCTGATAAAGCAGAGCCGACTTCTTGTGGTAGACGTAAAAACCCTGCACCGAATCGAAGTTCAGTGCAGGGTTTTCTGTAGAGCAGTATTGTCAGTCTTACCGTTATGACAATTGATCGAGCCGTCCGGTGCTGTCACCAAACTCTTTGACTCCAGCGTTCATTCGATCGAGCATCGACAAGAAGAGATTGTTCATCGGTGTCTCTTTCTCGTACTGAAGATGTCGCCCCGTTTTCACTGTCCCGCCTCCCTGACCAGCCAACAGGATTGGCAAATCATGGTGAGTGTGCCGGTTGGCGTCACTGATGGCAGAACCGTACAGCAACATGGAGTTGTCCAGCAGAGTTCCATCACCTTCTTTGACGCTCTTCATCCGGTCCAGGAAGTAGCTGAACTGTTTGACAGAGTACTCATCAATTTTTTGCAGGTTAGCAACCAGGGCTTCATCATTCCGGTGATGCGAAATCTGGTGATGCCCGGAGTTGACTCCGATTTCTTTGAACCTTCGGTTGCTACCAGAGTTTGCAAGCATGAAAGTACAGACGCGGGTAGTGTCTGTCTGGAATGCGAGCACCATCAGGTCGTACATCATTCGTACGTGCTCTGCCCAATCTTTCGGAACACCTTCGGGAATCTCGACATCTGGACGTGCGAGATCCGCTTCAACTTCAGAACGTTCAATTCGCTGTTCAATCTCACGAACACTTGCGAAGTATTCATCCAGTTTTCGCTGATCATTGCGCCCAAGTTTATTCTTAAGCTGCTTCGTATCACTCGCTACAAAGTCGAGAATACTTTTGCGATAGAAGTTCCGTTCTTCCATCGCCTTTTGATCTTCGCCAGTTCCGAACATCCGTTCGAAAACCAGTTTCGGGTTCACTTCCTTGGCCATCGGAGTTTGAGGGCTTTTCCAGGAGATGTTGGAAACATACGCACAACTATACCCTGAATCGCAACGACCGGCTTGCCGTCCCGGTTCGATACCAAGTTCCAGTGATGGAAGTTTTGTTTGAGATCCGATTTTTTCTGCCGCAATTTGATCGACTGAAATGCCGGCTTGAATATCGGCACCGCTCGTTTTCCTCGGTTGTGCTCCGGTCAGGAATGCTGCTGAGTTGCGCGCATGGTCACCACCTCCATCTCCGTTTGCACGGGCTTTGGTTTGAGCGAGTCCTGAAAGAACAAGCATGTCCTTTTGATGCTTCTCCAACGGCTTGAGTGTTTTGGGAAGTGAGAACTTCTCGCCGAGTTCGCCAGGAGTCCAGTCCTTCATGATGGCACCGTTCGGGAAGAAGATGAATCCCATTCGGTTTTGCACAAGTTGCTCAGGCGCTGCCCAAGCTGTGTTTGGAAGCATTGCGTCCAGAACAGGCAAGGCAAGTGTTGCACCAACACCTTGAAGCATCGTTCTTCGTGAAATCGGTTTCATTGGAATACCTTTCAAATCTTCACTGTCGTGTATTACGACAGAGACCAGCTATTAAGACGGAGCCTTCGCCGCAGTCCTTACATTGAACGTCGGCTGATTGATCCGTTTTCCTTCAACTATTTGTTGTTTCGACGCAGTTGGAACGGCGCCGACTGAACGATTCCGGTGATAAGCACAGAAAATCGGTCATCACTATCGAGATCGGTCATAATCTTGTCGATAGCGCATCGATCATAGTATTCTAGTCCTCGTCCTAGCGCATATGTTAGCATTTTTTCTGCTACGCATCGTCCGAACTCTGTTTTTCGGCCTCGAAGAACAGCAATCATCTCTTCTGGACCGTTAAACGACTCACCATTAGGGAGAGTCCCGCTGGCATTGACTTCAAATTTTCCGTCTTGCGTTCTCCAGCGCCCAATGGCGTCAAAGTTTTCGAGCCCGAAACCGATTTCATCCATGGTGACATGACACGCTGCACAGCCAGGATCTTTCCGGTGGAGTTCTAATTGTTCCCTGAAGGAAAGGTTCGGATTCGCCGATTGTGTCTCTTCAATACCAGGGACCGTTGGGGGAGGATCTGGTGGAGCATCGTTGAGAAAGTTTTCGAGAACCCACTGTCCACGCTTCACGGGTGAAGTCCTGTCGGGATAGCTCGTCAGCGTCAAAATACTGGCATGTGTGAGAACCCCCAACCGCTGCGAATCCTGAAATTCAACCCGGCGGAAATTCTCCCCTTTGATATTTTCAATCCCGTAAAGTTTCGCCAGCCGCTCATTCAAGAATGAATAGCGACCATCGAGCAGGTCGTAGAGACTTCGATTTTCATGCACGATCGAACCGAAGTACAACTCCGTCTCTTTCCACATGTCCAGGCGAAGTTTCTCATTAAACTCGGGGAAGAGTGCAGTATCTGGAGAGACTTCGTTCGTCGTCAATTTGCGAAGACCTAACCACTGCCCGGAGAAATTTTTCACAAGTGCTTCGGACTTCGGGTCAGCCAGCATCCGCTCGGTCTGTTCTTTCAGAATTTGCGGCTCATGGAGACGGTTTTCTTTTGCGAGTTGAAACAACTCTTCATCCGGTAAACTACTCCATATGAAATACGACATACGAGTCGCGAGTGCGAAATCGTCTAGTTGTTCCATCGTACCGACTTGTTGCCGACTCTCTTCAACACGGAAGAGGAAGTGCGGTGAGACGAGGATCGCCTGCAAGCCAATACGCATTGACTCTGCGAACGAGGCTCCTCGTTCAGACGCCATCTCGACAAACGACACGTATTGAGAAATTTCCGCTTCTGTCACAGGTCGTCGAAACGCGCGTGGCAGAAACTCTCGAAAGTTCGATTGAGCAGCGTGAGAAACTGAGACACCGTTTTCAGGGAAGACCTTGAGCAGCGAGTTGGACTCACGTACCGAATCAGGAATACCGAGTGGCCCCTCAACTCGAAGGGACCTCACTATCAGGTTACGGTCTTTTCGCTTCTCTGCTTTGGGGTTATAGAAGTCGTTAATAAAGGCAGCAGAAAGCGTTTGCTTTCCTGCACTCCCTTCGAATTCCAACTCGACCAGATTCTCTTCTTTGTGTCCTTGAATCTCTTGAACCTTCAGGACACGCTCATCGAGTTTCAACTCCATCTTCGCGAGTTCGTCCCCCGCTTGATCTGCTGAAGCCTTGATGATTAAGCGATAAGTTCCGTTCTCTGGAAGATTAAACTGATGGTAAACGCGCCCTCGGGAGACAATTGCTTTACTTCCGTCTCCTCGACTTGAGACAGCACCTTCTTCTTTCAATTCCTTCCCGAATGCTCGCTTCGAAAAGTATTTCGGGTGCTGGGTGATGATCGCTTTTTCTGCGACTTGCTCAGCGGCAGTCAGATATTTTTCAATCAATAACGGGGGGACGGAAAGGACGTCACCGATGTTGTCAAACCCGTAACCGACATCGTCAGAAGGAAAGTCGTCTGCAGGTCTGAAATCGACGTTTAAAAGATCTCGGACAGTGTTGTTGTACTCCGTCCGATTGAGTCGCCTTGCAGTGACACGTCCGGGATCATGCGGGACGGAACAATCGATAAAGAAGAGCTGATAATCGATCCAATCAATGATCTTCTGGTTCTCGTCTTTTGACGGTTGATCTGAATCGGCTGGGGGCATCGCGCCCAGTCTGACAAGTTGTTGAACTTTCGTCCAAATTTCCCGATCACGCTTGATGGAATCACCATCAGGGTAGCGGTCAAAACTAAAGTCGCCTTCTTGAAAGTCCTCACTATGGCAATCAAGGCAATATTTCTGAAAGAAAGGTTTAATCTCTTTATCGAAGTCGATTTCGGCAAGTGGATTCAGTTGATCAGCTGCGACAATCGTTCCGCGGTCAGAATCTCCATGATCCGAACGGAACCAGAACGTGAAGAATCCAAGCAAGAACACAATCCCGACACAAGATGCGGCCACAACCGGATAGACCGATCGTTTTTGTCGCCTTTTTCGTTTCCCTCGATTCTGCTTCCTGACCGGCGTTGGTCGACTAGAAGCAGTCTGCTTTTTGCCAGGTCGTTTTCGAGCCGGCATCCGACCGGACGATTTCGCAGGTTTCGCGGATTCCTTGGGAATGTTTGCAGGTGCGCGAAACGGCTGTCGACACTCTTTGTTGGGACACAAGCCTTTTTTGCCAGCATCCTCGGTGCGGAGCTGGAACCGGGAACCACAATGTCGACAACGGACACGAATCAAGGACTCACCAAATTCGGAAGGAAGGTAATCGACTTAGATTGAGGAAGGCAGCATGCAGAGACTAAGTCGGGAAGATCTCAACCAGCATTATACGCATATTTCAGCTGTTTTGTCGAATTCTTCTTGTTTAATTCAGCCGCCCGATACAGAAG